>CAZAYA010000007.1:6886-35541 GCA_964489175.1 uncultured Flavobacteriales bacterium | reverse complement strand
TTCGATCGTGAAGATTTCACCCAACGGAAGGAACAATACGACTTCGTTTTCGATGCGGTAGGAAAGAGCAGTTTCGGGCGGTGCCGCCCCATCATGAAGCCCCGGGGTATCTACATTTCTTCGGAACTCGGGCCCCGCTCGGAGAACCTTTTCCTGGCACTGCTCGCGCCGTTCAAAAGCGGTCAAAAGGTCCTGTTCCCCGTTCCGGCCAATATTCCCCGAAGCCTGGCCCTGGTCCGCGAACTGTTGGACCGGGGAACTTTCCGGCCGCTGATCGATAAGGTCTATCCGCTGGAAGAGATCCGGGAGGCTTTCCGATACGTGGCTTCGGGACAGAAAGTCGGTAATGTGATCATCGGGATGGGGAAGCAGGAATGAAGAGGATCCCTACTTTTAAGCCTTTGGCAATGGATCGCCTATGCTCCGAAAAACCCTTCTTCCCGTTCTGTTGGCCACCCTTTGGGTCAGCCTCAATGAGTTCTTCCGCAACGAATGGCTGTTCAAGTCTGCATGGGTGGCCCATTATGAAAACCTCGGGCTGACCTTTCCCGATGCTCCGGTCAATGGAGCTATATGGGGTTTGTGGTCCCTGCTGTTTGCCATTGCGGTCCGCATCCTGGTGCCCCGGTTCCCTTTTGTGCAGGCTGGTCTCCTGGCCTGGTTCGTGGGGTTCGTGTTGATGTGGGTGGTAGTTGGGAACCTGGGGGTGTTGCCTTTCAAGGTTTTGTATATAGCAGTTCCGTGGAGTTTGATAGAAGTATTCGGAGCGGTATTCATCGTGGACCGTTCCATGGGAGAAAAAGCCCCTGAAGCATGAGACTTCTTGAGATCATCATAGCGGAAGCAGACCGGGAAGGAGTGGAAGCCCTCCTGACAGAAGATAAGGTGATCGAACGTTGGACCTTCCCCTCCGATCAGGGGCAGACCGTGATCAAAGTGCTGACCGACCGGGAAAACGCCAAGACCCTGCTCGCTGAACTGGAAAAGAAACCGGGACAGCGTACCATCATCTACCGGGTGGAGGGCACTTCCCCGAAGCTTGAAGCTCCGACCGGGGAAGAAAAGGAAATGCTAAAGATCGGTAAGTTCTTTACGATCAGTAAGGAAGAACTATACAGTCACATCGATCAACCGGTGAAACTATCGGTCAATTTCATCCTCATGGTCATCCTTTCCTCGTTCGTGGCCGGGATCGGGATCCTGAAGGACAATGTGCCGATCATCATCGGCGCCATGGTGATCGCTCCTTTCCTGGGGCCGAACATGTCGATGGCCTTCGGCACTACGCTGGGAGACTGGACCATCATCCGCAAATCGACAGTTACCGGTCTTGTAGCAACAGCCCTTGCTTTGGCCATTTCCATGATATGGGGTTGGACGGCCAGTGATGTGGAGAGTATCGTTCGTGATCCTTCCATTGGTTACCAGGACCTCCTGCTGGCCCTGATGTGTGGATTTGCCGGGGTGATCGCCGTGGTAAGCGGTCCGGGGGCTGCATTGGTAGGGGTGATGGTGGCTACGGCATTGCTACCGCCGTTGATGCGGGCCGGGTTGCTGCTGGGCGGGGGGTATTTCAGCGATGCTCTGAATTCCTTCCTGATCTTCAGTACCAACGTGGTATGCGTGAACCTGGCCGGTATCACCACCTTCTACCTGGCTGGCATTCGGCCCGGCCGATGGTGGGAGAAGAAAAAAGCCCGTCGAAAGACACTGGTGGCGTTCTTCGCCTGGATCCTTGCTTTGGTGGTGCTTGTTGTAGCTATATTGTTATTCCAGGAAATGAGTTCATGAAGACAAGGCCAGTGAACAAAATGACGTTCAAACGACTCGGGATCCATACCCAGCAGGAGTTCTTTGTATACATGCGGGAGGATTGTGATGTCTGCATTTCAGAAGGGTTCGAAGCCCTGACCCGGATCCGGGTGACCAACGGCCATCATTCTGTGGTGGCCAGTTTGAACGTGGTCCGTACCGATATACTGGGCGCCGGGGAGATCAGTTTGTCGGAGAGCGCGTTCCATGCTTTAGGAGTGAGAGAAGGAGCGACCATAACGGTTTCCCATCTTCATCCGATCGTTTCCTTGCAGCATGTTCGTTCGAAGATCTATGGCAATACGCTTGGAAAGGAACAATTCCGTTCGATCATCCAGGATATCGTGGCCGGGAATTATTCCAACATCCATCTTTCAGCTTTTCTGACGGCTTGTGCGGGATCTCGCATGACCTCTGAAGAGATCGTGGCCCTTACCGAGGCGATGATCGATTCGGGAGAACGCCTTCAGTGGACCAGGGACAAGGTCGTAGATAAACACTGCATCGGTGGATTGCCCGGGAACCGAACAACCCCTATCATCGTTGCCATCGTCACGGCTTTTGGGTTGACCATGCCCAAAACCTCCTCCCGGGCCATTACTTCACCAGCAGGAACGGCCGATACCATGGAGGTGATCACGCCGGTCAACCTGACGCTGCAACAGATCCGGGAAGTTGTGGGAAAAGAAGGAGGCTGCATGGTTTGGGGAGGAATGGCTCACCTGAGCCCAGCCGATGATATCCTTATCCGGGTGGAAAGGACCCTGGACATCGATGGAGAAGGGCAATTGATCGCTTCGGTCCTGTCCAAGAAGATAGCAGCCGGCTCCGACCATGTGATCATCGACATGCCGGTGGGAAAGACGGCCAAGATCCGGAGCATCGATGCGGCCACCCGGTTGAAGGTCGATATGGAAAAGGTCGCTCATGCCATCGGGTTGAAGCTCAAAGTGGTGATTACCGACGGCAACCAGCCCGTGGGGCGGGGGATCGGTCCTGCCCTGGAAGCCCGGGATGTTCTCTCAGTCCTGAGGAACGAACCGGATGCTCCTGAAGACCTCATGGAAAGAGCGCTTTTATTGGCAGGTGAATTGCTGGAATTGTCCGGCCGGGTGGAGACTGGTGACGGGAACGATAAAGCCCGGGCATTACTGACCTCCGGCAAAGCTTATGAAAAATTCCAGGCGATCTGCCATGCCCAGGGTGGGTTCCGGGAGCCTCCGAAGGCCCGCTATCAACACCCGGTTCAGACAGAAAAGGCCGGTACGGTCAGGAAAGTGGACAACCGCAAACTGGCGAACATTGCCAAGCTGGCCGGTGCTCCGGAGGACAAAGCGGCAGGGATCGATTTCGCTGCCCCGGTGGAGATGAAGGTCAATAAAGGACAGGTCCTTTACACCATCCATGCGGATTCGAAAGGAGAGTTGGATTATGCCCTGGAGTTTCAACAAAGCCAGGAGAACATCATCGAGATCGAACCATGACCCCTGATCCTTCCATTCTATTCGCCCTGCCCGGCAATGAAGAATTGACCGAACAGCTTTCCCGAAAGACCGGGGTAGGACAGGGAGAGATGACCCTTCGCCAATTCCCGGACGGGGAAACCTATGTACGGGTCCGTTCGGAGGTAAAGGACAAGACCGTGGTGCTGGTGGAAAGCCTGTACCATCCGGACCCGCGTTTCCTGTCGTTGTATTTCCTGGCGCGGACGGTCCGGGACCTGGGGGCTTCCCGCGTGGTCCTTGTTGCGCCTTACCTGGCCTACATGCGGCAAGACAAGCGGTTCCATCCCGGGGAAGGGGTCACGTCGGAGTATTTCGGTCCGCTGGTCTCTTCGTTCGTGGATGCGTTGGTAACGGTGGATCCTCATCTGCATCGCAAAGCGTCGCTGGCTGATATCTATGAGATCCCATATCAGGTCGTGCATGCAGCAGGAGCGATCGCTGAATGGATCCGGAAGGAGGTGGAACGCCCGGTGTTGATCGGGCCGGACCATGAAAGCAAACAATGGGTGTCGGAAGTGGCTGAAAAGGCCGATGCCCCCTTCATGGTGTTGAAGAAAACGCGAAAAGGAGATGAGGAAGTGGAGATTTCCGTGCCTCACGTGGAAGGTTACCAGGATCATACGCCCGTGTTGGTGGATGACATCATCTCCACGGCCCGGACCATGATCGGAGCGACAGAGCACCTGTTGCAGGCAGGGATGAAGCCGCCGGTATGCATTGGCGTCCATGCCATTTTCGCCGGGGAGGCTTACCGGGAGCTCCGGGAAGCAGGTGCCGGGGCGATCGTGACCTGCAATACCATTCCCCATGAAAGCAACCGGATCGATATCAGCGGGCTGTTGGTGGAAAACCTTCTGCCAGGAGCTTTGATCCCTGAGGGATAGATACGGAAAGCTTGTTCTTCTCGATCTTGTATCTTTCTCTTGGTGAGGAAAGGGCTGACAATATTGTTCTTCCTGTTATCCGCTGTTGCTGTGGCCCAGGATGCTCATTTCACCCAACCGCATTTCGGAAGCACGCGGAACAATCCGGCTTTCGTGGGGGCGAACGGGGGGAGCAATGCCTTGATGGTCTATCGCAACCAGTGGCCGGGCCTGACCGCCAATTTTCAGAACTTACTGGCCACGGTGGACCACACCTTCGGGGATTCCCGCAGTGCCCTTGGGGTTTCCTATCTGCATACCGATGAGGCCCGGGGCGTGATCACCACCGACCGCTTCACCGTGAACCATGCCTACACCATCCCTATTCTGGGAACGGTCATGGTGCGGCCGGCCTTGCAAATGAGCTATTTTCAAAAGGCACTGGATTGGGGGCGCCTGTCCTTTGGTGACCAGATCGATCCGAAAAAAGGATTCATTTACCAGACCAATGATACGCCCAGGGGAGGGAGCGTGAGCAATGTGGATCTTTCCGCTGGATTGTTGGTGTACACTCGTTCATTATTGATCGGGATATCCGTTTATCAGTTCACTACTCCTAATGAATCTTTTATTGGTGGTGGTTTCAGTTGGCCAATGAGAATGAGTTTCCAGTTGGGATATTCTTACGACCTGGATAGAACGGATCTTTCCCTGAACCCCTATTTGCTCCATTCCAGGCAGGGGAATTTCCGGATCACCCTGCCGGGGGTCCGGGTCCGGTACAAGCGGTATTTTCTGGGAGCCGGCTACCGGGTGGGCGATGCGGTTACTTTTTCCGGCGGGATGTCCTGGAAGGACTTCCGCATCGGGTATTCTTATGACCTTACCATTTCAGGGTTATCGGAATACCATCCCGGCGGGGCTCATGAGGTGGGTTTGAGCTATCAATTCCTTTCCAGGGAGACGCCGGAGAACCTGGTGCCGGTCGAGTTCAACCTGTACTGATCACCGGACTAAAGTGATCAGGCCTTCGTGGTCGTATTCATAACCAGTGGTATCCTCGGCCCGGAGGAGGACTTCGTACGTGCCGACCTTTTGATCTTCCCCGTCCCAGCCCTCTTCGGGGGTTTGGGTCTCGAATACGGATTGTCCGTTCATATCGAAGATGGTCAGGGAAAACGTATGGGGGGCAAGGCCGGTAGCTGTGACCCGGAAAACATCATTGACCCCTTCTCCATTGGGTGTAAAAGCGTTCGGAAAATAAAGCGTGGAAAGGGTGTCTTTCCCCTGAGCGGATTTGTTGAAAAGCCGGGTGTAGGAAACGTGTTGGTGAACAGGCTTCGGTTCTTGCCGGTCGCATGAAAACAGCAGGAGCAAGTTCAGGAACAGGATGGATAAAAAGAGCCGCATGGATAATGAAGATATTCAATAATTTTGGTCGAAGCCCTTTCTGTTGGAAATGAAAAATACTCTCTTCATCCTCCTGATCACCCTTGGATTTGGGTTGACCAACTGCCGAAAGGACTGTCAAAAGACCGGCTGGAAGCCGGGTTGTGCTTGTGGGGAGATCTACGCACCGGTCTGTGGTTGCGATGGGGGAACATATCCCAACAGTTGCTATGCGGAATGTCAGGGGATCACGGAGTATGAAGAGGGGGCATGTTCTTGAAAACATTGTCCCCCGACTTTCTCAAAAAGAGCAGAACACCTCTAAAAGATCCCTCTCGCCGCATTGATCATCAGGAGAAAGACGGTCGTGATCACCAGTAACCCCAGGCGGGGCAACATCTTCAATTTGAGGTGAACGTCTTCCAGTTCTCCCTCGTCTCCCTTTTTTCCCAACCCGATCTTATGGGCGAGGCGGTTCTCCATGAAGAAATGGAAAAGGGTGAGGAGGATCCCCAGGCTGCCACCCACCAGAATGGATAAACCCCATCTTCCTGAAAACAGGAGGTCCAGGTCGCCGTTGGTTATGTGCCATACGAGGAGCATGCCTGTGATCACTACGGTGGCCGAAAGGATAGAGGCCAGGTTGAAAAGCTTCGGGAACAGAGTGGTCAGGTATTCCTTCTTTACTGCTCCCTGCAACCGGGACAAGACCGGTATCAGAACGAAATTGATCACTACGACCTCGCCGATCCACAGGGAACCGGCCAGCACATGAAGGGTCCGGATGACAGGGAAAAGCTCGTCCATGAACGTGGGAACAAGGATCACAAAATAAGCAGGGTCCTGATCTCCCTGAATACCAGAAAGACGGTATTTTGCAACCATTGCTATCTTACTACCTCCCTACCTCACTACCTCACTATCTTTACCCCATGAGCCATTCCTACTACCCCCGAATAACAGCCTGGTTGCTGTTCGGCATACTGGCTGCCAGTACCATCCGGTGCAAATCCCCTGAAAAACTCTTTGCGGAAAACAAGCAAAAAGCGCCTTACGATGCCATCATTGTGCCGGGGGTTCCCTATAAGGATAGTTCTATGCGGGATGTGATGAACCTGCGGGTCTATTGGTCCCGCTACCTTTTCGAGAATGGATTGACGAAGAACATCATTTACAGCGGCAGCGCTGTCTATACCCCTTATGTGGAAGCCAGCATTATGGCCATGATGGGGCAAGAACTCGGCATTCCCGAAGAACATATCTTTACCGAGACGCAGGCTGAGCACAGCGTGGAGAACCTGTTCTATTCCTATCGCCTGGCGAAGGAAAAAGGGTTCGAGCGTGTTGCTCTGGCTACCGACCCTTTCCAGACCCGGATGACGAATCGTTTCCGGCGGAAGAACTTTCCCGACATGGCCCGAATGCCGATCCTTTTCGATACTCTTCGCTCAATGGAGAAACCTTTCCCTCCGGTGGATGCAGCCCGGGCCAGAGTGGATGAGGAGAGCTTCACGCCCCTGACCGAACAGAAGAATTGGTACCAGCGTTGGCGAGGGACGCGGGGCAAGAACATCAAGGAGGAGTTGAAGGAATACCGGGAGAACCGGAAAGAATGATCCCTCGTTTTTGTCGGGAACCCAACAATTCCCTGATCGGTCGGTAGCTAAGGGGCCTTCCTCCTTCACAAATTCATAAATTGAACATCCCTATCGAAGAGGGAGGCTCCCTCGGGTAGCTCATAAAACCCCGGTAGGAAAAGAATTACAGGCCTTTTTGTCCAATTTTCACAACTTGAACCTCGCCCATTATGGATACTTACTACAAACCAGAGCATCTCAAAAAGTTCGGAGACATCGGAGAATTCCAGGAGAAACTGGCCGAGAAGTTCTTTGATTACTACAATGAAGTATTCGAAGAAGGGGCGCTGACCGCCCGCGAGAAATCACTGATCGCTTTGGGTGTGGCCCATGCTGTGCAGTGTCCGTATTGCATCGATGCTTATACCAGTGATACTTTGGAGAAAGGGTGTACAGAAGAACAATTGATGGAAGCCGTTCATGTGGCCGGGGCTATACGAGGAGGCGCGTCGGTCGTACACGGTGTTCAGATGATGGATCACGCCAAAAAACTGATGATGTGAGTATGAAATCCCTGAAAGCACAGGAACATCTTTTTGCGGACAGCTCGGCCCAACTGGAACAACTGAACGAAAGCGGTCACGAAAAGTTCCGGGACAAACTGGAGACCATCGGGCTGCATCCGCTAAAGCCGACCGGGATCGATATCTTTCAGATGAACCTGGGGAAGATGTGCAACCAAACCTGCAAGCATTGCCATGTAGATGCCGGGCCCGACCGGAAGGAGATCATGACGCAAGAGACGATGCAACAGTGCCTCGATATTCTGGCGGAACACGACATCAGTACAGTTGATGTCACCGGCGGAGCTCCGGAGATGAACCCTCATTTTCGATGGTTCGTGGAAGAGGCTTCCAGGATGGGTAAGCATATCATGGACCGGTGCAACCTTACCATTATCCTGGCCAACAAGAAATTCCATGATCTTCCGGAATTCTTTGCCCACCATGGGGTGGAAGTCGTCTCTTCTTTGCCCCATTATACTTCCACGCGAACTGACCGGCAACGGGGAAAAGGGGTTTTCGACAAGTCCATCAGGGCCCTTCAGCGACTGAACGAAGTAGGGTATGGGAAAACGGGTTCAGGTTTGCAACTCGATCTTGTTTACAACCCGACCGGCGCTATCCTTCCCGGACCTCAGGAAACCCTGGAAGCGGACTTCAAGAAGCAGCTGAAAGAGCGGTACGACATTGACTTCAACAACCTGTACGTCATCACTAACCTCCCGATCAGCCGGTTCCTGGATTACCTGATCGCCAGCGGTAATTACGAGGATTACATGCAAAAGCTGATCGGTAGTTTCAACCCTTCTGCTGCCCAAGGGGTGATGTGCCGGAACACCCTTTCCATCGGGTGGGATGGGTATATCTACGACTGTGATTTCAACCAGATGCTGGATGTTAAGGTGCAAGGAGGATCACAGCACATCTCCGATTTTGACATGGCGCAATTGCTGGACCGGGAGATCGCGGTCGATCAGCATTGTTACGGTTGTACGGCAGGTATGGGGTCCAGCTGTGGCGGTCAGACTGTCTGATCAGGCTTCCCCTTGCTCGAGCGATTCCACGCTCCAGGCCTCCGGAGGAGCAGCGAACAGTGGTTTGGTCTTGCCCCAAGTGGATCGGAAAAGATCGGACCGCCGGTAGGCTTCCAGGTGTTCCGGGCTTTTCCAGTAGCTGTAGGTGAAGAAGACCTGTCGATGGTCGATGTCCCGGAGTAGTTCCACATGGTTACAGCCTTCAAAAGCGCGGATGTGGTCCTTGGCGGCCCGGAAATTATCCAGGAATCGCTCTACTTTCTCTTCCTGGAAGGTCATGCGGACGATGCGAATGATCATGAGAATTCGATGGTTACGGTGTCGTTGATCTTAAGGCCGAAGAGAGAGGCAGCCCCTCCTCCTGACCCTGGGGCTCCCTTATTGATGGCGATCTCCAGGAAACCAGTGGCCCCGAAAAGGGCGAGTTTCTCCCCTTCAGGGACGTTGTTGTAGTTCTGGCTGATCTTTTGGATCTGATAGCGGCGGAAGAAGATGGTGAAAGGGCGTCCTTGTCCGGTCGTCTCGAAGCGCTTCCGGGTGATGTTGGTGATCACATCCCCGTAGGAGTCGATGTAGATCACGCTTCCGCGAATGGTATTTTCCTGGACCACGGCCCTGAAATGGGAACTTTCCAGGAGTGATCCACCGCTCTTCCCAAGCGCTTCCATGCTGCCACCGTTGATGATATGGCAAGCCGCTTTCACGAAAACATGCTTGGTCGGGAAGGTCATTTCCTCAGGAGGGACGGGCAGGTCGAGCGTCCAGACCTTTTCAGGTTCCTGGTCGAAGAGCAGGGAGAAAATGCCATTGTCCGTACCGATGAAGTATTGCCCTTCGTGGAGGACCACTTTGTGCCGGTGTTCTTCGGTCTGGTTCGGGGCGACCCCGATAATGTGGACCGTTCCGGGAGGGAAGTCGCGATAAGTGTTGCGCAGGATGAAAGAAGCCTGAACGATGTCAAAGGGCCGGACATCATGTGATATGTCGATGATGCGGGCTTTGGGGCAAAGAGAGAGGATCGCTCCCTTTACCGAGGCCTCGTAATAATCCTTCAGCCCCATGTCCGTGGTCAGCGTGATCACCGGCATCGGATCGTAGTTCGTTTACCCGGAAGGCCTTGGATGGTATGGTCAGCAGGGGTGTTCAGCGGAAATTCGTTACCTTGGCTGCAAAATTAACAGAATTCATTCCTCTCTCCATTAAAATCGCATATACAGCCTTTTGAGCGAGAAAACTTTTCAGATCAAGGCCGTGGACCCCGTTGAATTCTATGGGGTCAACAATGCTAAACTCGAGGTTATCAAGAAGTTCTTCCCGAAGCTCAAGGTCGTAGCGCGGGGTAATTCTCTCAAACTGATCGGCGATGATGCCGAATTGGAGCGTTTCGAAGAGAAGTTCAACCTCCTCCTCGATTATTACCACAAGTACAATACCCTTCCCGAAGAGGAGATCGAAGAGATCCTGGCCGAAGGTGGGGAAGAAGTGGTCAATGGTGACCGCGAGGGGGATGAGGTATTGGTCTATGGCAATGAGGGGAACCGGATCACAGCCAAAACGGTCAACCAGCGCCGGATGGTCGAAAGTTGCAACCAGAACGATATGGTCTTTGCCGTGGGACCGGCTGGAACGGGGAAGACCTATACGGCCGTGGCATTGGCGGTCCGGGCGCTCAAGAACCGGGAAGTCAAGCGGATCATCCTGACCCGACCTGCCGTGGAAGCGGGAGAAAATCTGGGATTCCTGCCCGGTGATCTGAAAGAAAAACTCGACCCTTATCTGCAACCCTTGTCGGATGCCCTGCATGAAATGATACCGGCGGAAAAACTCCGCTATTACATGGAGAACGGGATCATCCAGATCGCTCCCCTGGCTTTTATGCGGGGAAGGACCCTCGACCATGCTTTTGCGATCATCGATGAGGCTCAGAATGCCACCGAAGGGCAGCTTAAGATGTTCCTCACCCGCATGGGCAAGTCGGCCAAATTCATGATCACCGGGGACGTTACCCAGGTGGACCTGCCCAAAAAGCAACCTTCAGGGTTGATCAAGGCCATGGGTATCCTTCAGGACATCGAAGGTATCGATATCATCGAACTTGACGAACGTGATGTGATCCGCCACAAACTGGTCAGCAGGATCATCGAAGCATTCGGGGAGGATGACGAGGAAAGTACAAAGGATTAAGCATACATAGTACAAAGTATCAAGTACCAAGAAATTTCAGGGTCCTGTTTTTTCGTAACGAACGTTCTGGAGGGATATCTTAATACTTGGTACTTTGTACGTTGACCCAGCTTTATCATGAACAATACCCTACAGGACACCACCTTCCACTTTCCCGGTCAGAAGGACTTTTACCGGGGGAAGGTGAGAGATGTGTATTTCATCGGTGATGATCTGTTGGTCATGGTCGCCAGCGACCGGATATCGGCTTTCGACCATGTGCTGCCGAGGGGCATCCCTTACAAGGGGCAGGTGTTGAACCAGACGGCCGCCTGTTTCCTGGAAAGAACGAAGGAAGTGGTGCCTAACTGGATGATCGCTTCCCCGGACCCCAACGTGACCATCGGGCGTATCGGGGACCCTTATCCCGTGGAGATGGTAGTCCGTGGGTATTTGGCCGGCCATGCCTGGCGGGAATACAAGGCCGGGAAACGGGAGTTGTGCGGGGTACCGCTTCCCGAAGGGTTAAAGGAGAACGATCCGTTGCCGGAGCCTATCCTCACACCCACCACGAAAGCACGGTATGGCCATGATGAGGATATTTCCAAAGAACAGATCCTGGAGCAGGGTTGGGTCGGAGAGGCGGAGTATGAAGTATTGGAGCGGAACAGTCTGGCCCTTTTTAGGGAAGGAAGCCGTATTGCTCAGGAACAAGGCTTGATATTGGTGGACACCAAATATGAGTTCGGAGAATGCAGTGGAAGGATCGAACTCATCGATGAGGTCCACACTCCGGATTCTTCCCGTTATTTCTATAAGGAGGGGTATGAAGAGCGTCAGGCTAAAGGAGAACCTCAGGAACAACTGTCCAAGGAATTCGTTCGCCAGTGGCTGATCGAACAAGGGTTCCAGGGACAGGAAGGACAGGCGGTCCCTGAAATGCCTGATGCTTTCGTTCAGGATGTGTCCCAGCGTTACATCGCACTTTACGAGCAACTGACCGGTGAAAACTTCGATCCGGCCGATCTTCCGGCACGCATCGAGGCGAATGTGAGAGAATTTTTGGAGCGGGAAGAGGCAGGAGGCAGGGGGCAGGAGCGAGGAGGGGGGCAATAGGCAGTTGCCAATAGCCAACAGGGGACTTATCTACCGGGCCTTTGCTTCTGCTCATCTGAAAACCTGAACAATGAGGAACGGATCTTCCCAAGAAAGCTTCACTATTCGTTAGTCGCTCGTCACTTCCCTCTTCGCTCCTGCCTCCTCACTCCTTACAGCTTATCCTCGATCGCCTTCAACCGGTCCCGGATCGCTTCGATCATTTCCTTCTTTTCATCCGTGTTGCCGGAAAGATAGGTTTGGGTCTTCAGCAGGCCTTCCATAACATTGTTTTCCTGGAAAGGACCTTCCATTTCCTCGATAACGGTCAGGCATTCGAAACACTCCATATAATTCCCCTGTACTGCGATGTCGACGAACTTTTCCAGGTAGGGGGTAGGGTCCAGGCGGGAATTCCAGAAGACGGAGAGGAGCGTGGTGCGGTCTTCCATCTTCGGGTGGTCCAGGGCTTCGATCAAAGGTTCCAGGGCCTGGGTTTGTTTCAGATCGAAGAAGATCCCGGTGATCTCATCCTGGATCTTTGGTCCATGCCCCTGGGTCCATGTTTCCACCAGATCGGGGATGATCTTCGGATCCCCGTTTTTCCTGACTTCTTGGATTCCTTTGAGGATATCTTCCTCTTTCCCAGAGGCCAAAAGGGTGCGGATCTCCTTCAGCTTCTGTTCCTTTTTTTTGTCTTCTTCTGATCCTTTTGTCATAGGGGTGCTATGAAAGCGAATGGTTTTGTGGATACAAAGATAACCTGCCTATGCGTGCTGGGCATAGTTGCGCTTACCGAAAATGGCACTCCCGATGCGCACCATCGTGGTCCCTTCCTGGATGGCCAGGGGGTAGTCATGGGTCATACCGATGGATAGCTCTTTGAAATAAGGTCTGTTCCGGCAATGGGTGGTTTTCATTTCGTCGAAAAGATTCCGGATCCTTCGGAATTCGTTACGGATCTGTTCTTCGTTATCGGTATGGGTGGCCATGCCCATCAAACCGCATAGCCGGATGTTGTCGAACTCTTCTTTGGTCCGGTCGGGGTGTAGGATCGTTCGCGCTTGTTCGAAGGTGAAGCCGAATTTGGTCTCTTCATCGGTCAGTTTGACCTGGACGAGGCAGTCGATCACCCGGTCGTTCTGAGCAGCCCTTTTGTTGATCTCGTTCAGCAAACGGAGGCTATCCACCGAGTGGATGAGGTTGACGAAAGGAGCGATGTGTTTCACCTTGTTCCGCTGAAGGTGGCCGATCAGGTGCCAGCGGATGTCCTCCGGCAAGGCTTCTGCTTTGCTGCAAAGCTCCTGGACCTTGTTTTCCCCAAAATCCCGATGGCCGGCTTCATAAGCTTTTAGGACCGTCTCTGGCGGATGGGTTTTGGAAACAGCGATGAGGCGAACCTCTTGGGGAAGTTCTTGTTGCAACTGCTGCAATCTTTCGACGATCGGTTCCATGAGATGGTCGGCTTTTGAGGCCTTGTTGCAGGCCGGTCCTTTTCTTTTACACATCCTGGTCCAGGTCCATTCGGTAAACTGTTAGTCCGCTCCGGAGTTTGGGCTCGATCCAGGTGGTTTTCGGGGGCATGTTCTTGCCTGTGTCGGAAACATCTTTGAGTTGTTGAATGGTAACGGGATGAAGGACGAAGCCGGCTTTCATCTTTCGTTTCTTCATCAGGCCCATCAGGTTTCCCATTCCGTTCGGGCCACCAGCGAACTGCACCCGGTCGCTGGCCTTCGGGTCCCGGATCCCCAGAATGGGATAAAGGATGTTGTGGTAAAGGATGGAGGAATCCAACGACCTTACAGGATCGTTGTCATCGAAACTGTCGGGGCGAGCGGTCAGGGAGTACCAGCAGCCTTCCAGGAACAGGCCGAATCGGTGGACTTGCGAGGGTTCCACAGGGCCTGGTTCTTCCCGGACCTCGAAGTCCTTTTCCAGCGCCTGGAGAAAAGCTTCCGGGGAAAGATCGTTCAGGTCTTTGATCGCCCGGTGGTAACCGAAAATGGAAAGGCGGCT
The DNA here is from genome assembly GCA_964489175.1 of uncultured Flavobacteriales bacterium. Taxonomy (GTDB): domain Bacteria; phylum Bacteroidota; class Bacteroidia; order Flavobacteriales_D; family CAYVSK01; genus CAZAYA01. Next base: position 21,524 of record CAZAYA010000007.1, on the reverse strand, counting down.
TTCGGGAATGAAGTAAGCCATGAAAAAATTGAACCCTTCCTTTCCGGTCCATTGGCCGAGGGCCTCCCTCTTTTCCTGTCCGAGCAGAACGGAAGAAGCGACCCGGTGGTGACCATCAGCGATGTAGAGGTTGGGGATGGAAGCGAAATGTTCCCGGATAAAAGCGATATCCTCGGGATCCCCGATGTGCCACATGCGGTGGGAAACGTTATCGTCCGTGGTGGTGAAGGCATGGTCCGGTTCGGAACGCAGGAATACTTGCATTTTGTCCTCCAACCCCTTTTCATCCGGGTAAGAGAGCAGCACCGGTTCTGCATTGATGTCGCAGACCTTCAGGTATTCTTTCAACAAGTTCTCCCGCTTGGTGAGCGTTTCCTCGTGGGACCGGATGGTCCCGTTCAGGCGGTCATCGATCGAAATGCAGCCGATGATCCCCAGGTAGTGCTGGTCGCCATCCACCTGCTCATACAAATAAAAATATTGTTTATCGTCTTCTACGAGGATCCCTTCTTCCAGGAATTCCTCGAATCTTCCCCGGATCTGTTGCAGCCGGGCTTCGGAATGAGGCTTGGGCCGGTTCTTTTCTTCCCAGTCAGGGTTGATGATGTGCAGGAAGGTATAGGGATCCTCGCGAAGCGTGTTGATCAGTTCCTGCCTTGAATAACTGACATACGTTCGGGAGGGGACCAGAGAAGCAATATCAGCTCGCGGCAGGATCGCTTTGAAGGGGTGGACGTGGGCCATCGTTCGGGTAAAGGTAGAAGATCTGGAAAACGTTCAGAAGCGGTTGGGATCGTTTATCTTTCGGGAACTTCTTTCGCTATGAAATTTCGTTGGATCTGTCTGTTGTTCAGTTGCTTTCTGCTTTCCCTGCCGGGCCAGGCCCAGGACAGGAAAGGGGTGCTCGAATTGCATGTGGATAGCTTTTCCACCAATGAACTGGATTCCCTGGACATTGCGGATGCATTGAGTGGAGAGCAGGAATACCATCGGGCCCTTCCTATTTACGAAGATATCCTGTCCCGGCATCCGCAGGAAATGTATGTGAAATACCGATTGGGGATTTGCTACCTGAATGAAGGAGGGGCGACCGAACAGGCGATCACCGAATTGAGCGAAGTGCTTGAAGCCAGGCCTGATTTCGATGATGCCAGGGTGTGGCTAGGTCAGGCCTACCTGTTGAACGAACAATTCGACTCAGCGGAGGTAATGTTGGAAAAAGCTCTGGAAGCCGATCTGAGGCCTGAGATCCGGTCCAAAGTGGAGCGTTTCATCGGGAACTGCGAGCATGCGAGAAGGTTGAAGGCTTCTCCCGTGGAGCGGGAAGTGACGAATCTCGGGTCTCCGGTCAATACCAAGGGATCCGAATATGTGCCGGTGATCCTGCCCGACGGGAACACCCTAATCTTCACCTACCGGGGTAAGCGTTCCACAGGAGGCAGGCATGATCATACCGGGGAAAAGAACATCTTCGGCATCTTTTTCGAAGACGTCATGGTATCCCGTAAGGATACGACCGGGGCCTGGAGCCGGCCTGAGAGTATCGGTAGCAATATCAATACGGAGAACCACGATGCTTGCATTGCCATTGCCCCTTCGGGAGAAAGGTTGTTCATCTACAAAAGTACTCCGGATGACCAGGGAGACATTTACGTTAGCTATGCGGAGGGTGAGAACTGGACCGACCCTGTACGGCTCAAAGGGGGCGTGAACCTGAAGAATTCCTGGGAAGGAAGCGCTTCCCTTTCCCCTGATGGGAAAACCCTTTACTTTTCCAGCAACCGGAGAGGAGGACAGGGAGGCAAGGATCTATACCGTGCCCGGCTGATGCCGGACAGCACCTGGGGAGAGGTGGAGAACCTGGGACCGGGGGTGAATACGCAATACGATGAGGATGCTCCTTTCATCCATCCGGATAACAAGACCTTGTTCTTCAGTTCCCAGGGCCATACCAGCATGGGGGGGTATGATGTGTTCCGCTCCAGGCGTGTACAGGGTAACTGGACCTTGCCCGAGAACATGGGAGTTCCGCTGAACACGACCGATGACGATGTCTTTTTCGTGGTGGCGGCTGATGGCCGAAGCGGCTATTATTCGTCAGACCGGGAAGGAGGCAGGGGCTTGCAGGACATTTACAAGATCGATCCTGTTTTCAAAGGGGAGGAACCATCGGTGGTGTTGGCCAAAGGGAATGTGTTCTTCGATGGGGATCCCGTAAAGGTGACCATTCGGGTCACCCGGCAGAATGGGGAGGCTTTCGGGGAGTTCACCTCGAATGCCGCCACGGGGGAATACATGATCACCCTGCCTGGCGGAGCGGATTACCGGTTGGATTTCCTTCTCGACAAGAACGATCATCGCGACACGCTCACCCGCAGGATCGGAGCATCCCAACAGCAGCGGTACCGTGAGGTCCTCAACCTGGTGAATTTCTACAGTACCGCCATGGACCAGGAACCGGAGGTGTTGGCCATGCAGGGAAGAAAGCCGGACCGAGGGGAACCGGAGAAAGAAAAGGTCCCTGCTGATACAGCGGCCCAGGAGCAAGAGCCCGCCAGGCCTGCCCCTGAGGATACAGTTTCTTCTGTTGCAGAATCTTCGGAAAAAGAAATGCCCGATCCTGCGGTGATAGAAGATATGAGCTACGATGAATTGGTCGACCGCTTTGGCACGGTTTCATCGGATGGGTTGATCTTCAAGGTTCAGGTGGCTGCTTATACCCGACCTTCCAATTACGACGACTCCCATCTGGCTTCCGTAGGAGAAGTGGAAAGCCAGCGTTATCCAGATGGCATTACACGGTTCACCATGCAGGAAGATCTGCCCCACCTTAAGGCAGCGAATGACCTGCTAGAGGAAGTGAAGGCGGCTGGCCAGACCGATGCTTTCGTGACCGCCTACCTGGAAGGAGAACGTATCCTGCTTAAAACATTGTACAAGCAGGTAGCTCGTGGGGAGCTATAAATAAAGGATGTCGGTGGGTTGTTCCAGGATCATGGCCTGGTTGCCTTTCAGCGCGATGGGGGTCCGCATGATCCTGGGGTATTGTTGCAGGAATTGGGCCCATCCATGGGAGTCCATCTTTTGGGAAGGGTCCATACCGGCTTCTTCGAAGTCGGGGTGTTCCTTGTTCACCAGCTTTTCCAGGCTTACCCCGAGTTGCTCCGCCAGTTCGAAAAAGCGAGTGGTGGAAAGGTGTTCCTGTGTCACATCCACTTCCCGGACTGCGATGCCTTCTCCTTTGGCATAAGCCAGGGTTTGCTTGCTCTTCAGCTCATCCGGGTCGATGAATAGCGTGATCTGTCGCTCCGATGTTTTCATGAAAAAGTGCCTTTGCCCCAAAAATAGGGACCATGGGTGGCAAAAGGTTATTCCCGGAGGAGTTGGATCGCTTCTTCCAGTTCCTCCAGGGTTTTGTTGTCGCTCTGCTCGCGGGCGACCGTTCGGCCTTGTTCGTAGACCGAGATAGCCTTTTCCGGTTCCTCATCTTCCAAAAGTTTTCCAAGCTGGTAGTAAGTGGCCAGATAGGAAGGAGAGCGTTTGATCAATTCCTCCATTATTTCCCGGGCTTTGTCCTGGTCTCCTCTTTTTTTGAATTCCAGGGCAGCGGCGTAATGCAGGAAATCATCTTCCGGGTTTTGTTCCAGCATTTGCCGGATCTGTTCCAGACGATCATATGGGGTCATGAAGAAGGGTCTTGAGGTTCATCGTTCAGCAGGTCCGGCCGGCGTTGCCGGGTGCGGGTCAGGGCTTGTTCCATTCGCCATTCTTCGATGGCCCGGTGGTCGCCAGATAGCAGCACTTCCGGGACTTTCCATCCTCTGAAATCAGCTGGTCGGGTATAGACCGGCGGGGCCAGGAGGTTGTCCTGGAAAGAATCGGTCAGCGCTGAGGTTTCATCGTTGAGCACGCCCGGCAAAAGCCGGATGATCCCATCGGCCAGGATGGCGGCTGGTAATTCCCCCCCGGTGAGAACAAAATCTCCGATCGACAATTCCCGGGTGATGTAGTGCTCGCGAATACGTTCATCCACCCCTTTGTAGTGGCCGCAAAGGAAGATCAGGTTCTGATGGGTGGAAAGTTGTTGAAGGGTTCGTTGGGTGGTGGGTTCCCCATCGGCGGTCAGGTAGATGATCTCATTGTATTCCCGCTGTTCCCGGAGGTGGTCGATGCACCGGGTGACGGGGCCTAGCTGTATTACCATGCCTGCTCCCCCTCCATAGGCCTCATCGTCGATCTTCCGGTGCTTGTCCTCTGAATAGTCATGAAGGTCGTGTAGGTGAATGGTGGCCAGTCCTTTGTCCTGAGCTCTTTTCAGGATAGAATGAGCGAATGGGCTTTCCAGGAGGGCAGGTTGAGCACTGAGGATGTCGATGCGCATAACAAAAACAAATGAAGCCTTCCAAAGGTAAAAAGAAAGGCGGTCCGGGGCAGGGCTGATATTCGGGGCTTCAGTGAGAACGGGGCTCTTCCGATCTTATCGCAAGAGGACGCCATGAATTTGGCTATATTTGAAAAAACGGAACCCAAAGATCTGATGATGGAAGAAACATTGCGCCACGACTGGACCAAAGAAGAGATCCTGGACGTCTACCGGACCCCCTTTCTGGAACTCGTTCACCGGGCCAATCAGGTACACCGGAAGAACCATGATCCTAAAAAGGTGCAGGTCAGCTCCCTCTTGTCGATAAAAACGGGCGGATGCCCGGAGGATTGCAGCTATTGTCCTCAGGCGGCACGGTACAATACGGACATCAATGTTCACAAGTTGATGGACAAGGAGGAAGTGATCGATTCTGCTCAGAAAGCAAAGGATTCAGGGGCGAGCCGGTTGTGTATGGGAGCAGCCTGGCGGCATGTTCGTGATAACCGGGATTTTGACAAGGTTATCGATATGGTCCGGGAGGTGAATGGCATGGGCATGGAGGTGTGCTGTACCCTGGGCATGCTGACGGAAGAGCAGGCCAAGAGACTGGCAGATGCTGGTTTGTATGCCTACAACCATAATGTGGACACCTCGGAGGAGTTCTACAACAAGGTCATCTCCACCCGGAATTACGGAGACCGGCTGGATACTTTGAACAATGTACGGAAGACCGAGGCTACGGTATGCTCCGGAGGGATCATCGGCATGGGAGAATCTGAAGAAGACCGTGCGGAGATGTTGCGCTTGCTTGCATCGCTCGACCCCCATCCAGAGTCGGTGCCGATCAATGCTTTGGTGCCAGTGGAGGGAACGCCATTGGAGGATCAGAAGATCGTTCCGATCTGGGACCGGGTCCGCATGATCGCTACTGCTCGCATCATCATGCCAAGATCCATGGTGCGTTTGTCTGCAGGAAGGGACCAGATGAACGATGAGGGACAGGCTTTGTGTTTCATGGCCGGTGCCAATTCCATTTTCGCCGGTGAAAAGCTACTCACCGCACCGAATCCTGAGATGAACGAGGACATGCAATTGTTCCAGACCCTGGGTCTTGAGCCGATGGAACCTTTCGAACAGGGAGGAAGACCGGCCCAGGAAAAAAGCAACCCTGAGGTAACAACAACGTCTCAATAAACAGTATCCGATCGGGCTGAAGTCGTTCCGGCCTTAATGACCTGTTGTTTTGCGCCTTTTTTCGTTCCTTATATGGTCCCTCATTTTGGGCGCGGCGATGCCCGCAGAGGGGCAGTATTACAGTCAGGACAATAACAGCAAGCATTTCATCGGAATAGCCTCGGGAGTCGGTCGTACCTCTTGGTATACCCAAACCAAAGCCTACGACCTTTATGATCAGACCGGTTCCAAGGTCTTGTCCGGCGACCATCAGTTGACCGCTCAGACCACCCACAGCATCTACCAGATGGACGTGATGTTCCCCGTTTCTTCCTTCCGGATGGGGATGGGGATCACTTTCGAGAAATTCGCCCTTTACAAGATGAACGTGGAATCGGAGGTGTTCGATAAGGATATTTCCTTCATGGAGACCTTTCGCTTCGATAAATTTTTCCTCCAGGCGGAATTTCCCACCGATATGATCGCTCACCAAAACTTCATGTTGGATATCAATGCCCGGGCAGGGTATTACGGTTTCTCCATGGTAAAGAGCCTGAGTCTTTTCGGAGAGCGGCGGTCCGGGAGCACCTATTTTGCCAGCATCGGCCCTGTGTTCAGTACGCGGATCTATCCACAGATCTATATGTACATTATGCCACGGTTCGAGTATAAGTATTTCAATAACTCCCGTATCGAGCCGAACGGAGCCATTTATCACAACCTTTATTCCTTGAGCATGCTCGGGGGACTGAGGGTGCAGATGCTCTGATCCGCTTCCTATCTTTGGCCCAAAAGCCGCCCGGGTGGACGATCGTTTTCTTCAGCAGTACCTTCAACAAAGGAAGGAACAGCAACTGTTCCGGGAATTGCCATTGCCGGAGGGGAAAGTAGACCTTTGCTCCAACGATTTCCTGGGGTTCGCCAGGGAAGAGGCACTTCGGGATCGACTCCTGGAAGCATTCGAGGAGACCTCCCTTTTGGGAGGAGGTACCGGATCCCGCTTGATCAGTGGCAATTCTTGCCTGGCAGAAGAATTGGAAATTGAGATCGCTGAGTTCCATGAGGCGGAAACAGCCCTACTGTTCACTTCCGGTTATACAGCGAATGTTGGATCGTTGGCATCTCTTGCTGGTCGTCACGATACGCTTCTCTACGATGAACAAGCTCATGCTTCCATTCGCGACGGGGCCCGCCTCTCCCGCGGGCGTGACCTTCATTTCAGGCACAATGATCCTTCCGATCTCCGCCGTAAAATGGCAAAGGCTTCCGGTCGTGTTTTCGTAGTGGTGGAATCGGTTTATTCCATGGGGGGTCCGGAGGCTCCTCTTCGGGAACTGCTGGAAGTTTGCGAAGAGCGGGGTGCTTATCTCATTGTGGATGAGGCGCATGCGGTGGGGACTTCAGGAATGGGAAGAGGGGTAGTGGCTGAACAAGGCCTGGAAGAGCGGGTCTTTGCCCGGGTGGTCACGTTCGGAAAAGCTTTGGGAGCTCAGGGAGCAGCGGTGTTGGGAAGCTCATGGCTCAGAGAGTATTGTATTAATTTTTCCCGCTCTTTTATCTATACTACAGCCCTTCCGGTGTATGCTTTGCTGGCCATCCGGGAAAGTTACCGGTTCCTTAAGGAGAACTCCCGCAGGGTCGGGGAATTGCAGGAGAAAGTGGCATTGTTCAGAAAAGAGACCGCTGAGGCCACCCCTGCGTATGAATGGCTGAAAGCGAAAGGACCTGTTCAGGCGGTGATCATTCCGGGGAATGAGCTGGTGCGGGAGGTAGCTGCAGGCATAAGGGATGAGGGATTCGAAGTAAGACCCATCCTGGCCCCGACCGTCCCGCAGGGAACAGAGCGGATCAGGGTCAGCCTTCATTGGCACAATACAGAAGAAGAGCTTCGGGGAAGCATTCGGGCATTGGCTACAGCATTATCGGAAAAGGCATGAAAGAAGATCTATTTGTTACTGGTATTGGAACAGAAGTAGGAAAGACCATTGTTTCCGCGGTTCTGGTGGAAGCCCTGGGAAGGGATTACTGGAAGCCTGTTCAGGCTGGTGAGTTGGACCATTCCGATACTCAGAAAGTAAAGGAATGGGTTTCCCGGGAGGACGTACATTTCCATCCTGAGGCCTTTCGCCTCGAACGGGCCATGTCTCCTCATGCAGCTGCGGATAAAGAGGGGATACGGATCTTCCTGGAGGAGGTCCATCGCCCGTTGGTTGATCAGCCTCTGGTCATAGAAGGGGCCGGAGGATTGATGGTCCCGCTGAACGGGGAAGAAACCTTGGTCCTTGATCTCATTCGTTCCCTGCAGGCACAGGTGGTGCTTGTCTCCCGCCATTACCTGGGGAGCATCAATCACACCCTTCTGTCATGGCAGGTTTTACAGCAGCATCGGATCCCGGTAAAAGGAGTGATCTTCAGCGGGAACGAGAACCGGTCGACGGAAGAGGCGATCCTGGACTATTCCGGGATGCGCTTGCTGGGAAGGATCGAAGAAGAAAAAGCGATCGGTCCCGATGTGATCAGGAAATATGCTGACCAATTCCGAAATTTAGAGAACGATCAGGAGTAAGAAAAAGAGCAACAAAAGGAGAGGGGGTACTTTGTACCTTTCCCCCGGTATTATTTTTCATGACCATGGCAACAACACTGACAAAGGGCCTCACGAGCCGGGACCAGAAGGTCATTTGGCATCCTTTTACCCAGGAAGCTACGGCCACCCCACCTATCGGCATCGTGAAAGGAAAAGGGGCTTATTTGTACGATGAGGATGGAAGCGCTTACCTGGATGCCATCTCTTCCTGGTGGGTGAACGTCCACGGCCATGCCCATCCGCATATCGTTAAGCGTGTTCAGGAGCAGGTGAGTGAACTGGAGCATGTGATCTTTGCCGGATTCACGCATAAGCCGGCCGTGGAGTTGGCTGAAAGATTACTGGCGAGGCTCCCGGAAGAGCAGCAAAGGGTTTTCTATTCGGATAATGGCTCTACAGCGGCGGAAGTGGCTGTGAAGATGGCGATCCAGTATTGGCACAACCAGGGAGAAGAACGAAAGAAACTGGTGGCATTCGATTCAGGGTATCACGGGGATACTGTAGGGGCGATGTCGGTGAGTGGCCGCAGTGCGTTCAATGCTCCTTTCGACCCTTATTTGTTCGATGTGAGTTTTGTTCCGACTCCTGTTGAAGGGAAGGAGGAAGAGGCGGTTATCGCTCTGGAAAACTTGCTGGATGGTGAGGATGTAGCTGCATTCATATTCGAGCCGCTGGTCCAGGGGGCTGCCGGGATGGTAATGTATCCAGGTAAAGTATTGGAGAAAATGATCGAAAAGTGCCGTGAACGAGGAGTTTTGACCATTGCGGACGAAGTATTCACCGGGTTCGGCAGGACCGGCAAGATGTTCGCTACCGATCATATATCCGTTTCCCCTGATATCTATGCCTTTTCCAAAGGTTTATCAGGAGGGACCATGGCCCTTGCTGCTACGACTTGTACAGAGGAGGTTTACCAAGCCTTTGTTTCGGAGGATAAAATGAAGACTTTTTTCCACGGGCATTCTTATACGGCCAATCCTGTTGCTTGTGCTGCAGCTTGTGCGAGCATGGACCTTTTCGATGATCCGGAAACCTGGGAGAGGATCGGGAGGATCGGGCGACAACATGAAGCTTTTGCAGAAAAGGTCGGGGAAAGCAACAAAGGGATCGCCGAGGTCAGGACTTGCGGAACGATCCTTGCGGTGGAGATGGTCACCCGGGAACAGACCTCGTACTTCAACTCCCTGCGGGATGAACTCTATCGTTTTTTCCTGGAACGGGGAATGATCCTGCGACCCTTAGGGAATGAACTGTACGTGGTCCCGCCTTATTGCATCAGTGGGAAAGACCTGGAAAGGGTCTACGGAACGATCCTGGAATTCGCTGGAGGGAGTTACTGAGCGACCTTTTGATATTCCTTCATGAACTCTTCATCTTTTTCAAGAAGAGGATAGCCCAGCTCCAGCGTAGCTTTAGCAGAATCCTGCATTCCCTCGTCCATCAGGTGCTCTGAATATTCCCGGAAGAAGAAGGTGAGGAGTTCTTGCTGCTCATCCTGCAATTCGTCGATGGCCCCCAGGGCATTCAGTTTCTTTCCGGCCTCCTGGAAGGTCCGTTCAGCTTGCCGACCGATACCTTGCTTGATCTCCGTCAGGCCGCTCATGTAAAGGGGGGAAGGGTCTTTGGGGCTGAAATCCGCTACCTTGTCGTAGTAGTAACGGGCCATCCGGTAATTACGCGGTTCGTACTGTGCCTGCTCATAGAGGACCTGAGCCTTTTCGAACGCATCCTTTCTTAAGTTGGAGAGGTATCGTTGATGGTCTCCGATCATTTCCTGCCGTTCATCCTTGTCCACGAAGCGCCCTGCATATTTCATGGCTTCTTTGAAAGCCCGCCGGTAATCCTCGTGGTTCTTATATTCCTCCATCTTGGAGATCTCGTAATAGGCTTTGGAGAGGTAGAGGTAAGGCATGGGCTGTTTCCGCTCCTTCTCAATGATGCCGGGGAACAGTCCCCCACCTTCGCATTTGCTGATGATCTTCTCGTACTTCTCGTCCATGTAGAGTATCAACAGATCTTCGTACTCCTTGTATTTCAGTTCTTCCCTTTGGGCATGAGTAACGAACCCTGAAACGAGAAGAAGCAACAAGGTAATGAGAGCAGGTCTGGTCATGGTTCGTTTTTTTACAAGTCTGTATACGCTTTCCGCAATTTCAATGCCGGAACTCACTGGAATGGGCTGCAAAAAGCAAATCTATCAAGTTTTGTCGAACTTTGGAAATGGTTTTGGACTAACAGAACGGCCTTTCAGAATTTGATGAATAATGGGAAAAGCAAATTCGCCTGATGTTGATATGGAGATAAGGGAAGAAGGCGATACCCTTTGGGTGAATATCTTCCCCCGGGTACCTCGGTGGCAGGAGGCATTGTTGGTCGGATGGCTTTTGGCGTGGACAGGTTGTGGGGTTTACTTCATGACCCAGTTGTTCGGAGATCATTCCCGCGACCTGAAACTGGCGATCGTTGTGCTGCTTTCCTTTTGGGTATACTATGAGTACCGTATCACCTATATCTTACTGTGGCGCAAATTCGGAGTGGAAAGAATACGGGTGGATACAGAAGCTTTGCTGATCAAGGACGAGATCAAAAGTTATGGCAAGGTCCGCAGGCATTTTCTGGAGAATGTACGGGATATTGCTCTTGTGGAGGAGAAAGAAAAGAGTTGGGGTTTCCGGATGAATGATATGTTCTGGGACAAAGAGGAGGGAAAGCTCTCTTTCAGGTATTCTGGGCAGGAGATCCGCTTTGGGAGACAATTGGAAACCGAAACAGCTCGCCGGTTAGTAAAAAAGATCCGGCATAAGGTCGAGCGGAACAGGGAGCATGGAGAAGAGGGATGATGAATCTCATTTTTTCCCATGGCGAACTTCTTAAATTGTAAAATGTTCTCGGTTGACAGAGGAAGAGCTTCATGGGCGAAAACAAGAAAAAAATAAGAGGAGTGGACCAGGAGATGCTCCTTACGCTTTATGAGCATGCCCAGGACCTCATGGCTGTTCTCGATGCAGAAGAAGGTGTCATTCTGGAATGCAACAGTGCTTTTCAGCGGATATTAGGGTACGATCCTGAGGACCTCAAAGGGGAAAACTTGCAGAGGGTTGTTCATCCTGCCGATCTTTCCTATTTGACCGAGCTCCTTTCCAGGGGGGTCAAAACGTCGGTCGACCTTAACGAAATAGAGGTGCGATTGCTTCACAAGGACGGCACCTTCCGGTGGGTTAGAGGAAATGCCGTGGCCCGTGATGGGAAATGGTATTGCATTGGGCAGGATATAACGGAATTGATGCAGGAGCGGAAGGAGAAGCAGCGGTTCTCGGAAGTGATCGAAGCGACCACGGATCATGTAGGAATAGCAGATGCTGACCTTAAGCCGATCTACCTGAACCATGCCATGAGAGGATTGTTAGAAGATCCCGACCTGGATCTTGGTCAGCTTACTGGAATAGCGTTGTTTCACCCCGCATGGGCTATTCAAAAAATAAAGGAAGAAGGATTTCCTGAGGTTGCCCGGGCCGGGAGATGGCAAAGTGAGTCAGCATTGCTGGATGCCGGGGGAAAAGAGATCCCGGTCTCACAAATGATCCTGGCCCACTATGATGATGAAACCGGGGATGTGCTCTATTATTCCACCATTTGTCGTGACATTTCCGATCAGAAAGCTGCGCAGAAGCTCCTGGAAGAAAGTGAGGTCCGGTACCGAAGCCTTTTTGATCATTCCGCTACGGCCAAGTGTATCCTTTCCCCCGAGCATTCGATCCTGGAAGCCAATCGGAAATTTGTTCGTTTGTTGGGATTGAAGCATGAAAAAGCTTTGGTGTGGAGAGATCTGTTCCAGTATGTTCATGAAAAAGACCGGGAGCATTTGAAAAATGTACTGGAAGAGGTTTTGGGGGAAGATGGCGAGTCCCCTGTTACCGAGGTGGAATTGATCGGAGAGGATAGCCGGGTGGTCAATGTACAACTTCAGGCGAGCATCATTCCTTACGGGGAGCTGCCTACTTTGCAGATGAGTGTTACGGACATTACCTGGCGCAAGCGGGCAGAGCGGGCATTGCAGCAGAGTGAAAAGAACTACCGTACGGTAGCCGACGGGATCGATGATTCCCTCTTCATCCTGGAACCTATTGATGATGACGATTTTATCTGTCGCTTCGTCAATGCCGCTTATTACAAACATTCCGCATTGACTCCGGAACAGGTGATCGACCGGCGGGTCGGGGAGATCCTTCCGGAAAGTCATGCAAAATACGTTAAGGATAAGTTCCGCCAGGCGGTTCGGAACAAGAAACCCCTCGTTTATGAAGAACGTTATGAAAGGCCTGATGGGGATGGAGTAGCGATATTCAATACAAAACTGACCCCTCAGCTCAACGAACAAGGAGAGGTGGTCCAACTGGTCGGATTGGCGCGGGATGTCACCGAATGGTTAAGGACGGAACAAGAAGTGCAAAGACTGTCCCAGGTAGCCAGCCAGATCGATAACGGCGTGGTGATCACCGATGAAAAAGGAAGGATCCGCTGGGTGAACAAAGCCTTTGAACAGATGACCGGTTATGGGATGGAAGAAGTGGAAGAGCAGTTTTTGGATAGCATCCTCAAAGGAACCTATACAGACCGGATGACCCTTCGGAAATTCCTGAGGGATCTGCAGCAAAAGGGTGGGACTACCGATGAAATGCTGGTGTATGACAAACAGGGACGTTCGCAATGGTTCTCGGTCTCCGCAAGCGCAGGTCATGATGAGCAGCAACAAGGGCAGTTCTTCCTCATCCTTACTGATATCACGGAGAATAAAAAAGTTGAAGGGCAATTGATGAATGCCGTTCTGGAGACGCAGGAGAGCGAGCGGCGAAAATTCGCTGAGGAACTCCACGACGGGTTGGGCCAACTGCTTTCTGCCGCTCAAATGAACCTCAGTGCCCTTGAGAAAATGATCCCTTCGGAAGGGGAAGAAGCGTACCAGAACACGGTAAGCCTCATCCAGCGATCGGTCAGCGAGACAAGAGTGGTATCGCGGTTATTGATGCCAGCTGAATTGAAGGATTTCGGACTGGCGGTATCGCTGGAGAATATGGAAGAACAGGTTGGAGCTGCAGAGAAGATCCGGTTGGAGATCGACGTTCAGGAGATCGGGGAGGACCGCTTCGATGAGCATTTTGAGATCGGGGTCTATCGAATGGTCCAGGAGATCATCACCAATACCCTGAAACATGCAGGTGCTTCCTCTTTGAGGATCCACTTTAAAAAAGAAGGCTATTTTCTGGGCATCCGGGCAAAGGATGACGGCATAGGATTCGCCCTCGGTGAACTGGACGAAGGAAGAGGAATGGGTTTGAGCAACCTCAAAAAACGAGCCCGTTCTCTTGAAGGAGAGGCTAGTATTCGCTCACGCCACGGGCATGGTGTTTACATTGATATTCGTCTGCCCCTGGAAGGGCACTTCTCTGCGTAAGTCATTAATGAGCTGGTTGCCCCCTTTCTTATCACACGGAAAAGGAGTTTTATAATGCTTTTTCATGGGTTTTTTATCGTTTTTTGTATATTCGGGATCGTAGGTATATGGAGAAGTTTGAAAGACAAACGGTCCGAAAAGTCGTGGAAAGCACTTTTCCCTCTGAAGACGAAATGTTTGAAGGTGGGGTGATAGTCGCTTTCTTCAAAAAAGACGAACAAGAAAACTGTGTATTTTTATTTCATTCGGGAAGTGATTTGATCTCACGAAAAGAGGTCGAACAGGTGATGGCGGAGGCGATCGTGCAAAAGGGAATATTCTCCCGGAAAGGCTACAAGTGGGCATTTTTCGATATTCCGGAGCATGACCTTCTTGGTCTGTGTGGCGTTTCATTCCCTGATTCCCTTGCTCATGTTGGTAAGTTACAGAAGCACCTCGTTGATGCTTTAAACGGGGAGGGTGTAGAGGAGAGGTCTGAAAAGAAAGGACTTGAGGGAAGTCCCTGGTTCCGGAAGATGTTCCTTGAGTACCGGTATGGGATGTTCCTCCTGACCCCGGATGGTAAAACAGAGGAAGTGAACGAGTCCTTTGCACAGATGATCGGCTATGATGATGCTTCTTATTTTACGGACCATTCTCTGGAAGAACTCCTTCATAGCAAGGACCGGTCAGTTTTCTTCGAGATTCTCCAGTCCTTGTTCCTGGGGGATGTGGGAGCAAAAGATGTGAGAGCATACACCAGGAATTTTCGATTTCTGGGTAAAGGGGGGCGGCTTGTATGGACGCGGGTCCATGTGTTAAGGATCCCTCAGGAAGGAGAAGGAATGCCGAAAGCTTTGGGGGTGGTCCAAGATGTTACAGAACAAAAACGGTCCGGGGAGCTGCTTCATGATGTCCAGCGAATGGCTGCTATCGGAGGGTGGGAATATGATGTGGCTCGGGAGCGGCTGTTCTGGACCGAGGAGACTTTCCGGATCCATGGTTTACCGGACCATTATCAAGAGCCTACCCTCTACGAAGCTTTTTCTTTCTTTTCCGAACCTTATGCTGACCGGGTCAA
>CAZAYA010000007.1:0-6876 GCA_964489175.1 uncultured Flavobacteriales bacterium | reverse complement strand
GGAGGAAGGGTCCCCCTTCGACCTCACGGTAAAGATCGTCAGCCAAAAGGGCCAGGAAAAGTGGGTTCGTACCATGGGAAAAGTGGTGCGGGAACAAGGTGAGATCGCCCGTATCAAAGGGACTTTCCAGGATATTACAGAATCTGCTGAACTGGAGCGGGAACGGGACCGATTACTGGAAGGAGCGCTTGACCTGATCGCTATTCTGGAGGATGCTGATGATCGTTTCCTGTATGTCAATCCGGCTTTCTCCCAAAGAATGGGATGGGAAAAAAGTGAGCTCCTTTTTTCCAGTTTCATCGAGTATGTTCACCCGGATGACCGGTCTCGTATCGATCATCGGCTCCGGGATCCTTCCCTGAACGACCGGCGGTTGATCGAGGGCCGGTTTGCCACACCTAAAGGAAATTTCCGTTGGATCCAGTGGCGCTTCACCCCGGACCGGGAGAACAACCGGTGGTATGCCATCGGAAGGGACATTACCGTTCAGCGGGAGGCGGAGGAATTGCTGAAGGAGAGTGAAGAACGGTACCGGACGATCTTCCGGGATTCACCGGTCCCTATGCTGCTGCATCATGACCGCCGCATCATCGATGTGAACTCGGCTTTTCTGGACCTTCTCAATGAAAGCGACCCGGAACAAATACTCGGTACGGATCCCATAACCCTTGTGCATCCCGATCATGTTGAACGTGTAAAAGAAAGGATGGCTGGGATACTAGAGGGGGAGGATGTTCCTGTGGAAGAGGTGCAGTTCATACTTCCCGGTGGGGGCGTGATCGATGTGGAAGTTCAGGAGAGGAAGATCGCCTTGCGAGGAACGGATCGTATCCAGTTGGTCGCGAAAGACATTTCTGAGCGTAAGCGGGCAGAAGAAGAGTTACGGAAGTTGTCCCTGGTAGCCCGGAAAACGGACAATGGAGTGGTGATCACTGACAAGGACCTCAGGATCGAATGGGTCAATGAAGGATTTGAAAGAATGACCGGGTATGCTTTTGAACAGATCCAGGAAGGGAATGTTACCCCATACCTGTTCCGGGGTGACGAAGATGAAAAGAGGGATCGTCTTGAACGGCTTTCCCAGGGAGAGTCTTATACCACCGAACTCGAATTCGATAACCAGGAAGGTGAACAGCGCTGTGCTTATGTTTCTGTAACGCCTGTGATGAACGGGGACCGGCATCCGGATAAGTTCGTCATCATCGCTTCGGACGTTACCGAGAAAAGGTTGATGGAAGAGCAGATCATGGATGCAGTGGTCAACGCTCAGGAGAACGAGCGGCGAAGATTCGCGCAGGACCTCCATGACGGGCTGGGCCAGATCCTTACCGCTACCAAGATGTATGTTGATACACTGGGGAACGGAGTATCAGAGGATCTCAAAGAAGTTCACAAAAATGCTTCTCAGCTGATCACACAAGCTATTCAGGAAGCCCGCTCCGTTTCCCATAGCCTGATGCCCAAAGAGTTGGAAGAGAATAGCTTGACCGATTCCATCGATCAGGTATGCCGGAATTTGAAGAATTCCGGGGAGTTAGTGGTGGACCTGGAGCATGACGTGGATGAGGAGTTGATCGGGGACAAGGTTCGGTATACCTTGTTCCGGATCCTGCAAGAAGCATTGAACAATGTTTCCAAACATGCCCGGGCTGAACGGGTCGAAGTGAACCTGTTCACCGACCGGGAACGAAATTCCGTTCATCTCGTCGTACTCGATGATGGTCAGGGATTCGACCGCGATGCGCTTCAGGAGAATGGGATCGGTTTGGAGAACCTGGAAAAAAGAGCGGAATTCCTGGGAGGAAAAGCCATGATCGATTCACAGGTAGGTAAAGGTACCCGTCTTCAGATCGATCTTCCTGCCGGTCCCCGGGCACTTTCCTGAAGGATGGGATGAATACTCCGTGGGATTTCCTTTGAAAAGTCGGTACCTTTGTTCCGCATCTCAGACAAATCTACAGCGAGAAATGGATAAGATCGGCCTGTTCTTTGGTTCCGACACCGGCGCTACCGAAGGGATCGCCATGACGATACAGCAACTGATCGGAGAGGAATTCGTGGAAACCCATGAAATCTTCGATGTCAGTCCTGAGTCCTTCGAGCCCTATGACAAGATCATCCTGGGGCTTTCTACCTGGCATGACGGAGAACTGCAAAGCGATTGGGACGAGTTCTTCGAAACTTTCCAGGAGATCGATTTCACTGGTAAGACGGTGGCGATCTATGGCTTGGGAGACCAATATGGCTACAGCATGTATTTCTGCGATGGAGTCGGGATCATAGGTGAGGTCGTGGAAAAGAATGGCGGCAAACTGATCGGCAAATGGCCTACTGAAGGCTATGAACACGATGAGTCCAAGGCAGAGCTCGAAGAGGAAGGGGTCTTCATGGGGTTGGCCATCGATGAGGACAATCAGGACGAATTGACCGAAGAACGCGTGGAGAAGTGGGTAGCCCAGATCAAAGAAGAATTCCAGCTTGAGCAGGAAGCATGAAGTAAGAGCAGAGGATCAAACCATTGATCATTCAGCAGGCCTTGTTCTTAATGCTTGGTGGTGCTTTTTCGCTCCATCACCTCCGCCAGTTCTTTTAACTCCGCCACCTTTTCCTCGTAACCTTTCTTCTCATAAGCTTCTACCAGGTTATCGATGCCTCTTTTGATGATATTCCGGTTGGAGCAGGGTTCGAAGTATTCACGGGCAGGTTCTATGCCGGATCGTTGAAGGAAATTATCGATCTCCTCTTTGTTGAAGATGCCACCCTGGCTGAAAGGATTGATGTAGAACAGGACTTTTTCTTCGGTATCGTATCCCTGGGTAAGGGCCAGGACATTGTTCTCATCCAGATAGGCCAGAATGAAATGACCGGGAAGATTCACGCCGAATACAGGGACACCTGCGCTTTGAGCAACGAGAATGTAAAGCATGGAAAGCGATAGCGTGTTCCCTTTTTTGCTTTCCAGCAGGTCATTGAGATAATTGTTCTGAGGAGCCTGGTAGTTTGTGGTATTGCCCCGGAAGCCATGTGTTTCGAAGAGGATCTGATTGATCACATGGACTTTCTCAAAGGAAGTCAGCTTGTCGTTCATCTCCAGCCATACATCTTTCCGGATCTTCTCCACCTGATGGGTGAGGTTTTGTTCATCCAGATCAGGATACTGGTACCGGCACAGGATAGTCGCTCCGTCCATTAATTGTCGCTTCTCTTCCTGATCCCATTGATGCAGGGCTTTTTTGACCTCGTTGAACTGGATCCGCTGTATAATGTCCTCTACCCGGTTGCGGAAGTGAAGGCCGAACGGATCTTCTTCCCAGGCCGTTTCCAGTTTCGGAATAACAGGTTCTCCCCGGGAGATCAGTTGCGTTCTGACCTTATCGTAGATCTCCTCATCAGGGTCGTCGAGCAGGCGGATGAGTGAATGCAATTCTCGGTCTGCCATAGGGCACGCTGAGCGTGGTCTTCATTGTTGCAACAAAGATAGCTCAGCCTCTACTCTGGAAATGAGTGTCCCTGTCGGAATTATCAACAGTTCATCTTGTAAAACGATCCAGGACCACCTGGATCAGCCGGTCGATGATCTCATCATGAGCCTGGCTGTACTCCTCCCGGAACCGGTTGGCGATCACAGCACAGACTGTGCAGGCCCGGTGCCCGAGCAAGCTCCCGAGACCGTAAAGGGCCGAGGTCTCCATTTCGAAGTTGGTGATCCTCAGATCGTTCATTTTGAATTCCCGGAGTTGGTCATTCAGGCCGGGGTGTTGCAGTGGAAGGCGTAATTCCCTCCCCTGAGGGCCATAAAAACCATTGGCCGTAACGGTGATGCCGGAATACATGCTTTCTCCGATCTTTCCGAAAAGTTCGCTGGAAGCTTTAACGAAGTAAGGATCGGCTAAAGCTCCCGGCCAGTCTACCTGCTCATTGAAAGCTTGCTGAACGACGAGTTCTTCTTCGTCCGGTTCATTTCCGTAAAAATGGAGGAGACCGTCCACGCCCAGGCCATACCGGGAAGCGATGAAGGAATCCACGGGAATATCTTCTTGTAGGGCCCCACAAGTACCGATGCGAACTATGTCCAGGGTCTTGAGCCTGGCTTTCGGGACTCTTTCCTCAAGGTCCACGTTGATCAGAGCATCCAGCTCATTGAGCACGATATCGATGTTGTCCGTTCCGATCCCTGTAGCGATCACAGAGACCCTTTCTCCGTTGTAAATACCAGTATGGGTAAGGAATTCCCGGTTCGAGCGCTGGGCCTCCACGCGTTCAAAATGCCGGGACACTTTTTCGACGCGGCCCTGATCGCCGACCAGGATGATCCGGTCGCCGATGTGTTCCGGTCGTAAATTCAGGTGGTAAATGCTTTTGTCGGGATTGAGGATCAACTCGGATTCGCTGAGCTGATGTTTGCTTTTGGTTCTGGATCGCTGCATGGAGAGAGGGCTGGAAAATGGCAGTTGGATAAAGGTAAAAGATCTGGGCCTTTCGTGGGAGGAGGGGACAGGTTGATAATTTTCCTTGAAAAAAGGGGACAGGATGATTACCTTTCAACAAATGGATACGGGAGCGAAATTCAAAGGCCGGGGAGCGGGGATCAATACGGCTAATTCGTATTTGAAACAGGAATACGTTCGGGAACACCCAGAAGGGATCGATGAACCTTGCCTGGAAGATACGCGTACCGAATACTTGCCGGAATACCCGAAGCAACTTATCAACAAGGTGAAAAGCCCTGATATCGGGCATTGTTATTCCATGAATCCTTTCCAGGGTTGTGAGCATGGTTGCATTTATTGCTATGCCAGGAATACTCATCAGTATTACGGCTACAGTGCCGGACTGGATTTTGAGAGGAAGATCATCGTCAAGCAGAATGCTCCGGAGGTCCTGGAACGACAACTGCAGAAGCCCGGGTGGGAGCCTTTGCCCTTGATGTTGGCGGGGAACACGGATTGTTACCAACCGGTGGAGCGGAAAGTGGAGATCACGCGCCGTTTACTGCAAGTGTTGGCCAAATACCGCCATCCCGTGTCCCTGATCACCAAGAACCGGTTGATCCTTCGCGATCTGGACCTTCTGAAGGACCTGGCACAGGATGGACTGGTGCGGGTCAGCCTTTCCATCACGACCCTGAACGAAGAACTTCGCCGGAAACTGGAACCCAGAACGGCTGCTTATCAACAGCGGTTGAAGGTCGTCAGTACCCTTTCCGAAGCTGGCATCCCGGTAAATGTGATGGTTGCTCCCATCATCCCTGCCCTGAACAGTCATGAAATACCTGCCTTGATCAAAGCAGCTGCTGACCATGGGGCCGTGAATGCCGGGTATACACTTGTACGGCTGAACGGCAGTATCGGGGATATTTTCAGGGAATGGGTGTACAGGGAATATCCTGACCGGGCAGAGAAGGTCTTGCACCAGATCGAAGATTGTCATGGAGGACAGCTCAACGACAGCCGCTACGGTAAAAGAATGAGAGGGGAAGGGAAGGTGGCGGAGTCCATCGCCGGGCTGTTCCGTGTAGCGTGTGCCCAATACTTGAAAGGCCGCTCCCTTCCCCCGCTCAACCTTGAAGCATTCCGCAACGGACACGGGAAACAGACCAGCCTCTTCTGAACACGCTTCTCAAAGGTTGCAACAAGCAAAAAGGGCTTAAGATCCTCTATATTTGCAGTTAGAGACCAAAACTTTGGACCAGTGACGTTGATCCGCTCCATTTCCGGTATCAGGGGGACCATTGGAGGAAAACCCGGCGAAGGGCTCTCCCCCCTGGATGTTGTTCGTTTTACCTGTGCATTCGGGGAATTCCTCAAAAGAAAGCATGGTACGGATGCGCTGACGGTAGTGATCGGCCGGGATGCCAGACCTTCAGGAGAAATGGTCAGAAATGCCGTGGTAGCGGGCCTTCAGGGGAGTGGAGCCTCGGTGATCGATCTCGGCCTGTCCACCACACCGACCGTCGAGATCGCTGTTGCCGAAGAAAAAGCCCATGGCGGGGTCATCCTTACCGCCAGCCATAATCCTGTGGAATGGAATGCCCTGAAACTCCTCAATGAAAGAGGAGAGTTCCTATCGGCCGCTGATGGGGAAGAAGTACTCCGGATCGCGGAAGAGGAGGAGTTTACATTTGCCGAAGTAGATAAAATAGGGCGTTACCGAAAAGATGAGCGTTATTTTCAGCGGCATATCGATCTGGTGACTAGTCTTGAGTTAGTAGATACAGCGATCATCAGACAAAAAGGGTTGAAGGTGGTGTGTGATGCGGTCAATTCTTCCGGGGGATTGGTTATTCCTCAACTGTTGAAGGTATTGGGAGTGGATGAAGTGATCGAATTGTATTGTGAACCTACCGGCCACTTTCCCCATAACCCGGAACCCCTTCCCGAACACCTTTCAGACCTGTCCGAAACAGTGCGAAAGGAAAGAGCCGACCTGGGGTTGGCAGTGGACCCCGATTCCGACCGCCTTGCCTTTGTGGATGAAAATGGAAATATGTTCGGAGAGGAATACACCCTGGTGGCTGTGGCCGATCATGTGCTTCAGCACCAAAAAGGAACGGTTGTTTCCAATCTTTCTTCCTCTCAAGCCTTGCGGGAAGTGGCCGAAAAACATGGAGCTGCATATCACGCTTCAGCAGTGGGAGAGGTGAACGTGGTGGAAAAGATGAAAGAAGTCGGTGCTGTGATCGGAGGAGAAGGGAACGGAGGGGTTATCTATCCTGCCTTGCATTATGGGCGCGATGCTTTGGTGGGGATCGGGTTGTTCCTGACCCACCTGGCCCGGACAGGGGTTACCTGTTCCGAACTGCGCCGGCAATATCCTGATTATACCATCGTGAAGAACAAGCTGGAATTGACGCCTGGAATGGATGTGGATGCTCTT
>CAZAYA010000006.1:0-35808 GCA_964489175.1 uncultured Flavobacteriales bacterium | reverse complement strand
AAGCGGGCACATAACCCTTGGTTTCCCGCGGCAAATAAGGACGCAGGTCCCAATAGCTCATCTTGCCTCCTCCGGCACGCCTCAAGGCCCGGTTGACCGTTCCCGGACCAGCATTATATGCGGCCATGACCAGGTTCCAGTCCCCGTACATCCCATACAAGGTCTTCAGATATTCACAGGCCGCTTCGGTGCTTTTCTCAGGGTCTCTTCGCTCATCCACATAAGAAGAGATCTCCAGGTCGTACAACTGCCCGGTGCGGTACATGAATTGCCAGAGACCGGTAGCACCAGCTCTGGAACGGGCAGTGGGATTGAGGGCTGATTCCACCACCGACAGGTATTTCATCTCCAGTGGGATTCCATGTTTATCGAGCTTTTGTTCGATCATGGGAAAGTACATTTCCTCCATTCCCAGCAAGCGGGAAGTGAGTTCCCGGCGCCTTTGGGAATACAGATCGATATAAGCCCTCACGATATCATTGTATTCCATGGGGATCGGCGATCGCCGGTCAAGATGGCCCACTCTAGTCTTGTAGACCGAATCAGGATATACCGGAACGGAATCGGCCGGGAAGCCATGAACATTCAGTGCAGCCGTATCGGTTTGGAAGGTATCGCGGCAGGAATACATGGACAACAGGAAACTGTCCATCGCAGTGATAACGGGGTCGTCCGCAGCAAGCGCAAAGGTGTCTTTGGCTGTGGAATCCGCTCGGGCTGTGATGGTGGAATCTTTCCCGGCCAGGACGGCACCTGAAAGGAATACCAGTAGAAAGGCCAACAATATGCTCCGGATCGCGCTCATCTTTAGTATTAACGGGAAATGAAAAGCGTTTGTTCCATTGAAAAGAGGATAATATTCTCCTCTTTGGTCCAAGGGTACTTACAAAGGTCAGGAAGGAAAGGCCATTCGGGAAGTGTTCCTCAAGAGGTTATCAACTTCCCGTTGTTGATCAGGTGATGAGCGAAAGTGAACAGATCTTCTTCCTTGAAACCTCCCGCCATCAATTGGAAGCCGAAGGGCAAGCCGTTGGAATGGCGTCCTGCGGGAATAGATATTGCAGGTATTCCGGCCAGGTTGGCATGAACCGTGAAAATATCCTGCAGATACATGGTGACAGGGTCGTCGATCTTCTCCCCGATCGCGAAGGGGGTGGTCGGTGTTGTTGGCAGGGCGATCATGTCGTATTCCTTCAGTGTGTTCTCCGTCCATTCCCGGATCAGGCGACGCACCTTCTGCCCCTTGGCATAATACGCATCATAATACCCGGAGCTCAGGACGAACGTACCCAGCATGATCCGCCGTTTGACCTCCTCGCCAAACCCATGCGAGCGGGAAAGGGTATAAACTTCCTCCATTCCCTGGGCATCCGGATGGCGGTAACCATAATGGACCCCGTCATAGCGGGCCAGGTTAGAAGAAGCTTCGGCAGTGGAAAGGACCTGGTAGGTTGGCACCAGCTGTTCGAGATAAGGAAAAGAGACTTCCTCCACTTCGTGACCTTCCTCTTTCAGATGATCCAGAAGTTCCCGGGTCCGGTCGCGGATCTCGGGGTCGATCCCCTCCTGTTCCAGGCATTCCCGGATATAGGCGATCTTTTTTTGCCCGTTTTCCCGGAGCTTCCCGGAATAGAGGGGGACTTCCCTTCCAGAAGCTGTATTATCATATTCATCCCTGCCAGCGATCACCTCCAGGATGAGGGCAGCATCGGGAATGTTATGGGTCAACGGACCGATCTGATCGAAGGAGGAAGCATAAGCGATCAACCCATACCGCGATACCCGGCCATAGGTAGGTTTGAAGCCGATCACGTCACAATAAGAAGCCGGTTGCCGGATGGAGCCTCCGGTATCCGATCCCAGGGCAGCATCGCAAAGCCCTGCTTTCACGGCTGCGGCAGAGCCTCCGGAAGAACCTCCGGGTACCTTTTCGGGGTCGATAGGATTCTTTGCCGGACCGAAACGGGAGTTCTCATTGGAGCCTCCCATAGCGAATTCATCACAGTTCAGAGAACCGATGATGATCGCATCCTCATCGAGCAAACGTTGGACCACCGTTGCATGATAAGTGGAAACGAATCCTTCGAGCATGTTCGAAGCAGCGGAAACGGGATGTCCTTTGTAGCCAATATTGTCCTTGATCCCGATCACGAGGCCGGCTAGTTTGCCAGCCGAACCGGAATGAATGGCTTCTTCCACCCGTTTCGCTTCGCGGCGGGCTTCTTCATCGAACACTTCGACGAAAACGTTCCATTCCCCGTTCTTTTCCCTGATCTTTTGCAGGTATTGTTCAACCCGCCCAGGCAGGGAAACAGTGCCTTCTTCTATCCTTTCACGAGTGGAACGGATCGTTTCCTTCGGGGCCACGAATGGAGGCTTTAAAAGTTAAGGGTCAATTCTTTTTGCTACCGGGAACGGAGGAAGAGGAGGAAGAAGAGGTGTTTTCGTCCTCTTTGGACTGTCCTTCGCCGCTGGCATCTTTGAATTCCTTGATCCCTTTCCCGAGGCCGCGCATCAGCTCAGGGATCTTCCGACCTCCGAACAGCAGCAGAAGGACGATGGCGATAATGACCCATTCGGTAGGGCCGGGCATAGCGATGATGAACAAAGGATCCATATCTTGGGTAAAGCTTCTGGTCAAAGGTACAAAAGTATTGAGTAGTGAGCCTTTCTGTCGACAAGTACTATGTTCATGTTAAAGATCGGTAACCCCTCAGGGTTCTAACGGGATAGGAACAGAAGAGCAGGAAAGACCTGGCAGGTCTCCGCGACCCAAACTGGTTTTTAAAAGACTCCTGGGAATACGTCCGGATCACCAGGGCAAAAGCCCTCTATCTTACCATCTAACTACCTAACTATCTCTCTAACTCTTTCTACTCCTTGTAGATCCAGTTCTCCGGATCTTTTTTCTGGTTTCCGTTCCCGGTGATCTTCCAGATCTCAAAATGGGCTTCGGCCTTGTTTTCCCGGTCATTGGTAAGCACCCGCCCAATGGGCTGTTTCACCGTAACCTTATCGCCGGTGGAAACGAAGGCCTCCTGCAGGTTGGAATAGACTGTCCGGTAAGCTCCATGTTTGATCATCACAGCTTTTCCGGCCCCCTGGATCACGATGATCTTGGAAACCTCGCCCTGGAAGACCGAACGAACGACAGAGCCTTTGTTCGTTGAGATGTCCACCCCATTGTTCTTGATCTTGATCGCGGAGCCCAGGGTCGGGTGCGGATGTTCACCGAAGGTGCTGGTGATGACCCCCCGTTCCACCGGCCAGGGCAGTTTCCCCTGGTTCTTCTCGAAATCCGAGGATAATTGCCGGGCTTCCGGTGTCAAACGGTAGTTTCCTTCATTACGGGCCCGGGTCTTGCGGATTTCTTCTTCGATCACCCGTTTGATAGCAGCGGTCAACTGTTCCCTTTTCCGCTGTTGCTCTTCCAGTTGTTCTTTCAAGCGACTTTCCTCTTTCCGGAGTTCTTCCAGCGACTTTTGCTGGCTCTGGCGGTCCGAGGCCAAATGTTCCTTTTCCTGCAACTTCTCCCGGAGCAGTTGTTCCTTTTCAGCCTTCTTATCCTTAAGCTCGGTCACTTTTTCGTTCAGGATCCGCTGGGTCCGTTCGATCAGTTTGGCCTGCCGTTCCCGATAATCAGCGTATTGTTGAAGATATTTGAGGCGCTTGTAGGCTTCATAAAGGTCTTCCGCGGCGAAGATGAACATCATGCGTTCATAGGCATTCCGGTTCTTATAAGCGTACCGGATCATCCGGGCGTATTCTTCCTTCAGGTCCCTGAGGTCTTGTTCCAGGGACTTCACCATTTCTTCGTTCTCCCGGACCCGTTCTTCCAAGTCCGCGACCTGATAGTTGATGGTATTGATCAACTCTTCCCGGTAACCGATCTTTTTGTTGAGGATCACCAATTCGGTCTGGGTGAGCCGCTGATCGGTCTTTTTCTTCTTGATGAGTTGATTGGTGTAATCGATCCGCTCGTTCAGCTTCTGACGCTTTTCCTGAAGCTCTTCCTTGGTCTGGGCCGAAGCCACGAAGGTCACCCCCAGGAAAAGAAGGAAAAAAAGGAGTATGCGGCTATTTGATCCTGTCATATTTCCCGGGAATGCTGAAGGGGAATCGGAGATCCTTCTCCAGTCGGATGCGACTGAACTGCAATTCGAATGATGATCGTTCTGAAGGGGTTCTTATTTCCAGGGTCGTCTGGGAAGGGACTTTCCCTTCTCCTGTTGCTTCATGATCATGGTAATGTACTTCCAGCGTCCGCTGCTTTCCAAGATCGTTCAACAATATACGTTCTACTCGGAAATCCGAAGGGTTCAGCCAATAGCGTTCAATAGTACGTTGTTCCGGGGTTGCTTTCATCATGGCTTCCTGCAGTTTTTCTTCCCGGACCTCCATCTGATGAAGCTCATCGTTGTTCTCCCCGTTGCCGGAAGGATCCACCGCCTCCATCAGTGCTTTCCCGGGAAAGGACCACAGGTAATAGGCCGTGCTGTCGTTTTTCGAACGGTATTCTTCTGTCGGGTCGAAGCCGATAGCATTTCCCAGAAACAGGTCCTGGACCATGGCAAAACTTACCTCAACGTTGAACTTGTCCAGGGCTTTCCGGCGATCACTCTGGAAATAACGGTTGTTGACCCGGTCGATGTACCTGACCGAATCGGGGGTGAGCATTAAGCGGCCGATCTCGATCCCCAGTGCCGGTGACACGGAAACCCAGATCATGCTATCCTTTTTCATGCGGATGCTGGCCCGGAAACTTTTCCTGCCATCCGGCATATTCACTTTGATGCGAACCTTAGCACTCATGGCATCAGGTCGGAAGGCCTGTTCCTGCATGTTATGGATGACCTTTTCGGTCACCTTCTTTTCCGCTGGTGTCGTTTCGATCCCCTTCTTACCACAGCCTGAAGAAAGCAGCATAATGACCGCGGACCACAGGGATACAGAGCGGATAACAGCGGACAGGGGTTTCCTGGAACAGGACCGGATGAAAGAAGTGAGCATTACTCGTAAAGTTCCTTGTCCCGGATCTTTTTATCGATGACATCCGAAGCTCCACCAGCTTCTTTGGCTTTCTGCCAGTATTCAAAAGCTTCTTCCTTCTGCCCCAACCGGAAAAGCGTATCCCCATAATGCTCCAGGATGGTTCCGCTGCCTTTTCCGCCATTGTCCAGGGCCTTTTTCAACCATTCGGCAGCTTTTTCATATTTCCCCTGTTTGTAGAGCACCCATCCATAGGTATCCTGAAAGGAAGATCGGCCGGGGCGAAGCTCATTGGTCTTTTGCGCCATAGTAGCCGCCTTATCAAGCTTCTCACCCCGCATTGATAAATAGTAGCTGTAATTGTTCAGAACGAAGATGTTCTCAGGATCGATCTCAAGGCACTTTTCAAAGGCCTGGTCCGACTTTTCATACTGCCCCGTGGTATTGTAGGCATCCCCCAGTCTTTCGTAGAAGCGGAACAAGAGGTCATCATTGCCTACCACCAGTGACTTGCCTTCCTGCAATACCTTGACCCCTTGCTCCGGTTCTCCTGTTTCGATAAGGGCCACCCCATGGAAGAAATAGGTGAGCGGCTGGGTCGGAAAGAGTTCCCTTGCCTCTTTGCTGTCTTCCAGTAGCAATTGATCATCGTTCAAGCGGGAATCGATGATCAGGATCTGCTGCCAGATCGCGAACCGGTTCGGGTCGAGTTCCACAGCTTTCCGGAATTGTTCCCGGGCTTTCCGGAGTTGATCATCCCGGTAAAGAAAATCGCCGTAGACCGTGTAGGCCTTGGCCTCCTCCGGGTGGACTTCGACCAGTAACCTGGCCAGGTCATAGGCCTCCTCCTTAAGGTCACTTTGGTACTCCGTAATGGTGTAGTAGTTCAGGAGGACATTAACCTTGGTATCGATCCCTACTTTGGGGCTATGGAAGGCTTTCCTCAACTCCTCCAGGGCTTTCCGGTCATCTCCTTCTTTGCGGTAGATCTTGGAAAGGGACAAGTGGGCCAGGCCATTGTCGGGGTCCCTTTCAAGGACCTTTTGGTACAGTTCACGGGCTTTTTCAACATTCCCTTTTTTCTGGTAAAGTTCGGCCAACATACCATAATACTCAGCATTGTCCGGGGCCATCTCGATCAGGCTCCGGATCTCTTCGATCGCTTCATCTACCTTGTTCTGCTGGAGATAGAGGCGTTGTTTCTGGAGGATGATGTCCTTGTTCTCTCCGATCTGTTCCTCGACCTTGTCGTAGGCCTCGATCGCTTCCTGGTACCTTTCCAGTTCGATCAATGCCGAAGCCATATCAAAATAGAATTCAAGGCGGCCCGGCTTCTGCTTGATGATCTTCTTGTATTGAGTGACTGCTTTCTCCATTTCACCGTTCCTCCGGTAAAGGTCAGCCAGAAGTACCCGGTACCAGATGTTCTCCGGATCTCCCTGAACCGCTTTGTGCGCATATTCCAGGGCCGTGGAGAAATCTTCTTTATCATCGTACATCCGGCCCAGTTCATAATTCACGGCAGCATTATCAGGATCGATGGCGAGCGTTTGCCGGAACAGCTCGATCGCTTTTTCCCGATTCCCGATCATCTTCTCCCGGTTGGCATTGAAGAACAAGTAGGTGAATTTCTGTTCCTCCTTTTGGGTAAGAGCGGTCTTTTCCCCGCTCTTCTCCTGGGTTAGTTCCTTTACCTCACCACAAGCCAGCAGAAAAAAAAGGGGCAGGATACCGATCAGGAGGAGGATCCTTCGGGATACCGGGCGACCTCCACCGAAAAAAGGAAGACGGGATATTCCAATGATGCGTTCAAAGAAGGGCAATGGGCGGTTCACTTTTTTACGACCGTATGATCGCCGATGCTCAGATCGGCGGAGGCCCCTGAGTAATCAACGTGATTTCCGATCATGGAATTACTGAAATTGGCATTGATGATGCGGGTATCTTCCTGGATGATGGAGTTTCGGATCACGGAGTTCTCCACCTGGGTCCCTTTTCCGATGGATACATGGGGACCGATCACAGCATTTTTCAATACCACTTCCTCCCCGATATAGCATGGGGGGATGATGATGCTGTTCTCCTGCCGGGAACTTTCCGCCACGAGCTGCTCCTTTTCCCGGATGAATTCCAGTACACGTTGGTTGGTGTGGACAGTAACATCTTTCTTGCCGCAGTCGAGCCACTCTTCTACTTTTCCCACCCGGAAGTTCAAGCCTTTTCCCTTCATGCTCTCCAGGGCATTGGTCAACTGATATTCACCTTTGTCCTTGATGTCATTATCGATAAGATACTGCAACTCCTCCCGGAGCATTGCTCCGTCTCTGAAATAATAAATACCAATGATGGCCAGGTCGGAAACAAAGGTTTCGGGTTTTTCAACAAAGTCCGTGATCACATTGTTCTCATCCAGCTTCACCACTCCGAAAGCACTGGGATCTCCTTCGATCTTTTTGACCCAGACGATCCCTTCAGCCTCATCCTCCAGGGTGAAATCAGCCCGGAAAAGGGTATCTGCAAAAGCCACGATGACCTTGCCCTCCAATGCTTCTTTAGCACAAAGGATCGCATGGGCCGTTCCCAGGGCCTCGTCCTGATAAAAAATGGTGCTTTTTGCATCTAGATCGGAAGCGATCTTTTTGAGGCGTTCTTCCACTTCTTCTCCGAAATCACCGATCACGAAAGCGATCTCTTCGATCCCTTCCTCGCAGACCTCGGCAATATCCTCAACCAGGCGCTGAACGATCGGCTTCCCAGCGATCGGCAACAGGGGTTTGGGGACGGTAAGAGTATGAGGCCTCATTCGCTTTCCTCTCCCGGCCATGGGGACAACGATCTTCATAGGATATTGGATTTGGTCTGAAAATGGAACATTCGCAATTTCCACGGAACGCAACAAAAATAACGGCTTTATCGAAAAAACCCGAGATCGTGGAAGAAGGCTTGGAAAGTCTTTTTCAAGCAATTA
Organism: uncultured Flavobacteriales bacterium; assembly: GCA_964489175.1. Lineage (GTDB taxonomy): Bacteria > Bacteroidota > Bacteroidia > Flavobacteriales_D > CAYVSK01 > CAZAYA01. The sequence goes on along the minus strand of CAZAYA010000006.1, from coordinate 27,851 downwards.
TTTGTTTACCTTCGTGATTGATCATTCAAAATGGCAAGAGGCCTCAATTATTCTCGAGAACAATGCGTGACAAAAAGATCCTCGTCCCGACCGATTTCACAGAAGTTGCCCGTTGTGCGATCAATCATGCCATCAAGACCGCTGAAACGATCAATGGAAGTGTAACGCTTCTCCATGTTGTTGCAGCGAAGGACAAGGTGGCGGAAACCCGGAAAAAACTCAGCGATGAGGTCGCGCTCTTCAAAAGCAAGAGCAATGTTCCTATCGACAGTCTGGTCCGCGTAGGGAACATTTTCGATGACATCGGAGATGCTGCCGCCGAGCTGGATGCGGAACTTATCTTCATGGGGACCCATGGCATGAAAGGAATGCAGTTCATTACAGGAAGTCATGCCCTTAAAGTGGTCAAGAACTCCAAGCCTCCCTTTATCGTTGTTCAGGACCGTGATGTCCAGGAGAACGGCTACGATGATATCGTGGTCCCCCTTGACCTCAGTAAACAGACCAAGCAAAAACTGCACATCGTGGCCAACATGGCCAAATATTTCAACTCCAAACTGCACCTCATCACTCCCAAGGAGACCGATGAATTCCTTAAAAACCAGCTGGACAGGAATCTGAAGTTCGCCAAGAACTTCCTCAAGGAAAAGGGGATCGATTTCACGACTACCATCAGTGAGGAAAAAGGTGGGAACTTTGCCAAAGTGATCACCAAGTTCGCAGCTGCTCATAATGCAGACCTGATCGCCATCATGAACCTTCATGAGAACAGCCTCATGGGAATGCTGGGGAATTCTTACGAACAACAGTTGATCACGAACGACGCGGAGATCCCGGTGATGTGCATCAATCCTTACGAAACAACGGTCGCAGGGGGAAGCGTTCTGTTCTCCTGATCAGTTATCAGTTATCCACTTCATCCGGATATACACCTTTCAGGCGTTCCTGCACCTCCTTGAGGTGTCGTCCCTTCTTCTTTTTCCGCAACTTGATCGCTGAAGGGGTGAAATATTTATGCATTTTCAGGAATTTGACCTGAAGCTCATCCCATTCCCGCTCCGACCTGATCTTGTCCCTGTCCATCAATTCTTGTTTGAGCGTATCAGCGATCTCGTGAAAGTCGTCTCTCCCCAGGTAATCAAGGTCAGCGTCGCAAAGGATCTCTTCCAAATGGTCCTGAGGATCATGGGGTACTTCTGTCGCTCCGATGAGACGACGCACTACCTGGATCTGGGTATCTGTATAGCCGTACTTAGGGAGGATCTCCTCGGCCATTTTCATGCCGATGGTCTCGTTGTTGTCGTATTGTTCGACGAATCCTGCGTCGTGGAACAAGGCTGCGGTTTTCAATAAGAACAGGTCTTCTCCTTTGATCCCTTCCATGAAGGCCAACCGCTCAACTGCCTGGCATACATCCTTGGTGTGACCGATATCGTGGTAATAAAGGTTATCCGGCAAATACTTTTCAAGGACCTTCAGCAGGTGCTTTTCTGCTTTGGCGTAATTGATCTTGCTGTAAAAATGAAGGTTGACGTAATCCCAAAAAGCATTGTTGGGTTCCTTCTTCTTCCCGCCGATGGAAAGTTCTTCTTTGATGCCTTTCACAAAGTACATGTCGATGTGCCCCTTGTTCTTGGCAGCTACCTTCCCCCGGTAAACACAATCAAAGTAGGGCTCCACCCACTGGTAGGTTTCCCCGGAAATGTTCACTTCCCCGATCTCTCCGCTCGATTCCATCCTGCTTGCTACGTTGACGGTATCTCCCCATATATCATAAGCGTAACGCTTAATACCGATGACCCCGGCGATCAGCGGGCCGGTATGGATCCCGATACGAGCTTCCCAATTCTGCTCTTCCATTCCCTGCAGCTTTCCTTTCTGTTCTTCCAGGAAATCCTGGATCTCCAGGCCAGCCAATACGGTATAGATCGGATTGGTCTTGTTCCGGATCGGTATCCCTCCCACAGCCATGTAGGAATCCCCGATCGTTTTGATCTTTTCCAGCTCCCACCGTTCAATGATCCTATCGAACTGAATGAAATAACTATCCAGGCGCGCCAACAACTCATTGGGCTCCATATTTTCCGCAATATTGGTGAAGCCCTGGAAGTCGGTGAATATGACCGAAGCAAGGTCGTAGTGCCGGGCTGATGCTTTTCCTCCGGTCTTCAGTTCATTGGCCGTGTCCTCCGGCAAAATGTTGGCCACGAGTTTGTCTACTTTCTCTTTCTCCTCCTGCAACAGTTTCTTTTGCTCTTCTACTTTATTCTTTTCTTTTTCCAAGAGTTTCTTCTGCTCTTCTATTCGTTCTTTCTGTCGGAAGATCTGCCGGGTCCTCTTTTGAACTTCCACCTCGAGTTTTCGCTTTTGGATCTTGATAATGCTCATCCGGTATTGATAAAGTCCATATATCCCACCGAGGAAAAGGATGGCCATCAGTCCCCGGAACCACCATGTCATCCAGAAAGGAGGTTCCACGATGATGTGAAGAACGGCTGGTTTTTCCGACCACACCCCGTCACTGTTGGAACCGAACACCTTGAACGTATATTCACCAGGATCGAGGTTCGTGTATTGGGCGCTACGCTTGGTCCCCGCCTGGATGGTATCCTTGTCGAATCCCTCCATAATATACTTGTAGCGGTTGTTACCGGAATAGGAATAGTGCAGTGCCGCAAAATGGAGGGTGATGTTGTCCATGTCGTAGGACAGGACCGCCCGATCGGCCATGGAAATGTGCTTTTCCAGGATTCCCCGCTCTCCTGGACGGATCATATCATTGAAAAGGATCAGTTCGGTAAGGACGACCTGAGGAGGGTAAGGGTTAGGATTAATAGCCTCGGGATGAAAAGCATTGAGGCCATTGATGCCACCGAAGAACAATTCGCCCGAAGAGCTGCCAAAATACGCGCCGGTATTGAACTCATTGCTTTGAAGACCGTCCTTCCTCTGGTAATTCTGAAATTGCTCCTTGTCGATATCGAACTTGGAAAGTCCTTGATTGGTGCTCATCCAAAGATTCCCTTGTTCATCACCCAATACGCCGTAAACGACATTATTGGGTAATCCGTCGTTTTGGGTGTATACCCTGACTTCCCCGGTTTCCTTGTCGAAACGGTTAAGCCCTCCCCCATAGGTACCGATCCAGAGGGCATTTTCCTCTTGTTCTTCCCACAAGGAAACGACCATATCCGAACTAAGGCCTCCTTCTTCCCGACTTCGGATGTGTTCGAAATGGAAAACATCACCTGTATCCGTGGGTTCCACTTCGATCTTGTTCAGTCCACCCCCATCAGTAGCTACCCAAAAGGTTCCGGAAGTATCCTGGTATACATCCCTTACCAGGTTGTGACTAAGACTATTATCATCGAAAGGGTCTCTCCGGAAAAAATGAAATCCTCCTGTTTCCGGGTCCAGACGGCTCAACCCATCCCGGGTCCCGATCCATAAATAACCCTGCCGGTCTTCGTAGATCTCATATACTTTTTCCCCTTCTTTACTTCCGGGCTTCTCTTCCCGATAAGGGATCTTCTTCAATGTGACTTTTTGGGGATCATCCGGGTTCATGATCCGGAAAAACCCGGTCACCGTTCCTATCCAAAGCCGGTCCCGGCTATCTCTACAAATGGAAAGGATGGTCTGATCGCTGGTCGTTTTGTTAAGAAGTCCGGTAAGGTATTGGTATTCTTCTCTTTCCCGGTCGATCCGGTTCAACCCCTTGCTTGTTCCTACCCACAGGACCCCTTTTTCAGGTTCATGGAAGATGGACCAAACACTTTTGTCATTCAGTCCCTTAGGGCGATCCACATGGTAGGTGAGGTGTTCAAAGTTCTGTTTCCCTCGGTCGAATTTGCTCAGACCTCTCCGGGTCCCCACCCATATCGAGGCTGTGCGGTCCTCGAAGATCACATTAACACGGTCGTTGGAAAGGGTATGGGGTTCATAATAACTGTGCCGGAAAGTAGTTATCCGGATGTTACCTTTACTGAGATGGTTCACACCAACCAACCCTCCTCCGTCCGTACCCAGCCAGATCTTCCCTTTTCGGTCACAGTATATATCCCGAACGACGGGATGCTCCAATCCATCCCTGATCGAATAATGATAGGAGCGATAGCCCTGCTCTTCCATTACGAGCCGAACAGCGCCTTTGTTGGTTCCTGCCCAGATATCACCGTCAGGGGAGCGGGTCACCGACAATACTTCATCATCCGGTAAGGACACTCTCCCGTACCGATCACGGGTTTCATCGTTGAAGACCCGGAAGGAACTGTCCTGAGTATTATAGCGGCAAAGTCCTTCTCCGGCGGTTCCGATCCAAAGCAAGCCCTCTTGGTCCAGGTAAAGGGAATGAATGGCATTGCTGGGCACCCCCCTTTTCCCGGAAGGATCGAAAGGGAGGCGACGAAAGGAGGAGGAATCTTTCAGGAAGCGATAGACCCCGCCATTGGAAGTTCCCACCCATATCGTACCATTTCCATTCCCTTCAAGGACTCTGATCTGATCATCGCTCAATGTAGTATCGGAAAGCGGCCCCTGAAGGAATTGTTTGAATTGCTGGGTTTTGGGGTTGAAACGGTTCAGTCCCTTCTCCGTTCCCACCCATATCATACCCTCCTTATCCTGGTAGAGGGTCTGGATGAAATTGTCACTGAGAGAAGTGCTATCCCCCGGTTCATGCTTAAAGATCCGGAACTCATAGCCATCGAAACGATTCAGTCCGTCCTGGGTACCGGCCCAGATGAATCCCCGGTCATCCTGGAGAATGCAGTTGACCGCACTCTGGGAAAGCCCTTCGTTGATGGTATAATTATCGAACCGGATATCGCTCCGGGCACGGGCGAAGAAGGAAAGCCCAAAGCAAAGGAGGAACAGGCCAAGAATATTTTTGCCTCTTGTCCGAAAAGACAAGCTGATGCGAAACAGAGAAGGTTTCATCAAGATCGGAAAGTCAGGCTTTTCGGTCTTGGTCATGGAATCCTAACACCGATCACGAGGATGTCATCGATCTGTTCCAGTTCTCCTCTCCATTCTTCGATGGTCTGGTCGAGGAGCTTCTGTTGCTCGCTCATGGGGCGATGATGCTCTGCCAAGAGTAATTCCTTGAAGGGTTTGTATTTGAACTTTTTCCCTTTGGGCCCGCCGAATTGATCGGGATAGCCGTCGGAGAAGATATAGATCACATCTCCCGAGCGAATATCCAGCTCATGATTGGTATACTGGTGCTCCCCCTCCTGATCCCCGCCGATCGGTACCTTATCCCCTTTGATCTGTGTGAATTCACCGTCCCGGATGAAATACAGGGGGTTGTTGGCTCCGGCATATTCCAGTTTGTTGTTCTTCAGGTCGAGGGTACAAAGGGCGAGGTCCATCCCATCCTTGACCGATGCTCCTTCACTGGTCTTGTTAAGGGATTCCGAAGTCAGCTTATTCAGGTCGTCCAGGATATCAGAAGGTTTCTGGAGTTTGTGCTCGTTCACGGCCTGATCCAGCCCGTTATGCCCGACCAGGCTCATGAAAGCCCCGGGCACACCATGTCCGGTACAGTCCACAGCAGAGTAGACCAGTTTGCCATCGGTCTCTTCGAACCAGTAAAAGTCCCCGCTAACAATGTCCTTGGGTTTGAAGAGGATGAAGAAATCCGAAAGCCGTTCAGAGATCCAGTCTTCAGAAGGAAGAATGGAATTCTGCAGGCGCTGGGCATAACGAATACTGTCGGTAAGGTCCTTGTACAGCCCTTCCACTTTCTGTCGCTGCCTTTCCACTTCTTCTTTTTGTTCCACTACTTCCTCGGTCCGCTGAGCTACTTTTTGTTCCAGGACCCTTTCGTTCTCGGCCAGTTCATCGCGCATCTTCAGAAGGGCATGCCCGAGGGTATCCTGTTCGCTCAGGGGTTTGTGATCGAAGTCGAAATTACCGGATCCCACCTGTTTGGAGAACTCCGTGGTTCGTTGCAACCCATCCACCAACGCATTGAGTGCGAGCACCATTTCCCCGATCTCGTCGTTGGTAGGTTTCATCTTGAATTCCGGGAAGATCCCTTTTCCGAGATCGAGCAGGATGCGCTTCAGCTTCTGGACCGGTTTCACGATGGAGCGAACGGTGAAGATAGCGATCAACACCCCACCAAGCATCAGGAAGGACCCGAGGTATTGGACCATGAACTGCAGGGTATCGAAGGATTGGATCATGGTATCCCTCGCCTGCATGGAGGTCTTTTCCTGACGCTTGATCAATTGATCAAGGCTGTACAGGATCCTTTTGGTCTGAATGTGTACTTCTCCTTCATTCTCTACCATTGGCCGGATCAGGTACCTGATCTGGGGTTCATTATAGCTTTCAAAGGAATTCAGCTGGCTTTTGATGGTCTCATGGACGCCGAACAATTTCTCGATATCCTCGAAGATCTCCTGGAGATGTTCCGCTTTGGTGCGGTCATAGCCTTTCCCCTTGTTGTCGCTCCACTTTTTGGAGAGGTTCTCCAATCTTTGCTGAAGTTCCGGCCATTCCCTGTTGGTAAGATGGCGCAATTGTCGTTTCCCGATGTCGTCGTTCCGGCTTTGGACCAATCCCCAGTTCGTGATCAGCATGCGGGAGCGGATGATCAGGATCTTAAGCTTTTCAAGGGCATCGACGGAAGGCGCGTAGATCTCATTGGTCTCTTTGTTGATCGAACGCGCCTTGTTCAGGGTCTGGTTGGTGGAATAAAAGACGAGCAGCATCAAGAGGATCAACAACCCGAACCCCAGACCGATCCTTCTTCCTATGGTGAATTTGAATTTCATGAACGATGCACTTCGTGCAAGGTACGCTTAATCCTCTTTTTCAGACCCTTCTTCCTGTTTCTTATTCCCTTTCTCCTTATCGATCAGTTCCTGTCGCAGGGCATCGTAATGCTGGGACTTCTCCTTCTCATTCAACTGGAAGTAGATCCCTGACAGTCCGGTCAACACCTCTTTGTTGTTGGGTCTGAGTTCATAAGCTTTTTTCATATAAGGCAATGCCTCCCTGAAGAGGTCGATGCAATGGTCTTGTTTCTTCCGAAGCATGACCAGGTCCATCTGATCGACGTTCATGTTCTTCACGATATCCACACTCTTGTTGTAGTACATGATGCCGATATTGTAATTGGCCCTGTAGTTATTCGAATCCAGCTCAAGGACCTTCTGGTAGGTCTCAACGGTCTTTTGGAAAAGCGAATCGCTGGGATTCCGCTTGTTCTCCATGATCGTCTGATGGATCCCTGCAAGGGTATTCCAGAACTGGATATCTCTTTTCTTAAGATCCTTGTCCGGTTCTATGATCTTGATCGTCTCTTTGAAATCCCGGTAGTAGTTAGCCGCTTTCAGGTATTTCACAGTGTCCATATGTCGGACCGCATCGTTATAATACGTCTGCGCAAAGAATCGTATTCCTTTTTTGGAATTCTCCGTCACCTTCTCATCATTGGAATACTTCAGTGCTCTCCGGAAAGATTCGATAGCGACCGGCCTGTATTCTGAATCAGAATGGCGATTCTGTTTAAAGAGTGCTTTATAGACAAAGCCCCTCACCTGCCAGGACCAGGCATCCTCTTTTCCGATATCCAGGGTCACGGCGCTATCGATCAATGTCCTGGCCTGCTGAAGGGAATCCTTCTGGTATTCCTTCAGGGCTTTGACCGACATCACAGGCTGGGCCTGTGCCATGAAACCCATGGACAGGGTCAAAAGGATCGCTATGGAGATCCGTCTGATCATTCGACTTTCAAGGCCAGGTCCCGCAATTGGGATCCGATGACCAATTCATATTTGGAAGCGTTCGTCTTACTCAGCTCGTATTCGAGTTTGTTGTTCTGCACCACGAAATTGATGACCGCCCCCTCCTGTAATGCTCCATCCTTTTCCGTAACGATCAGCGTATTGTTCGTTCCTTTTAGCACCTGTCCTATGACGCCGTAATTCTCCCTGCTGATGAAAAGGATATGGCAGGGCTGTTCCACCTGGGCAACAGAAGAGAACTCCTTTACCCGAATGGTCTGGCTCCCCACGTTCTTGGAGGCATACTTTTGTTTCAGATGATCATATAGAGAGGGAGAGGATCCGAGCACACCGATGATAAAGTCACCCTTCTTATACCGGGCCGGCCAATCAACAAGTTTCGTAAAAGTATACAGATAGGCTGCTTTGAACATGGCATTGGTATCATCCTTGTCCCCATCCGGAGCCGGACTCGTGGACATTAGGATAAACGCAAGGAACAATGCCAGTATTCTCTTCATTCCGAAGGGACTCGGGACGTTAGATCACGCAATATAAAAATTATTCACCTCCAACTTCGCAGCATTCCGGTAAGCAGCACAATGAAAAGAGGCTTGCCAAGACCATGCCAGAATGCGTGACCGATGGGGGGCAAATGTATTGAAAACCCCTTAGAAAACAGGGTTCATTGCTTTTCAATACCCAAATGAAAACCCGCTCCAAAAAGAGCGGGTTTTGTGTTTCGGGCTTTTCAGGGTCCGGGAGCTATTGATCAGCACTATTATTGCCGGAAGCATGAAGGTTCTCAAGGTCCCGGTCAAAGAGGTACAGCCCCCCTTTATCATTACCGATCATAGCCAGTTTGTCCATAATATCACGGGACATGGCCTCTTCTTCGATCTGTTCGGACACATACCACTGCATGAAATTATGGGTAGTGTAATCCTTTTGGGAGAGGCAAAGCTCAACGACCTTGTTGATCTCTTGCGTTACCTTCACCTCATGGTCCAGCACATTCTGAAAGACCTGCTCCAGGGACTTGAATTCTGATTTCGGCTGATCCAGGGCCGGAACGATCGCATGCCCCCCTCTTTCATTGATGAACCGGATCAGTTTCAGCATATGCTCCCTTTCCTCATCGGAGTGTTCATAGAGAAATTTCGCCGAACCGTTGTATCCCCGGGTTTCTGCCCAGGAAGCCATGGAAAGATAGAACTGACTGGATTCAGCTTCCACATAAACCTGGTTATTAAGTGCTTTCTCGATCTTTTTCGAAACCATATTCTTTTCTTTTTGTTGATCCTCGCAAAAATACCATAAATTTCAGCGGTCCTGAACAAGTACAGGCTCACGAACGCTCCTCGTTCTGTAACGGGGTCGGAACATAAATTAAAAAGGAAAGTAATGGGAAAGAAGACCAGCAAGAAGAAGAAATTACGGAACCAACTACAAAAGGACCTCCTTCAGATCTTTCGAAAAGAACCTCGCCGATCGTTCGATAACAAACAACTCAACCAGAAGCTTGGTCTCACCCATCCAGAAAGCCACCAACTCGTAGGAGATCTCCTGAGCAAGCTATCTTCCGACGGGCTCCTGGCAGAAAAGAACCCGGGGAAATTCACCCTGAAACCCCAACAGGCTTATATCACGGGTACTGTAGACGTTACCCAACGCGGCGCTGCTTACGTGGTCACCGATGAACTGGAGGATGATGTCTACATCGCCCCCAGAGACCTGGGAATAGCCCTTCACGATGATGTGGTCAAAGTCCATCTCTACGCCAAAAGGAAAAGAAGACGCCCGGAAGGAGAAGTGGTGGAGATACTCGAGCGCGCCCGGAAAGAATTCGTGGGAACTGTGGAGGTTTCTAAAAAATTCGCTTTCCTCGTCCCGGACAGCCTCAAAATGCATGTAGATCTCTACATTCCCCTCGAAAACCTGAAAGGAGCCCGGTCAGGGGACAAGGCCATTGCTAAGATCACCGACTGGCCGGAAAAGGCTACCAACCCCTTCGGGGAGATCACCAAGGTGCTGGGGCAAGCCGGAGAGCATGATGTAGAAATGCATGCGATCCTCACGGAATACGGTCTCCCTTACGACTTCCCGAAAGAAGTGGTGGAAGCAGCGGAAAAGATCCCCGAAGAGATCCCGCAACAAGAGATCGACCGCCGGGAAGATCTCCGGAACATCACCACTTTCACCATCGACCCGGAAGATGCGCAGGATTTTGATGATGCTATTTCTTACCGGCAGCTTGACAATGGCCTTCATGAAATAGGGGTACACATTGCAGATGTTTCTCATTATGTGGAACCAGGCTCTGTTCTGGAAAAGGAAGCGATCCAACGAGCCACTTCCGTTTACCTGGTGGACCGGGTAGTACCGATGCTTCCCGAGAAACTTTCCAACAAGATCTGCTCATTGCGACCGGATGAGGACAAATTGAGTTTTTCAGCGATCTTCATTCTGGATGATGAAGCGAAGATCCAAAAGGAATGGTTCGGGAAAACAGTGATCCGGTCAGACAAACGCTTCACCTATGAAGAAGCCCAAAAAGGACTGGACAGCGGGAAAGGAACGTTAGCTCAGGAACTCCGGCAGGTATATCATTTATCCCTGAAACTCCGCGAACAGCGTGTGGAATATGGATCCCTGGAGATCGAGAGCGATGAAGTGAAATTCGAACTCGATGAGAACGGCAAACCCCTGAAGGTGATCCCCAAAAAGATCCTGGACACCAATCTTATGGTCGAGGATCTGATGTTGCTGGCCAACCGCAGGGTCGCCAAATTCGTGGGAAAAGGGAAGAATCCGCAACCCTTCATCTACAGGATCCATGATCTGCCAGATGAAGAGAAAATGGAAACGCTGAAAGCTTTTGTGGCCAAATTCGGGTATTCTCTCCACCACAAAAGAGGGAAAGCTCCTTCCTATGCCATCAACAAACTCCTGGCAGATGTAAAAGGAAGTCCGGAAGAAGGGGTGATATCCCTTATGGCCATACGATCGATGGCCAAAGCCATTTACAGTACCGATAATATTGGCCACTTCGGGCTTGCCTTTGAATATTACACCCATTTCACCTCTCCTATCCGAAGGTATCCGGACCTGGTCGTCCACCGATCGCTTCAGCGATTCCTCAAAGAGAAGAAGACCGCCAAAAGAGAGGAACTGGAGAAGGTCTGCAAACATTCTTCCATGATGGAAAAGCAGGCTGTTAGTGCTGAAAGGGATTCTATCAAGTACAAACAGGTAGAATTCATGCAGGACAAGATCGGACAAGAGTTCGCCGGCATGGTGACCCAGGTGACGAGCTGGGGGATCTTCGTGGAGATCATCGACACCCGCTGTGAGGGCATGATCCCCCTACGGACCATCGATGATGACCTCTATAATTACGATGAAAAGAATCATCGCATCACCGGAAGCCGGAATGGCCGGGTGATCAATATCGGGGATGAATTAAAAGTAATCCCTGTGAACACGGACCTCCTCAAGAAACAACTGGACCTGGAACTTTCCGAACACCCGGAAAGATAAAGAAAGAAGGAGTCTTCTGAAAAAAACTAGATCAGATTGATCCTCCGGGACAATTCTTCTTTATAGGCTCCGCCTATGGGAATGGCGTTCTTATCATCTTCCAGAATGAGGGTATTCTGTTCGATGCGAGCGATCTTATCGATGCGAGCAATGTAAGATCGGTGGACCCGAAGGAACTGATCCGAAGGGAGTTTGCTCTCAATGTCCTTCATCGTGGAATGGATCGTATAACGGGTATTGAGGGTGTTGATGACCACGTAATCCTTCAGGGCTTCGATGTAATAGATGTCCCTGGTCCGTAATTTGACCAGCCCTTCCTTTGATTTGACGAAGATGAAATCCCGGTTACCTTTGCCTTCTACCAATGAATAGAGCAAGTCCCGCTCTTTTTTCACCTCGCTTTCCTTACCATGCTTGTACAAAGCCATTTCAATGGTCGTGTGGAGGTCCACTTCCTTGAAGGGCTTGATGATGTAACCATAAGGCTCGGTCACTTTAGCTTTGCTCAAAGTATCCTCATCAGCATAGGCAGTAAGGTAAATGACGGGGATATCAAGGTTCTCCCGGATCTGATCGGCAGCTTCGACCCCTTCCATCTCTCCTTTCAACATGATGTCCATCAAGACAACGTGAGGGCGTTTGTTCAGCGCCATCGTTACAGCATTCTCGCCTGTGGAGGTTGCTCCCACTACATTATATCCCAGTTTTTTCAGGCTTTGTTGAATATCCCTGGAAACAATGCTTTCATCTTCAACGACCAGCACATCCGTCTTTGCCATAACTACATAACTATTAGAGGATCTAGGGGCCTGATCACTTACTTTTCAAAGGTAATCAAATAATCAGTTCCATTCTGTCCATCCATCTGAAGGGTCCCATCCAGCTGCTCCACCAGGGATGATACCAGTTGAAGGCCGAGACGCTCGGATCGTTCGATCTCGAAACCCTCCGGTAATCCGACCCCGTTATCCGCAACCCGAAGGATAATATGGTCTTTCCGGCCTTTCTCTTGTTTCCCGATCCGAATGAAAACCGTTCCTTCCCGGTCTTCCGGGAAAGCATATTTGAAAGCGTTGGAAACAAGCTCGTTAATGATCAATCCGCTGGGGATGGCTTTATCGATGTCCAGGTATACTTCCCGGATATCGATCTCCAGGTGAACTTTACTCTGATCCACCTGGTAGGAACGGAACAAGTTGGAAACAAGGTTCTGTGTATACTCCCCCAGATCGATCGAATCGATGTTCTCCCGCTGGTAAAGACTCTCATGTGCATAGGACATGGAGCTGATCCTGTTCTGACTTTCCCGGAGCACGCCGAGTGTTTCCTTGTCCTTGACGAAAGAGGATTGAAGGTTGAGAATGCTCGATATCACCTGCAGGTTGTTCTTCACCCGGTGATGAACCTCTTTGAGCAGAATATCCTTTTCCTTAAGGGAGCGTAACAGTTCTTGTTCCGCTTTTTTCCGGTCGGAGATATCATCCACCACTGCCACGAAATAATCAGCCTCCCCCTCGTCATTCTCCACGACGGACACGGTGAGGTGAACAGTAAGGACCGTTCCGTCCTTGTGGCATATCCGGGTTTCATAAGATACCCGGCCTTTTTTACCTTTCAGAAGCTTCTTGCGAAAATCCCGGCTAACATCGGTCTCTTCAGGGTGCACCACATCCGCTACGTTCATCTGGCAGACCTCTTCTTCGGAATAGCCAGTGATCTCGCAAAATTGCTTATTCACATCCATGAACTTTCCGTCCAGATCGGTTCGGGTAATGCCGATGTATGCCTGATCGTAGATGACACGATATTTCTTCTCACTGTCCAGGATAGCCTTTTCCACTTCCCGCTGGCGGGTTACATCCCGAAAGATCGTCCGGGTGGCATAGGGCTTCCCGTTCTCGTATTTCACACTGGCATTGCCTTCCAGGATCACTTCTTCTCCATCTTTGGTAAGAAAAATGGTCTCGAATTTTTCCTGTTTCTTCCCTTCAAAGATCTCGGAAAAGATCATGCGACAATGTTGGGTCTCTTTGGGGCTGACGATGTTGAAAACGTTAAGGTCTTCCAGCTCATCCCCGGAGTACCCCAGGATCTCTTTCCAGGCTTTATTGACATAGAGAATATTCCCTTCGGTATCCACACTTTGGATCAGGTCGGTTGCATTCTCGAAAAGGTCCCGGTAGCGCTCCTCGCTCCTTCTCAATTCTTCTTCGGCCGCCTTGATATCGGAAATGTCCCGTGATACCCCCATGGCCCCCTCGATATTCCCATTTTCATCCCGCAGGGCTGATGCAGAAAGGAAAGAAGTAAATACCTGCCCGTGCTTATCGATGTTCCGAACTTCACCACTGAACTCTCCACTTTGGTTGAGCGCATCGTTCACATCCCGATAAGCTCTTTCATCCGCAAAAAGGATCCTGCCTGGTTCTCCTTCGATCTCTCCCCGGGAATACCCGAACTGTTCCACCGCTGCCGGATTGACCATCTGGATCTTGTCCTCATTGTCCATGGCGATGATCATGTCCAGAGAACTCTCGATGATGTTATTGGTGAACCGTTGAGTCTCCTCGAGTTTTTTCTGGGTCTTTTTGTGCTCCCGTATCTCCTTCTCTAATCCTACGTTGGCTTCTTCGGCCAGTTCCGCCCTCATTTGCTCTTTTTCCAGTTCCTTTTGGGTAGAGATGTCCTGAAAGGCCACATGAATCGCTTTTTGCCCATCGAATTCATAGAAAATGGAATAGGTTTCCAGGTCGATCACCTCTCCACCAGGGCGCCTGATCCTTAACTCCGTGGACGGGACTTCATGTCCGGCTTCAAGGTCCTCGATCACTTTTCGGGCCACGGGGATGTCTTCTTCCACCAACAGATCGAAGACCGATGCATGTTTCCGAAGGTCTCCGAAACTCTTGATGCCGATGATCTGTTTCCCTCGCTCATTGATGTAGATCACCCGGCCATCCACATGGATCAGGTTTCCGTAAGGAGATCGCTCGATAAGATCTTTGTAGCGCTGCCGACTCACCTTGAGTTCCTTCTCATAACGGACCCGGTCGGAAATATCCGTGATGAACCCCTCGAGAGCCACGACCTCTCCCCGCAAAGAGCGGACCGCCTCTCCTTTTTCCCAGACGGTCTTGATGTTCCCGGAAGCAGTCCTGATCCTGTACTGCAGATCAAAAGACCTCCCCCGTTCCACACTGCCCCGGATAACTTCTTCCACCCAATGGGCATCCTCTTCCAGGATCAATTCATTGAAAGAGATCTTGTCGATGAGGTACGAGGAAGTATACCCGGTGAGGTTATGGGCTCCCTCACTGGCGAATTCCATGGTGCGTTTTTCATCATTCTTGCTTCGATAGGCCATCCCGGGGAGATTCCCCAACAAGGTGGAAATGACCCTTTCTCTTTCCCGCAGTTGTTCTTCGATCTTTTTACGGTGAGTGATATCGTGAAGGACACTGACCCGGATCTCTTTCCCCTGGTAAGGGATGAATTTGCCTTTGGTCTCCAGGGTGAGGGCGTTTCCATCCTTTTTCTTGCCCCGAACTTCCTGAAGGTCTTCGAACCCTTCCCAGATATGGGAACCGGAAGGGATTTCCTCACTCTGGAGTAACTCCTGAACAGGTTTCCCGATAATATCCTCCCTGTCCTGGTAGCCGAACAGCCGAACAGCTTGTTCGTTCCCATCCACGATCACCCCGCCATCCGTAAGAATGATGCCTTCTATAGTAGCGTCGGCCAACAGGTGGAAACGTTCTTCACTTTCCCGGAGTTGTTCTTCTGCTTCCTTGCGTTCAGAAATATCCCGTATAGCCACCACCCTTGCTTTCTGGCCTTTGAAAGCAATCTCTCCGCCCAGGAGTTCGGCCTTGAAGATGGAACCATCCTTACGGACCGCATCTATCTCATAGGATTCTGTCGGAGCTTCCGCCAGTTTTTCCCGGATATATTCCTGCTGGTGATCCGGAACGAAATCAAGGGCATGCATTCCCGTTATTTCTTCCATATTGTAGCCTGTCATCTGGCAAAAAGCCTTGTTGGCTTCTTTGACCTCCCCCTGTACATGGATCACAATACCCTCTTGTGTGGAATCTGAAAGCCGCTTGAACCGTTCTTCACTTTCCCGCAAGGCCACCTCTGCTCTTTTCCGTTCGGTAATATCATTGATCAACGCAAGGTTCACCAATCGACCGTTCAGATCGATGCGGGTCCGGTTCACGTCCACATGGATCCGGGTTCCGTCCTTTTTAAGATTTTGCCATTCTCCCACATGGGAAACCTCGGATGGCCCCACATAACCCCGACCTATACGCTCTTGAAGCCTCGGGATCTCCTCCTCAGGGAGTATATCTTCTATCGACATTTCCATGAATTCTTCCCGGGAATATCCATAATGAACTTCTGCCTGCTTGTTGATATCGATGAAGTCCAGGGTTTCCGGGTCATAGATCCACATGGGAAGGGGGTTCTCTTCAAAAAGGGACCGGTATTTGATCTCACTTTCCCGCAGGACCTTTTCCGCTTTCACACGATCGGAAATGTCCCGGACGATCGCCTGGATGAATTTCTCCCCGCTCAATTCGAACACGTTCAAACTTACTTCCGCATCGAAAAAGGTTTTGTCGGGTCTCCAATGTTTCCAATAAAAGGAAAGAGATTCTCCACGGGAAGCTTTCTCAATGTATTCCAGGGCTTTTTCCACTGATCTTCTCCCATCAGGTTGATATTCAGGAGAAAAATTATAAGGATAATTGCCAATGATGTCTTCTCTTTCGCAGCCGAACATCTCCAGGGTCTTCTCATTGCAATCGATGAATTCTTCCTGGTTCATGATGAAGATCGCATCATTGGCCTTGGAGAAGAGCAGCCGGAATTTTTTCTCACTCTCTTCAAGAGCCTTTTCCGCTTTTTTTCTCTCAGTAATATCGATCAGGTTCAATTCAATATGTCCGGGATCCCCTTTTTCATTCCTGATCAACTGGGCATTGACCAACAGGTTCACTGTTTTCCCATCGGGAAGATCGATGATGCTTTCGTAGTTGGTGATCTTTCCTTTGTCCTGAATGTTCTGGAGAAATGCTTCCAGTTTCGCTGTTTCACCCCGGATATCCGTGATCTTCCTTTGGACCACTTCTTCTGTGGATTTCAATCCTAAAGCCCTTGCAAAGGCATTGTTACAAGTAAGAATAACACCTTGAAGGTCCATTCTGCAAACCCCCCCAAGGTTGTTCTCCATGAGTGTCCGGTATCGTTCTTCTGACCGCCGGAGGGCTTCATTGGCCTTGATGCGGTCAGTAATATCCCTTCCACTGGCAATGATCACTTCCTTGTCGAAATACCTTCCTTTTCGCAAAAGAACTTCATGTTGAAAAGATCCATTCCCAGAAGTATAAGGCCACCAATTGAAGTGCCGGGGTTCTCCTTTCCAGGCACTTTGTATCGCTTCTTCAATAGCATTTGTTGCTTCACTGGCCGTTATTGCGGGATCGGTGAATTCTTTCCCCAGGATATCCTCCTTTTGCGATCCCAGTGTATTCAATGCCACTTTGTTCACATCCAGGAGTTTTCCTTCCTGATCGAGGATGAAGACCGATTCAGAGCTGTAATTGAAAAGGTCCCGGTAACTCTGTTCGGAACGTTCAATGGCTTCCTGAGCATCCACGAGTTCGGAGATATCCTGAAGAGCTCCACGTGCTTTTATGATCTTGCCTTTTTCCCAAATAGCTTTTCCAATAATACGGACCCAACCTTCCGTTTCTTCTCCGTTCTGTATACTAGCCCTTATATCAAAGGATTGTCCGAACTCCATCAACCTCTCGAGGGCCTTTTCCACCACCGGTCGATGATCCTCATCGAAAAGGTCGATGGTCTTTTCCATATCGGGAAGTTCCTCATAGGAAAGACCATGGATCCGGTAGACTTCGCGAGACCAGAAGATATTTCCGGTAACAAGATCGACCTCCCATCCTCCTACCCCGGCCATGCTGTTGGTTTCATTGAGGAGTTTTTCCAGCTTTTTCTGCTCCGTAATATCAGAAGCTACTCCAAGCACCAATACTTCCTTTCTTCCCGGAAGCCGGAGAGGGGTCTTGACGATCTGAAAGGAACGAACCTCCCCGGTCAGGGGATTGGTGATCTGTTCATCGGGGAGTAACAATTTTCTGTTATTCTCCAGTACATAATGATCTTCCTGCTGGTAATATTTGGCTTCTTCTTTCGGGAATAGGTCCAGGTCCGTCTTCCCGGTAAGCTCCTTTACAGTGGTCCCATATATTTCGGCCAGGGCTTTGTTCACCTGGGTAAATCTCCCCTCACTATCCTTCACAAAGATCAGGCTGGAATCTGTTTCGATGATCTGACGGAGAAACTCCTCACTTTCTTTTCGCCGGGTAATATCGGTCAACTGAACAATAGCAAACTCTTCTCCACTCACCTCATCCTTGTCCAGGGTCACATGGACCAAAGCGTGTACTGTTTTGTCATCCCGGCTGATAAACCGCTTTTCTTCTTCTTTGTGATCGAACTTTTTGAGATCGAAGGGTCGTTCCTTCCGATACAACAGGTCATTGAAATTCTTATGCTTCAATTCATCAAAAGAAAGGCCAAGGACTTCTTCAAAGGCCCGATTAACATCGATGAAGCCCCCCCGGGGATCACAAAGGGCCATCCCCATTGGAGCGTGATCGAAGAGCTTCCGGAACCTTCTTTCCCGTTCCATCAATCGCCTTTCCATCACCATGTGGGCTGTGATGTCCCGGACTACCCCGGAATTCCCCCGGTAATTCCCCTCCTCATCGAATTCAGGACAGATCTTTTCTTCGAACCAGGAATAGCTTTTTTCTCCTTCGGGGCAGAATCGATAAACAAGGGATACCGGCTGCAACTTTTGCTTCAGTTCTGAAGCAACTGCTTTGATGGCAGGAATATCATCAGGATGATAATACTCCCATATTTCGCCATTGCGGATCTTATCGATGTATTCCTCTTCAGAAAACCCGAACATCTGGCGTATTCGGGGACTGATATAGTTGATCTTGAGTTTCCCCTGCTCATCGATGTTCACATTGTAAATGAACTCATCGATGTTATCAAGGATGTAGAAGTTGTTGTTCTTTTCAGCTGGATCGGATCCCTGAAAGGGGGTTAACCGAAGGGCACAATCAACCTGTCCTTCATTAGGGAGAGAATGCAGAAAAGCTTCAGTAGATGTCGTTCCATGACCATTTCCCACCCGAAGCGTTCCAGTCCAGTTTCCCCTCTTCTTAACATCTTTCCGGATGTCCTTCCATTGGAATCCTTTTTCAGCCCACTCTGCGATGAAGGTTCCCACCACGGCACCTGTATCCTCTGCATGAAGCAATTCCAGTGCACGTTGGTTCAATTCCCTGATCCTTCCATCGGAAGTTAACAGGATAACACCGTTCGTACGGCTGTTCAACAAAGATTCACAGGATCCCATGCAGGTTGGTCTATAAAAAAGGCAGGATCATTCTATGACCTCTTCTCCCTCTTCCTGGGGCTCGAACTCTATTTTTCTTCCATTCACACGCTTTTCCACCCCCATTTCATATTCGATGGTCAGTATCAGCGCTCCTTCGTCATCAAAGCGTTTCCAACGTCCATCCTTCTTCCCCATCACATATTCTCCCATGAGTTTCTTCTTACCATTGGGATGGTAATACACATGCTTTCCATTCTCTGACCCGTCCACATATGCACCCCGGAACTGAAGCGGTTCCTCGGGATCATTATAATGATGGACCCAAACACTGTCGCGCATTCCTTCCACAAAGTTACCCTGTTCATAATGATCGCCGGTGTCGAAGAACCAGGTCCCGAATTTCTTACCACTAACATACTCTCCTTTGGCGATCACATTTTTCTGACGATCGTACTCTACTGCGAGGCCTTCCTCCTTACCCCGACGGTAATGTTCATGGCGATGCAAACGCCCATCCCTGTAGAACCATTTCCATTCCCCATCCAATTTTCCTTCTTTATAAGCCCCTCTTTGCTCCACTTCTCCATCAGGATAATAGAACACCCATTCTCCTGTCCTTTCACCGTCTTTGTAAGCTCCTTTTGAACGAATATCACCATCAGGGTAGTAATGGATCCAATCCCCCTGGTAATATCCTTGCTTATCAATGATCCCTTCTCCTTTCTTCACACCATCTTCATAGACCACGGCCTTTTCGATGTTCCCTTTCCGGTCATAATGCCGGAAGGTTCCATGCCTGGTACCATCGGGCTTGTAACTCCCTTCCTGCTCAACAGAACCGTCAGAATAAAATTTCTTTTTTATATCCAGGCTTAAGGTTTCCTTAGCCCCTTCCACTCTTTTTCCATCGACATATTTCACCAGTTCCTTCAGGCTTCCATCCTTATGATACTTTTTAAATACCCCATGTTCTTTTCCGTCGATATAGCGACCTTCCCATTTCACTTGTCCGTTATTATGGAATTTTTTCCAAAGGCCTTGTCTTCTGCCCTGATCACCCTTACGATTGATCTTCTCTATTTTGCGAAGATCATCTTTCCGAAAGTGCAAAAGCGTTATGATCCTACCGTCCTTGCTGTACTCGAACGCTGTTCCTGAACGGAGCCCCTCTTCGTATGGAACTTTCCGCTCTACTTTCTCCGATCCTTCGTAATAGAAATAAGCTGTATCTTCTTTAACCCCTTCTTCAAAAGAAAAGCGTGCTGTAAGGAATCCTTCCTTGCTATATTTTCTGGAAGGACCATGTTTTTCCCCATCCTTGTAGTAGATCTCTTCTACCAGGATACCTTCCTTGTTGTAGAATTTCCAGAGGCTGTCCAATCGGTGTTCTTTCCTGTAACCTTCTGAACGAAGATTGCCGTTACGATAATAGTTTTTCCAGTAACCAGTGGGCTGGCCATTCTTCATCATTCCTTCGCTGGAAAGCTGACCATTGTCATAATAGAATTCATTATACCCGTTCGGATCAGTATCTCCTTGCTTGTTCTGAGCTATAGCCAGAGAAGGAAATAAAAGAAGAGCAATGAAGCATCCCCTTTTGATCTTTATCCACATGTTATAGTAATTTAAAAAGTGTATTATGAAAATATGGTACTACTATTAACCTGTTGATCCTGTTCATATAAATTTAGCGTTTTTCTTGCTTTTGTTGTTTTGAACGATCCGACAAAGATCCATCAACGATCATTAGCTCCATATTCCATTAATTGTAAGTGTATTATAATATCATTAACATGATTGTTGATCAAACATTATTGTAAAAAGCCGGGGGTGATCATAACGCAAGATCGTGGAATAGTTGATCGATATCTTGACAAGAATATTGTCTTTAAAATGATCCTCATTCCATAAGGATCTTTATATGATCCCATCCTTCAACATTCCAAAGAAGAGTTATCATGATCTTTTAACATACCGGGGTTGGTATCAACGATCCGATCGTCAGTAAAAGTCTTTTTTCAACTTAAAAAAGAATATACTGGTCAGGATCGTTGGTGATCGTTACTTTTGTTCATGGTCAGAAGTGGAAATGCCATGGATCCTATGAATATTGTTATAGGAAGTGATCACGCTGGATTCGACATGAAAGAGCACCTGAAGGCTTACCTTGAAAGAAAAGGAATAGCCATTACAGATGTGGGAACAAGATCGGAAGAAAGCGTGGATTATCCTGATTTCGGACATGCGGTGGCTGATCAGGTGGTTGCTGGAAAGGCTGATCTTGGGATCGCCCTTTGTGGAAGTGGCAATGGTATTAATATTTCTGCCAACAAACATGAAGGGATCCGCTCTGCTTTGTGCTGGAAACGGGAGGTAGCAGAACTGGCCCGGGGCCATAACAATGCTAATGTTCTGGCCCTGCCGGCAAGGTTTATCAATACCGATGAAGCCGAGGATATCCTGGATGCTTTTTTGAACACGGAATTCGAAGGAGGACGCCATGAGCGGAGAGTGGAAAAGATCGCTCTCTGACCCATAGCTTTTTCCTTATCTTTCATAACCGCTGAATCAATAATGTTTGTTCTATGAACATTGAAGAAAACAAAGTAGTATCATTGACCTTCAACCTCCGATTGAACGATGAGGAAGGAGAACTTGTGGAAAAAGTAGAGAAGGAGAAGCCTCTTACTTTTTTGTACAATGCAGGAAATATCCTGGAGCCTTTCGAAGAGAATATCAAAGGCATGCAACCCGGTGATGATTTCAGTTTTCAGATCGATAGTGAAAAAGCCTATGGGCCTGTCCGGGAAGAAGCTGTTATCGACTTGCCTAAGGAAGCTTTCAAAGTGGAAGGAGAACTGAGGACCGACCTGCTTCAGGAAGGTGTTCGTGTTCCTATGCGCGACCAGGAGGGAAACCCTGTAGAAGGGAAAGTAGTCGAAATAGGTGAAGAAGAGGTAAAAATGGACTTCAATCATCCACTTGCCGGTGAGAACCTTCATTTCTCCGGGGAAGTGATCGATGTCCGCGAAGCTACCCAGGAAGAATTGCAACAAGGGCAGGCTGGAGAAGCTCAGCAATAGAGGTCTTATTCCAGATCGGCCGGGGATCCTGACCCGGCCGATACTTTCCAGATGCGTATTCCTGAAATCATCGGGATACTTCAGCCCATATCCCAGCATGCGGTCCAGGCTGGGCTGGTATGGGTGAACAGGATAATGCCGGTCACGCTCAGCCCGACCATTTCCAAAACAATTCCTTCTGTATAAGCGGTGATCGCAATTCCTTTATGGTGGAAGAGGTTATAGTTCCGGTCCGGGGTCCCCAAGCGTATTCATCCGGGGTCAGGAGCAACCCGATGAACCACCACCAGGAAACTCCCAGTTCTGAAAAGCCTATTAGCGAAGGAAGGAAAGGAGCAATGTTCCTTCTTCTGTTCTCAAGCCTACTTCCATGGTAGAAGTTGAGCATTGGTCATGAAAAAAGCCCTGTGGCAAATCGCCACAGGGCTTTTTCAAGGATCTTGTGTATTATGTGAAAGGTCAGTTGACCCGTTTGACATCAATAGCATTTAATCCTTTGCGGCCCTCTTTCACATCGAAAGTTACTTCATCGTCCTTTTCGACCTGATCGATAAGACCTGTGACGTGGACGAAATATTCTTCGTCCGTTTCGTTGTCCTTGATGAACCCATATCCTTTGGATTCATTAAAGAACTTGACTGTTCCTTCTTTCATAACACTTAGTACTTAAAAATTAAAAATTCTCGGCAAATATAGACAAAAATGAACGCCATCCGATCTTCTGCTAAAAAGTATTGTTCGAATAACGTGAAAAGGGTTACTACCTTTGCAAAGATTCCAATCGATCTCCTGTTATTTTGGGTTTTCAAAAAGGCATTGCCATACTCGGTTCTACCGGTTCCATTGGAACACAGGCCCTGGAAGTTATACATGCTCATCCTGAGGCGTTCTCACTGGAAGTGTTGACCGCATATTCCAATGTTGATCTGTTGTTGGAGCAAGCGCGTCGATTCCGTCCCAAGGTAGTGGTGATCGGTGAAGAGGAACATTACGAAAGGCTTAACGAGGTTCTTTTTCCCGAAGGCATTCAAGTGTATGCTGGCGAGGAATCCCTGTCCCAGGTCGTGGAGCTTCCTTCCGTGGATGTGGTATTGACGGCTTTGGTGGGATATGCCGGCCTTCGTCCTACACTTTCCGCCATAGAGGCTGGTAAGGACATTGCCCTTTCCAACAAGGAGACCCTGGTGGTGGCGGGGGACCTGGTCACGCGGAAAGCCCGTGAAAAAGGAGTGAACCTGCTTCCAGTGGATTCTGAACACTCCGCTATTTTCCAGTGCTTGTCCGGAGAATTCCACAATAAAATAGAGAAGATCTGGCTCACAGCTTCAGGGGGGCCTTTCCGGGGGAAAGACCGGAATTTCCTTCACTCCGTTACCCTGGAGCAAGCCCTGGACCACCCCAATTGGAATATGGGGAACAAGATCACGATCGATTCGGCTACCCTTATGAACAAAGGCCTGGAAGTGATCGAAGCAAGGTGGTTGTTCGGGCTTGAGCCCGACCGGATCGGGGTGGTGATCCATCCCCAATCGATTATCCATTCCATGGTACAATTCGAGGACGGGGCTATGAAAGCGGAAATGGGAGTGCCTGATATGAAACAGCCGATCCAATATGCCCTTTCCTACCCTTATCGGCTCCCTTCTGATATTTCCCGGTTCGATCCTCTGAAGCACGGAGAACTTACTTTTGAAGAGCCTGATATGGAAACCTTTCAGAATCTGGGTTTTGCTTTTGAAGCTTTGCGGAAGGGAGGAAACCAACCTTGTGTGGTCAATGCTGCAAATGAAGTCGCTGTGGCTGCATTCTTGCGGAAGGAAGTGGGTTTTCTCGAGATATCGGATGTCATCGGGGAATGTATGGGGCGGATGACCTTCATCGATAGGCCCGGTTATGATGATTATGTTCAAACCGACCGGGAAACCAGGCAAATGGCCGAAAGCCTTATCAGGAAGGCTTGATTTCGCCGGAGTTCACCATCTTTGCAACTTACAGAAAGGACCCTGAAGAATAGCTGATGGATATTTGGATCAAAGCAGGACAGTTATTGCTAAGCTTGTCCATTCTTGTGGTATTGCACGAGTTAGGCCATTTCATTCCCGCCAAACTCTTCAAGACCCGTGTAGAGAAATTCTACCTGTTCTTCAACCCCTGGTTCTCTTTGTTCAGGTACAAAAAAGGGGATACTGAATACGGCATCGGCTGGTTGCCGCTGGGTGGTTATGTGAAGATCGCGGGAATGGTGGACGAGTCGATGGATAAGGAACAGATGAAGAAGCCACCCGAACCGTATGAGTTCCGGGCCAAACCTGCATGGCAGCGGCTGATCATCATGCTGGGGGGCGTGACCGTGAACCTCATCCTCGGGATCGTGATCTACATGATGATCCTGTTCGTTTACGGGAAAGAACAATTGCCTAATGAGAACGTTCGTTTCGGTGTTCACCCCGACCCGGTACTTGTGGAAGAGGGTTTTCAGTCCGGTGACAAGATCGTAAGTATCAATGGACAAGAACCCCGTTATTTTTCGGAGATCGACAAGAGAATTCTGGTGGAAGGAGCCCGTCAGGTAACCGTTGAAAGAAATGGTACCTCACGAACACTGGAATTATCCCCTGACCTGGACCAGGACCTTTTAAAGCACAATGTCAAAAACCTTTTCACGCCCCGTATCCCTTTTGTTATCGATACCATTCTCCCGGGTAAACCTGCTGCTGCTTCCCGTTTGACAAAGGGAGACAGCATCGTAGGAGTCAATGGGGTACACAGCTCCTTTGCCCGGGATCTCATCGATGAGATCCAAAGCAACAAGGGTGAAAAAGTACAGGTGCATGTGGTCCGTAATGGGGAAGAAAAGACCGTTGAGGTGCAGGTGGGAGAAGATGGCATGATCGGGATAGGACCCAAACCGCCTTCCCGGTATCTCAAAAGTGAAAAGGTCCACTATGGTTTCTTCGAATCCATTCCTGCCGGTATCGATCATGGCATCAATACGCTAACAGGTTATGTAGGATCCCTGAGCCTGGTCTTCACTAAAGAGGGGGCCAAGCAAGTAGGAGGCTTCGGGACCATCGGGAGCCTGTTCCCCGATACCTGGGACTGGCAAAGGTTCTGGAACATGACGGCCCTTTTGTCCATCATCCTGGCGTTTATGAACATCCTCCCTATCCCGGCCCTGGATGGTGGACATGTATTGTTCCTTCTTTATGAGATCGTTTCCGGTCGCCCCCCTGGTCAGAAATTCATGGAAGTTGCCCAGATGGCCGGGATGGTCATTCTGCTGGCTTTATTGCTTTATGCTAATGGAATGGATGTCTTCCGCTTTTTCAGTGGTTCCTGATCGCAGGCATCCAATTAACATCGAACAGGGGATAACTCTGCTTTTTCCTTTCATCATTACCTTGTTGACTTCCCTACATTTATTTCCCGTACCTGTGGCCTGTTCTTTGTAAGGTGTCCGGGAAATGAACCTTTTGGTTATGGAACGATTCCTTTTTTTGCTTCTGTTCTCCCTTCTCGTTTTTCCTGTAGCCGCCCAGAACACGTTGGAGCCGGAACCCGGAGAAGAGCAGGATACGGCGACCACCACGATCATCGATGAGAAGAATGGAAGCTCTCTCACTGATACTTTTCCGGGGGGCAACCGCCTTTTGCTCGTTCCCTACGAACCGAAACTCTACATGTCCGATATCGACCATTGGGTGGCCGAGGAAACAGGTCTGGAACCTATGCAGATCAAAAAAAGGATCCGGTTCGGGTTGGATAATGAGTTGTACGCGGTTCTGAAAAAGGACCATGAAGTGATCTCTTTTGTTAGGACCAACAACCCGGATCAGAATAGAAAACTTCGCAACATATACAAGTCCATAGGTTACAAGTACCAGCCTGTTCCCCTTCAAGACCTTCCCGGTGCTGAAGAAGAGGATACTTCCGGGGTCCGGGGTTTTTTCCGGAAACTGTCCGGCCAGAACAAAAGGGAAGAACCAAAAGGTTCCGATGACCGCCGGGTGATGGAAGAGGGTCAGATCAAGGATCGCCGGGAAGAGGACCAGGAGAAGTTCATGAACGCCCGTCCGGTCGATCCGGGTTTGTTCCGGTACCTGCGGAAGGAATATGATGCCCGGTACATCCTTTTCATCAATCAGCTCGATATCAAGCTCAAAGCCCGGCCCGGACAACCTCCTCAGAAAAAGGAGTCCTACGACCGGATGATCAAGGTGCATTATACCTTGTTCGACCGGCAAGGGGAGGAGATCTACGGAAGCGCAGCCATGGAACATTTACCGGCTGAAGTGAACGACCTTAATGGCATCATAAGGGACCATTTTCCGCCCATTGCCCGGAATATCCGGGCTAATATCCCGGAACCAGTTTCTGCTGATTCTTCCCGGGGGAGTGGGCCTAAAAAACAGAAAAGGGAAGAGGTCTATGAAGATGAAGACTATTGACCACCAGGGGAAAACCTTTTTGATATGAGCCCGATCGATCCGTATATTCTGGTCAGCATTTTCTGTCTGGTCCTGATCGTTTCCTATTTCTTCGATGTTCTTGCCAAGAAGACCAATATTCCCACGGTCTTGATGCTGATCCTTCTGGGGATCCTCATCCATCAGGGGATGAAACTCTTCGGGCAGGAGAATATCAATTTGTTCCCGATCCTGGAGATCCTGGGGATCGTGGGATTGATCTTGATCGTTTTGGAAGCTGCGCTGGACCTGGAGCTCCGTAAGGAAAAGTTATCGCTTATTGGTCGCTCTCTGGCTGTGGCATTGTTCTCATTGGTAGGGACATCTTTTGCCATCGCTTTTGTATTCCATTATTTCTGGATCGGGGACCGTTTCACGGCTCTTTTGTATGCCATTCCCCTTTCCGTCATGAGCAGCGCGATCATCATCCCCAGCGTAGGAGGGTTGCCGAAAAAGAAAAGCGAGTTCCTGGTCTATGATGGCACCTTTTCCGACATTCTGGGCATCATGTTCTTTTATTTCCTGATCCGCCATTCCGGGGGTGATGGTGGGGCCGGTGCCATCACCCTGAAGGTCCTCGGGAATATCCTGATCACCATCGCGATATCCTTTGCCGTGAGTTATGGGCTGATCCTGGCTTTTCAAAAACTGAAGAACCACCTTAAGCTTTTTCTGCTCGTTACGGTGTTGCTGTTGTTGTATTCCATCGGCAAACTGTTCCATCTCAGCTCTCTCCTTATCATTCTCGTTTTCGGATTGGTCCTGAACAACCATCGGTTGTTCTTTCAAAAACTCATCAACGTTCGTTGCGATCACTTTGCGATCGATAATACACTGAAGGACCTGAAGCTGATCACCATCGAATCCGCTTTCGTGGCCCGGACCTATTTCTTTGTGATCTTCGGGATGACCATCGTGTTAAGTTCCCTGATCGATCTAAAGGTGGCGATGATCAGTGGCATCATCATCGTGATCATTTACGGGGTTCGGGCCATTTTCTTACGGATCTTCGGGAGCAAGAACATGAAACCCGAGGTGTATATCGCTCCCCGGGGGCTGATCACGATCCTTTTGTTCTATGCTATTCCAGAGGAATTCCGGGTGGAAGGGTTCGATAAAGGTATTCTGCTTTATCCTGTCCTTGTTACCAGTGTGATCATGGCCAGTGCTTTGGTAAGGAGCGGGACTCCTATTAAGGAAGTAGAATCAATGGTCGCTTTCATGGGACACGACCGTTGGGGAGGTAGCCAGCCGGAAGAAGATGAAAACACCGGGGAAGGGGTCCCGGACCCAGAAGAAACTAACGATAAGGGAGGGAAAGAATAAAAAAAGACCGCTTCGGGAGGATCTTTCCCGATAGCGGCCTTTTTAGTACTGCGTGATGTTGGTTCAGAAAGGAAGGTCGTCCTCCGCTTCCTGCTGGCTTTGCCCTCCTGCAGAGGAATCGTACTCGGGAGCTGGTTCCTGGTTCTGCTGACTTTGTCCGCCACCGGTATCATCCTGGCGGTTTTTTTTGCCGAGCATCGTCATTTGAAGGCCCCGGATCTTGGTGGTGTACCGGTCGTTCCCATCCTTGTCCTGC
>CAZAYA010000005.1:35239-35826 GCA_964489175.1 uncultured Flavobacteriales bacterium | reverse complement strand
ACCCTCCACTTCCTGTGCGTACCAAAGCGGGAAAGTATCATTGTCGCCGTTGGTGAAAAGGATCGCGTTCTTATCGCAAGTAGCCAGGTAATCTTTAGCAAAATCCCGGGCAGTGTACCGTCCCGAACGATCATGGTCGTCCCAACCTTCTACGCCCAGCAGACACGGGACAGGAAGACATAACAAGCCCGCCATGACCGCATGGGCCGAACGGTTCTTCAGCATTCGCCCGGCCACGATCATGGCCAGAAATGCCAGGAGAGTGATCACAGCGATGTAGATCATGGAATACCCCAGTGCATTGTTGCCTCCGAAAAGGGAGCGCAGCAGGAATAGACCAATGCTTCCGCCCAGGGTCCATTTGGCCATTTCTCCATAGCTGCTCCAGTTCATGTTCCGGGCAGCATCGAATAAAGCATAGACGCCCAGCCCCATCCATATGGCAAAGGCGAAAAAGGATCCCACATAAGTGTAATCCCGCTCCCGCGGTTCATGCGGAGGCTGGTTCAGATAGGTGACGATGGCCACACCGGTGATGAGGAAGAAGATCAGCAGCACGAACCAACTCTTCGGCGCCCGGATCAGTT
>CAZAYA010000005.1:33106-35229 GCA_964489175.1 uncultured Flavobacteriales bacterium | reverse complement strand
AGCGGCAGGTAAAAAAAGCGGTTGTAGGACTCCTTGCTCGCATAATATTCAGAAAGCTGTTCCTGGTCCCCCAGCCGTTCCTTGTCGATGAAGTCGACCCCGGAAAGCCAGTTCCCCTCCAATACACTGTTCGCAAAACCCTGCGTATCGTTCTGACGACCAGCGAAGTTCCACATGAAATAACGGCCGTACATCCACCCCAGCTGGTAATCGATGTAATACTGCACGTTCTGCCACCAGGCGGGTTTCTTCAGCCGTTTCCCCTGGCGGTCCTTTACATCGGTCACCACCATTTCATCAGGGTTGATCCACTTTTTGTAATCCTTGCCATGGGTCGGGTCGTACATCCGCTGGAAAGGGACAACAAATTCCTCATGGTATACGAAGTCCCTCCTACGGTTCTTGACCACATACTCATGGTCGATCCAGAGGTCCGACTTGGAACTGTTTGCGATGAACTCGTCGGCCTTGTGTTTTTTAGCGAAGCTTTTGAGGGACTGGTCCCGCTTATCCCTGACCACATAAGCTTTCATGTGGACCTTTCGGCCTTCTTTCTGCTCTACCCTCGGAGCATTCCAGTATTGGCCCGTAAAAATGGGGCGGCTCCCATACTGTTCCCGGTTGAGGTAGGAGACCAATGTGATCAGGTTTTCCGGGTTGTTCTCGTCCATAGGTGGATCCTCGGCAGAGCGGATCACGATCATCGCATAGGTCGAATACCCGATCAGGATCACGGTGAGTGCCAACAGGATGGTATTGGCGACGAATTTGTCGTGCTTGTGGGTATACCATAAGCCGTAAACAATGCCCCCGAGGACCAACAAACCATAAACGATGGTGCCTGTATTAAAGGGGAAATCGAAAGTGTTGACAAAAAGACGCTCCACAGCACCTGCCACTTCAAAAATGCCGGTGATAACAACGGTCTGGAACAGAATGATGATCAGGCCGGAGATCGCCAGGGCCGTCAGGGTCCCTTTCCAGGTTGGTTCGTATTTCCGGAAATAATAGACCAGAACGATAGCTGGTATCGCCAGAATGTTCAGCAAGTGGACCCCGATGGAAAGACCGATAATATAGCCGATCAGGAGGATCCAGCGGAAATTGTGCGATTCATCGGCCACCCTTTCCCATTTCAGGATGAGCCAGAACACCACCGCCGTAAAGAGAGCGGACATGGCATAAACCTCTCCTTCCACAGCGGAGAACCAGAATGTATCGGTGAAGGTGAAAGAACCAGCAGCGATCAGCGCACTGGCAAAAATGGCGATCATACGGGGGCGGTCCATGGCTCCGGCTTTCTCTGCGATCATCCGTGCCAAAGCAGTGGTGCTCCAGAACAGGAAAAGTACGGTGAAGGCACTGGACAGCCCAGACATGGCATTGACCATCATGGCCGCCTTGTCGCTGACCACATTACCATTCTCCAACGTGGTCTGCACCAGGGAAGAAAATATCCTTCCGAGCAGCATGAAGAAAGGGGCTCCGGGGGGGTGTCCTACTTCAAGCTTAAAGGAGACCGCGATGTATTCCCCGCAATCCCATAAACTGGTAGTGGGCTCGATCGTGCTCAGGTAAACGAAAGAAGCGAACAGAAAAACGGCCCATCCTAGAATGTTGTTCAGCTTGTTATAGGTCATACGGGGAAGGATTTACAGAGGCCGAATTTATTAAAAAGATCTGTTCTGTTCGGTCCAAGGGAAAAGAGGATACCTCTCCTTAGGATCCCTTCACTTCCGGGGGGTGGTCGCCACAAAATCCTTCAGATAAAAAGGCTCGAAATAAGCAACATCTTCGGATCGCTCCTGGCGGAAAGCTTCTTCTGCCAGGGAGGCCATATGATCCGCCGAGGGAAGAAAGCCGGTATCGAAGGAAGCAGCCTTGTGATGGACCAGGGAACGGAACTTCTCCACCCCGTCTCCCACAAAGAGTACCGACCCTTTCCCCAACCATTCCTGAAAGCTGTTCTCCTCAAGAACACAAGCGCAGGTAGGCATGACCTCTTTCCCGTCAGCATCAAAGACCGCCGTATAAACTTCCATTCGCCTGGCATCAAGCATGGGGATATAAAAGGTGAAACCTTTCCGGTGCTTTCGGGCACCTTCGGCAAAGCTGCGAAGGGT
>CAZAYA010000005.1:15358-33096 GCA_964489175.1 uncultured Flavobacteriales bacterium | reverse complement strand
GAGGAAGGTCCAGCGCATAACACAATCCCTTGGCCGTGGAAACCCCGATCCGTAGCCCTGTATAAGAACCTGGCCCTTTGCTCACAGCGATCCCTTCCAGGTCGGACGGTTTTTGTCCGGCCCTGGCCAATACTTCCTCGATGAAGCGGGTCAGGTTCTCTGCATGGGTGTATTGCTCATCCGTTAATTCGCGGGTAACGACAGGAACCCCGTTCTCTGCAAGGGTAACGGAGCAAGTCCGGGTAGCTGTTTCGATGTTGAGGATCCGGGCCAAAGCACGGCAAAGATAGGGGGACCAAATGATCAGCGATCGATCACCACCTTCCCCTGGGCCGGGGCAGCCTTCCGGTCATCAGTAGGAAGCAGCCGGTAATAATAGATCCCCGTCGAAAGTTCGCTAACATCGACCGTTGCCCGGCCATGGGTTACCCTTCCTTTGTGGACCTTCTTACCGAGCGGGCCGAAAAGCTGAAGGCGAAAAGTTCCTTTACTGGTGCCCTGAAAATAAAGCCGATCCCGAGCAGGATTGGGGTAGACCGCCCAGGTCGGGTTTCCGGAAGACCGTTGCCCCGGCACGGTGACAATACTTTCATCCAGAATGCTGACGCAATAGTCTTCCACTTCCCCGTAATCAAAGTTTTCGCAAGGAGTCGGCCAGTCGTCGTATTTCATGCTCACGCGCATCATGGTGCCTCCTTTGACCGCCGAGGAAGGCACGTGAAAAGAACCGGAAGTGGCAGCGCTGACCGGCCCGGCCTGGTACACGAGCTCGTCGGTCATATTGAAAGTCCCATCCCGGTCAAAGTCGATCCACACCCGGAAATAGTCATCCCAGGTCTGGCCGGAATATTCCGGTATAAGCGTGATCGAATGGTCAAGATCCTGGTAAAGGGTCACCCCCAGCGAGGTGTTATCGGCATAGCCCAGGTTATCACCGGAAATATGGGAAAACGCCGAACCGATGCGAACCTCTCCGATCCATTCATCATCCGTGGAATTGCCATCGGAAACACAATAATTGGCTGCAGAGCACTGATCACAACCATCGGTGCGGAAGCGGAAAGTATCGCTGAAAGGAGCGTCTCCGGTGTCGCAATGGTTTCGAAGCTGCACTTCATAATTCATGCACGGAGTAAGTTCCTTGAGCGACAAATAGTTTGTATCCAGCCCCGTCGAATCCGTCCATTCGTCCACGCCTTCCAGGCGATAGCGGAGCGAATAACTTTGAGCAGCAAAAACAACCGGCCAATCGATCGCCGCAGTGGTATCGGTCACCTGGGAGGGGGTCATTGCTTCGGGGGATTCACAGCAACCCAGGGTTTTAAAGGTATTGATCCCTGAAAAGGCGCTGGAATCATTGCCGGTACAATGAGCCTGAACCTGATATTCATATTCAGAACAACCAGCCAGGCCTTCCAGGACAATAGAATCCGGATCCGTCGTGGAAAGGGTATCCCAGCTTCCGGAACCTTTGAGCCGGAAGCGAACATCCATCCGGGTAACCGGATCAGGAGCGCTCCAGTGCAAAATGGCGGTGGTATCAGAAGGAGATCTAGCGGACAGTGCATAGGGAACATAACAACCGGTCAACGTATCGCAATACCCTGCCGAATCCATCTCCAGCATGGCCTTGTGAAGGTTCAGCCGCCCGCCGGAAACAGTTTTGCCCTGCAAGCTCGATAAGGTATCCACCCCTTTCATAAGAAAACGTTTCATCTCCCGGGCCAGGCTGTCAGGATAAGAAGCCGCAAGCGCCATCAGGTTCGGACAGCGGACGGAATAAAGCAACCCTACAGCCCCTGCCACATGAGGGGAAGCCATGGAGGTCCCCGACATCAGGTTGTACTGATCACCGGGGGAGGTGGAGAGAATGTCCTGGCCGGGGGCTCCCAGGTCCACGTTCACTTCCCCATAACCGGCACTGGCTTTGTTATCGTCCTTCTTGGTGCTGGTAATGGAAAGGGTATAATTGCTCGGACAGGTTCCGGGAATATCTCCCGCCTGATCGATATCCGTATTCGTATTGGGGCCGGCCACTGCACTAAGCACCCCCTCAGCACCCAGGGAATCGTACATGTTACACCATAGTGGATAATCCGCAGGGTCTCCACCATCCACACCGAAGGAGGAATTGGTAGCCACCACGAAGGCTCCTTCGGCCCCACTGGTCTCATTGTAGCGGCGCCGCATGGTCAGTACATAGTCATAGGCCGCCACAGCGACCGCCTCCGATCCTCCTCCCATCACAGGGAGGACCTTCACATGCCAGTTCACCCCCACATGGCCTTTTCCGTTGTTCCCGATCCCTCCGACGATACCGGCCACATGAGTGCCATGGTTATCGGAACTGATCGTGCCGTCATCATCATAAGCATCCCAGCCGTTGATATCATCCACATAGCCATTATTATCATCGTCCACCCCATTGGTCCCGTTCAGCTCCGCTTTATTGTAGAAGAAATCCAGGTCTTCATGGGCCAGGTCGAACCCGCCGTCGACCACGGCCACGACGATGGTATCCCCGTTGACCGTACTTCCTCCTGTCGTAATATCCCACGCTTCCGGGGCATCGATATCTGCATCCGGAACGCCCGTTCCTGAGCCATCATTATCATACGGCCAGTTATCCGGAGAAGTGTAAAGAGGGTCGTTGGGTGTTTTGCGCCAATCCAAACGATGGTTGAATTGGGCGATATGGACAGAAGGGTGAGCTTTCAATGCTTCTAAAAAACGATACTGATGTATTGCATTATCATTGAATTTCAATTGCCATATCCTTAAATGGGAGGATAACTGCCTTTTCATGCGAAGCGCTGTAGTCTTCCCGTTCCAGGTAGAGAATTCCCGGACCAGCGCTTCCACGGCATGGTCTTTTCGCATAGCCACCAACACATCTCCGGGAATGATGGAAGCATCTTCTGGTTTTTGGGCATACACCCCCAATGTCAGTAAGAACCCTCCCAAAAGGGTTGCTCCGTATTTGATGGTCCGGGATAATGCCATGGGAAATATTATCAGTCCGTAAAAATAAGGAAGCAGGCGGACCTTACTGTATGACCATCTGCCAGAGGCCTTGTCCCTATGTGGGAAAACGAGAACAGCGCTTCCGGGGTTGCCCCGGAAATACTGGTATTGCATTATTGAAAAGCCGATCAAGAGTTAAAATGGATAATGAGCAGCAAAGCCCACCTGCTATGGCACAAGTACAAAATCCTGTTACCAAAGCTCTTGGAAATAAAGCTGGGTCAATTAAGGTAGAGGATGGCTATCTATCTCACTACCTAACCATCTTACTACCTCACTAAATTGATACCTCCTTTTTGATGTTGTAGAGCCTTCGGGAGGATGTTTGCTACTTGCTTCCTTTTTCAACCCTTGATCCTTATTGAAAATATTCTCGTTTCACGCGGGAGGAGATCCCTGTAAGCACTTCATAAGGGATCGTGTCCAGTTGGCGGGCGATGTCGATCACGGAATGTTCGGCATCGAACAACACAACCCGGGAGCCTTCGCGACAGATCACATCAGTGACGTCCGCAAAGATCATGTCCATACACACATTGCCGACCACCGGCACCCAGTTTCCCCCGATCTTCACTTGCCCCGTACCATTTCCGAGATGCCGGGAATATCCATCTCCGTAGCCTACCGGAACGATCGCGACCCGGGCGTCCCGTTCAGCAACGAAAGCCCTGTCATACCCTACACTTTCTCCTTCAGCCACATGTTTGATCTGGGAAATGGTGGAGGAGAACGTACACACATTCCGGATGTTCTCATGGTCCTTCTCAGTGGTGGGCACGCCGTACAGCCCGATCCCCAGACGGACCATATCGAACTGGTCTTCAGGGAACCGGCTGATCCCGGCGGAATTGAGGATATGTGCCGGAACAGGTCTTCCGACCGCTTTCCGGATCTTATCACGGACCTCCTGGAACCGGCGGAACTGCTCCCGGGTGAAAGCATCGTTCTCCGGCCGGGAACTACTGGCGAGATGAGACAGAACGGTGCTTACTTCGAGGGAAGAGTTGTTCCTGATCCGTCCCAAAACCTCGGGCAATTCCGCTTCCTCGATCCCCAGGCGGTTCATACCCGTTTCCATCTTCAGATGGACCGGAACGGGCGAAACGGGTGGCTTCCTTTTTACCGCTACCTCCAGGGCCGACAAACTGTACAGGCTGTATATGAGGGGCTCCAGATCATGGGCCAGGATCTCCTCAAAGCTCCTGATCCCCGGATTCATTACCATGATGGGAACTTCAATGCCGGCTTCCCGCAACAAAACCCCTTCATCCGCAAAGGCCACACCAAAGCGATCGGCCCCCAGTTCTTCCAGGAAACGGGGGACCTGGATAATACCCATTCCATAGGAAGCAGCCTTGACCATGACCATGACCTGTGTATCCGGATCGAGCCGGCCTTTGTAGTAAAGGAAATTGTGGCGGAGGGCGTCAAGGTCTACCTCCAACCGGGTCTCGTTGGTCTTCGTTACGTTGGTCACTCTTCTTCGCGCGGCTTTTGGTCCTTCTCCCGCATCAATTCGAAATAGGCCTTTCTGGAAAGGGGTTCATATTGCTCCCGGCCCCCTAATTCGATCTGCTCCCGGGAGCCTGTCTTCCGATAGGAGAACTGCGCCAGTTCCCCTGTCCTCATACAAATGGCATGTACCTTGGTCACGAACTCGGCCACGGCCATCAATTGGGGCATCGGACCGAACGGCTTGCCCTCATGGTCCATGTCCAAGCCAGCAACGATCACCCGCAACCCTTGGTTCGCCAACTCATTGCACAACTCCGGCAGGGGATCATCGAAGAACTGGGCCTCATCGATCCCCACGACATCAACCTCTTCTGCCGCCCGGAGGATATGACGAGCCTCCCTGATAGGTACTGAAGGAATAGCATTCTCATCATGACTTACTACGTCTTTCTTATCGTAGCGGCGGTCGGTGACGGGTTTGAAGATCTCCACTTTTTGCCCTGCGATCTGGGAACGTTTGAGGCGACGGATCAATTCTTCTGTTTTACCAGAGAACATCGACCCTGCGATCACTTCGATCCATCCACTGCCTTTTTGTCTCGGGAATCCCTCGTTGTGCTCGAAGAACATGGATCGTGAAAAGCCGTTTCAGTATTGATTTGCTACCTTGCGCGGTAGAATGATCCCCGCGAATTTACGTAATATAATACGCAAACCGTTTGGCTCACAGCACCCATGAAGGAAGGATACAAGGACATCCGGGAACTGGCCCGGTCCATCCAGGAAACTGCCGGGACCGATGAAAAACTCCGGCAGGAAGATGTCCGGACCATGCTAAGCGATGTCCGGGCACTTTATGAAAGGCTGATCGTGCTTCAATACAAATTCCAGGAAGCGGAAGTGAAGGAAATAGAAGGGAAGACCAGTGAAGAACAAGATCAGGAGGATACCTCCCCCTTGTCCGAAAGCCGGAACGGAAAAGGAACAGCCAGCAGAGAGCAGCATACCTCTCTGAACTTCTCTCTGAATACAGAAGCATCGGAAGTCCCGCAGAACAATGAGGATCTCTTTTCCTCCCTGGGAAAAGGGGAGAGTCCGGGACAGCAACAAGAAACCCTGGCCAGTCTGCTGGGCAAAAGCCCTATCGGGGACCTATGGTCCGAGATCGGCATCAACCAGCAGTACCTGTTCACCAATGAACTGTTCCAGGGGAGCCGGGAAGCTTTCGAGGATTCCGTGGAAAAACTCAACAATCTCAACGACAGGGAGGAAGCGCTTCGATACCTGCAGAACGATCTTCAGGCTCATTTCGAGTGGGACACCGAAGATCAGGTCTTCACCACTTTCCTCACCCTGGTGAAAAGACGGTATACCGAATGAAGAAGGCCTTTTTCCTTGCCTTTCTGTTCCTGTATTTTTTCTTCCCGGCTTTCGGTCAAAAGGACTTCGCCCGGGAGGAGATCCGTTTGCTTTGCAGTCCTGAATTCCATGGCAGAGGATATGTGAAGGAGGGGCACCGCAAAGCAGCCGACTACCTGGCAAAGCGATTCGAGGCATACGATCTTCGGACCTTTCCCGAAAAAACATACCGCCAGGAATTCCCGGTAGATGTGAACACCTTTCCCTCCACCCTCTGGGTAACCCTGAACGGAGATACGCTGGCACCCGGGGAGGACTACATCGTGGACCCGGCCTCCGGAGGAGGGCGAGGCTCCTACGAGCCCTATGTGATCGATACCGGCAATTTCCGCGATCAGACAACCTATGCAACGGTTCTTGGAGAAGGTTTTGCTGAAGGCCACATCGTGGTCCTGGACCCGGAAGGCCTAACCCACAAGGACAGCCTACGGCAATTCCTTTCCCTCCAACATGCACTCGCCAAAAAAGCTCCCGTTCTGGTGGTACAACCCAACAAGCTGACCTGGGGCGGCTCCACCAAAGCTTTCCCCCACCCCGTGCTGATGGTAAAAGAAGAGGTGTACCGGGGAAAGGAAGGCAAAGCCGTTTCCTTTTCCATCGGCCAGGAATTCAAGGAAGGGCTCATCACGCAGAACGTTATCGGCTACATAAAAGGAACACGAACACCCGATGAATACCTTGTCTTCTCCGCTCATTACGATCACCTGGGGCGCATGGGAAAAAATACTTACATCCCCGGCGCTAATGACAATGCCAGCGGGACCGCCATGTTGCTCGCCCTGGCCAGGCATTTCAGTGAGCACCCCCCGGAGCGATCAATGGTGTTCATGGCCTTCGGAGCCGAGGAGATCGGCCTGCTCGGCTCCCGCTATTATACGGAGCATCCCTGGTTCCCGCTGGACAACATCCGCTTCCTCCTCAATCTGGACCTTCTCGGAGGTGGAAGCGAGGGGGCGACCCTCGTGAACGGGAAAGTCCACGAAGAAACCTTCTCCCTGATCAAGAAGATCAATGAGGAGCATAACTATCTTCCGGGGATCAAAGCCCGTGGAGCAGCAGCCAACAGTGATCACCACTGGTTCTCGGAAAAAGGCGTTCCAGCCTTCTTCCTTTACCTGAGAGGGGGCCCCTCAGCTTATCATGACATCCACGATAAGGCTGATAACCTTCCCCTGAGCCACTTCAATGAGACTTTCCAGCTTTTGGTGGACCTGGCAGAAGCCCTCCCGTAAGGATAGTATTTCAGCCACCCCTTACTCCTCACTGTTTACTGTCACTTGCCCCCATACCTTTCATTTCCCCAAAAACCAATAAACTTGCACTCCTTCCGAACCAAACCCAACGTACCATGTACGGAGCGATGAAAGAACACCTGCAAAAGGAGCTCGAGACCATCAAGGCCGACGGGCTTTATAAAGAAGAGCGCATCATCACCACCCCCCAGGGAGCCGATATCAATGTCAGCACTGGTGAAGAGGTTATCAATTTCTGCGCGAACAACTACCTCGGGCTTTCCAGCCATCCCGACCTGATCGAAGCGGCTAAGGAGACCCTCGATTCGCGGGGCTATGGCATGTCCTCCGTTCGTTTTATCTGCGGGACCCAAGATATTCACAAGCAACTGGAGGAAAAGATCGCTTCATTCCTGGGCATGGAGGATACCATCCTTTATGCTGCCTGTTTCGATGCCAACGGCGGCCTGTTCGAACCCCTGCTCACCAAAGAGGATGCGATCATTTCCGATGCCCTCAACCATGCCTCCATCATCGACGGAGTACGCCTGTGCAAAGCCGCCCGGTACCGGTTCCAGCACAACGACATGAACGACCTGGAGGAAAAACTCAAAGAGGCCCAGGAGCAACGCTTCCGGGTGATCGTTACCGACGGGGTGTTCTCCATGGACGGCGATATGGCGAACCTGCCAGGCATTTGCGACCTGGCGGAAAAGTACAATGCCCTGGTGGTAGTGGACGACAGCCATGCCACCGGTTTCATCGGGAAGAACGGGAAGGGTTCACACGAGCACTGGAACGTGATGGACCGGGTGGACATCATCACCAGCACGCTCGGAAAAGCCCTGGGAGGGGCGATGGGTGGATTTACCACGGGAAAGAAGGAAGTCATCGATATGCTGCGGCAACGCTCCCGTCCCTATCTCTTCTCCAATTCTCTTGCTCCGCATATCGTCGGCGGAACCCTCAAGGTCTTCGACCTGCTGAGCCAGACCACTGAACTGCGGGACAAGCTGGAGGACAATACCCGTTACTTCCGCGAAAAGATGGAAGGTGCAGGTTTCGAACTCAAGGAAGGCAACACTCCGATCATACCGATCATGTTGTACGATGCCCCGCTGG
Source organism: uncultured Flavobacteriales bacterium (assembly GCA_964489175.1). Classification (GTDB taxonomy): domain Bacteria; phylum Bacteroidota; class Bacteroidia; order Flavobacteriales_D; family CAYVSK01; genus CAZAYA01. The sequence goes on along the minus strand of CAZAYA010000005.1, from coordinate 24,844 downwards.
CCCAGAAATTCGCCGCCAGGCTGCTGGAAGAAGGCATCTATGTGACCGGCTTCTTTTACCCGGTGGTCCCGAAAGGACAAGCCCGTATCCGGGTCCAGATCTCCGCAGGGCATGGAAAAGAACACCTCGACAAAGCCATTGAAGCCTTTACCAAGATCGGGAAAGACCTCGGCGTTATTCACGAATGATCGTTGAAAAACTTGCCGGATCTGAAAATTAATCTTAAATTCGCAGCCCATTAAAAACCGGCCAAAAGCTAGCAGAAGTGGATACGACCAGCTACAAGACCCTTTCCGCCAATAAAAAGACCGCTGACAAAAAGTGGGTCCTGGTGGATGCCCAGGGACAGCACCTCGGAAGAATGGCCAGCAAGGTTGCCAAGGTACTGCGAGGTAAATACAAAGTGAACTTCACCCCTCATGTGGATTGTGGGGACAATGTCGTGATCATTAATGCCGAGAAGGTACACCTGACCGGCAAGAAGTGGGACCAGAAGGAATATGACCATTATACCGGCTATCCCGGTGGCCATCGCAGTGAATCGGCCCGGGATGTGTTCGATAAGAACCCTGCTACCATAGTAGAAAGGGCTGTAAAGCGGATGCTCCCCAAGAACCGGCTCGGACGTCAGCTTTTCCGCAATCTTTACGTGTACACCGGAGAGGAACATGGGAAGGATGCACAAAAGCCGAAGAAACTTGACCTCAGCAAGCTGAAATAATTCTTCAGAAATGGATGTGATCAATACAAGCGGGCGTAGAAAAACCTCTGTAGCGAGGATCTACCTGGAAAAAGGAAAAGGCAACATTACCGTCAATAACCGGGATTACAAGGAATATTTCCCCAGTCCCCATCTGCAGCAAAAACTGTTGCTGCCCTTCGAAGTCACCGAAACCTCCGGAGAATTCGATGTGAAGGTGAACGTCGACGGGGGTGGGATCAAAGGCCAGGCCGATGCCGTTAAGCTCGCCATCGCGAAGGCCCTCGAAAAGAACGACCCCGATCTTCGGGCCAAAATGAAGTCCGACTCCCTGCTCACAAGGGACCCCCGGATGGTGGAAAGGAAAAAGCCCGGCCGGAAGAAAGCCCGTAAATCCACCCAGTTCAGCAAACGCTGATCCCATACAATCAGAACCAGAAGCGCTCAAGCAAAAGAGAATAATGGCAGAGATCGATTTTAAGGAATTACTCGATGCAGGTGTTCATTTCGGCCACCTCAAGCGGAAGTGGAACCCGGCCATGGCCCCTTATGTCTTCGAAGAAAAAGGTGGCATCCATGTGATCGACCTGAACAAGACCAAGGCCAAACTGGAAGAATCCACGAAGATCCTCCGGGAGATGGCCCGGTCCGGCAAAAGGATCCTTTTCGTGGCCACCAAGAAACAGGCCAAGGACATCCTGGAAGAGAAGATCAAACCCACCGGCATGCCCTATGTTACAGAGCGCTGGCCCGGTGGCATGCTCACCAATTTCGCCACTATCAGAAGGGCGATCCGGAAAATGCACAACATCGACAAGATGTTCGCCGACGGGACCTTCGATAACCTGGCTAAAAGAGAGCGTCTTGCCTTTTCCCGGGAAAAAGACAAGCTGGAAAAACAACTCGGCAGTGTTGCCAACCTCACCCGGCTTCCCGCCGCCCTCTTCATTGTGGACATCAATAAAGAGAACATTGCCGTTCAGGAAGCCCGGAAACTTAATATTCCCACGTTCGCCATCGTCGATACCAATTCCGACCCGACCCTGGTCGACTATCCGATCCCGGCGAACGATGATGCTTCCCGTTCCATCGCCAAAGTCCTCGACCTGGTGATCGACCCTATCCGCGAAGGACTGGAAGAACGCGAACAGGAAAAGCAAGCGGCCAACGAAAAGAAAAAGAAAGAAGCCGCCGAGAAAAAAGAGAAGGAAAAAGAAGACAAGGAAAAGGCAAGCGGCAAGAAGGAAGCCAAGATCGAAAGCAAGAAGCAAGAAGAAGCCGAAGAAGAGAAGAAACAGGCGCAACAAGCTGCTTCTTCTGACACTGGTAAAAAAGAAAGTTGAACTGACCCTCCTACCATTCAACAACCATGAGCACCACGACCGTTACAGCAGGAGATGTCCGGAAGCTCCGCGAATACACCGGAGCCGGCATGATGGACTGCAAGAAGGCCCTCGAAGAAGCAGCGAACGATTTCGACAAAGCCGTCGAGTTGTTGCGGAAAAAAGGCCAAAAGGTCGCAGCCAAACGGCAAGACAGAGAAGCCAGTGAAGGGCTGGTGATCGCCCGCTCTTCCGAAGACGGTAAGAAAGGAGTGCTCGTTTCCGTGAATTGCGAAACGGATTTCGTGGCCAAGAACGAAGAGTTCGGCGAGGTTGCTGAAAAGATCGTCTCCGCCGCTCTGGAAAACCTCCCGGGCTCTGTGGAAGAGCTTTCCCAGCAACCTTTCGCTGGTAGTGACCTTACCATCGAGGAAAAGATCACTGAAATGGTCGGCAAGATCGGAGAGAAGATCGAGATCGGCACCGTCGACAGCATCAAGGCCGAAACGGTTATCAGCTATGAGCATCCCGGAAACAAGCTGGCCGCTCTCGTAGGACTGAACCAAAGCGGAGACAAAGTGGCCGATATCGGCCGGGAGGTCGCCATGCAGGTAGCCGCCATGAACCCGGTCAGCCTCGATGAAAGTGATGTCCCTCAGGATATCATTGATAAAGAACTGGAGTTGGGTAAAGATCAGGCCAAGAAAGAAGGCAAGCCCGAAGACATGCTGGAAAAGATCGCCCAGGGTAAACTCAAAAAGTTCTTCAAAGAGAACACCTTGCTGAACCAACCCTTTACCCGCGACAATAAGAAGTCGGTGAAGCAATACCTGGAAGAATACGACAAAGACCTAACGGTCACCGAATTCAAACGCTATTCCCTAAGCTAATCCCTCCCAACCCCGAAAAGATCTTTCGGGGTTTTTTTTTATAATTTTACACTTAAAATGGGCCGCATGCGATACAAAAGGATCCTTCTGAAATTGAGCGGGGAAGCATTGATGGGAGACAAGGAATTCGGGATCGATCAGAATCGCCTGGCCCAATATGCCAACGAGGTCAAGACCGTTGTTGACGAAGGCGTGGAAGTGGCCCTCGTGATCGGCGGTGGGAACATATTCCGTGGTGTACAAGCCACAGAGGCTGGTGTAAAAAGGGTGCAGGGAGATTACATGGGGATGCTGGCCACCATGATCAACAGCATGGCCCTGCAATCTTCCCTCGAAGCTGTCGGCCTCGCTACACGCCTCCTTTCCGCCATTAAAATGGAAAAGATCGCTGAACCCTTCATCCGAAGGCGAGCGATCCGCCACCTCGAAAAAGGAAGGGTGGTCATCTTCGGTGCTGGTACCGGCAATCCCTATTTCACCACGGATTCTGCGGCTTCCCTCCGTGCTATCGAGATCGAAGCGGATGTGATCCTCAAAGGGACCCGCGTGGACGGCATTTATTCCGCCGACCCGGAAAAGGATAAAAAAGCCACCAAATACTCCACCATCTCCTTCAGTGAAGTTTATGAAAAAGGGCTTGACGTGATGGACATGACAGCCTTTACTTTGTGCAATGAGAACAAACTGCCCATCATCGTCTTCGATATGAACAAGCCGGGCAACCTGCAGAAAGTCATCCTGGGAGAACCGGTCGGGACACTCGTCCAATGGGGCTGACCTGCCAAAAAGCCGAAAGCCATGAATGAAGAAGCACAATTCGCCTACGAGGCTGCGAAAGAGTCCATGAAGAGCGCACTGGACCATTTGAAAGACCGATTGTCCAAGATCCGCACTGGCAAAGCCGACCCTTCCATGCTCGACCACGTTCTGGTCGAATATTATGGCGCTCAGACCCCTCTCAACCAAGTCTCCAACGTCAATACCCCGGACGGCACCACCCTCTCGATCCAACCCTGGGAAAAGGACATGATCGGACCGATCGAAAAAGCGATCCAGGACGCCGATCTCGGCCTGAATCCCCAAAACAACGGCGAAAGGGTGATCATCAATATTCCTGCCCTGACCGAAGAACGCCGGAAAGAGCTCACCAAGACCGCCCGTAAAGAAGGGGAGGACGCCCGGGTAAGCATCCGGAATGCCCGCCGGGAAGCCAACGAAGAGATCAAGAAGTTACAGAAGAGCGGGGACATTTCCGAAGACGAGGCCAAAGAAGCGGAGAAAAAGGTGCAGGACCTGACAGATACTTACGTCAGCCAGGTCGACAGCCTCCTCGAAGCCAAGGAAAAAGACATGATGACCGTCTGAATCCGGCTCATGCCCATACCTGACACCCCTCCGTACAATTCCGGCAGATCCCGATCTCTGATCGCCCCCTCAAAATAGCGGAACGGAAGGCATGATATCGCCCGTTCTGCCATAGCTCCCGGAACCCTTCCTGCTTCAGGTCCCCCATGCGATACTCGGCATCCTTGTCGAAACAACAGGGCACGACCAAACCATCCCATGTGATCACACAGGAATGCCAAAGCTTCCAACAATGATCTCGTAACCGGTGCTTTACCTCCCAGGTACCATCTTCCCGCTGCCGGTACCTTGAGAACTTCTCCTGATCGGGGATCAGGGAATTGCCATTCTCATAGTCATAGACCTGAGCTGTTTTGAACCGGACCTCATCCACGCCCAGTTCTTTACCAAGGCGTTGTACTTCTTCGGTTTGGTGTTCATTAGGCTTGACGACGAGGAACTGGAAAATGACATGGGGCGTGGCAGACCTTAATTCCTGTTTCCAACGGATCAGATTGCGGGTGCCTTCGATCACCTTGTCCAGACTTCCCTTCCTCCGATAAGCTTCATAGGTTTCCTGCGTGGTGCCATCGATCGAAATGATGAGGCGGTCCAGGCCGGACTCGACCGTCCGCCGGGCTAATTTATCATGAAGGAAATGGGCATTGGTGGAGGTCGCCGTATACATACCCTTACGCGAAGCATAGCTCACCATATCAAGAAAACCAGGATGGATGAACGGCTCCCCCTGGAAATAAAAGAGAACGTAAGTGGTATGCCCCGCCAATTGATCGAGGATGCCCTTGTAGAGCTCCGGGTCGATATTGCCGGTGTCCCGCGTGAAACTCCGAAGACCACTGGGACATTCAGGACAGCGAAGATTACAGGCCGTTGTAGGTTCCAGGGAAATACTGATGGGTAACCCCCACTGAACAGGCTTCCGGGTATACTTGGAATAATAATAGCTACCCACCACCTTCATCGCATTCCAAGCCCGTTTTGGAGTAAGCTTGGAGCATAAGTTCGATCCATCCTTCAGGGAAGCCAGCATAAGACCAAAGGTACGATATCCGAAAAGGGGAACTCAATCCGCCCGGCGCAGGTCAAGTTCCAGGTCTTCCAGAGAATAGCAAACCTCATCGCAATTGAGATAGTCCTCCAACACCAACCTTCCCCCGTCCAGAGCCACCAGGGTATCCTTTCCTTCTGTGTAGGCAGCGGTTGCTGAATATTTTTTTTCCACAGGCAGGGACAATGCTGCCTGAGCAGTGGTCATGTTCAGGAAAGCAACTTCCCGCCCCTCTTCCACATGACCTTCAAGAACGGAAACCCCGACCGTATCTCCTTCGGCCGGTGGCGTGATCATCACCCGCACCGTACCTTCCGAGGGCTCCACGGTCTGACAGCGTTCATTCTCATCACAAGGGTCCTTACGGCATCCCACCAACACCAACAGTAATAACAATATGCATTCGTTCTTCATCGGGAACGGGACAAGGAAAGGGCCAATCCTAACGCAATGCGGTGATCGCCCACCGACGCCAATCCATCATCAAAGTAAACATAACCTACACGAACAAGGGTGTGGTTTTGGAAACGATAGGTGATCCCAGCTTCCGGCAAAAGGACAAAGCCGGGTGTGACCCCCTTTTTCGTCCCTCTGTAATTTCCCCATTGGTAACCTCCCTGCAACCTCAGATACCCACCTAGTGCCCTTCGGGCATGTCCCTTCAGGACAAAAGGAAGCCAGATCCTCTTTTCCAACCCGAAAGAAGCCAGGAATTTTTGTTCAAAATACTGGTACTGGGATTGCCCTTCTTTTTCAGCGATCACCTTTTTATACCCAGGACGGAATGAAAAACCCCCTGTTAGGCCTAACCCCTTGCTGTGACTGTTGAGTTCCACCCCCAGATCCCCATAAATATCTTCACCGTTTACGATCACACCTGTTGCCGGAGCAATGGCCAGATCCCATCCCTCCAGGGAGGAGAGAGAAGTATCCTCCTCCTGGGCAAGGCCCCCAAAGGGCTGCATTACCAACAGAAAAAACCATCCGGTCCTTATTATGCTCATGCGTGCGATCCGTTCCGGAACCTGACAAAGGTAAAGAATGGAGCCGGTCGACCCCCGGCCCGGTGAACCCTTCTTCGTTCGCCGATCAGGGGGATCTCCGGGCCGAAGATCCCCCATATTTTGTTTCTTTGCTTCAAGGGGAATACAACTGCTCCAACACATTACCCTGAGCCCGTTCTGTTCCTTATAAGACAAGGAATCCGGTTTTTTCGGAGCTGCCCTTCAGACCATGTGGGAATTCGTTGCCAGGATAATACTCAGGAACAGGGTGATATTATTAGCTCTGATCGCTGTATTGACAGCCTTCATGGGTTATCAGGGGCAGTATGTGAAGCTCAACTATGAGTTCGGAGGGCTCCTCCCTTCTTCCGACAGTACCCTTATCCGCTATCAACAATTCCAGAAGTATTTCAAAGAAGACGGGAATATCTTCGTGATCGGCGTTCAGGGAGAAGAACTCTACGAACCCGATAATTTCAGTGCCTGGTATGAGCTGGGGCAAGATCTTAAGCAAGTCCATGGGGTGGATTCGGTCTTCTCGGAAGCGCATCTCTACAATTTGAAGAAAAGCGATACGGCCAAAAAATTCGTTTTCCATCCTGTTGTCAAAGGTCCTCCCGATACGGAGCAAGAAGTGCAGGCGATCCGATCGACAGTCCGGCAACTTCCCTTTTACAAGGGGCTCATCTACAATGATTCGACCCATGCCTCCCTGATGATGGTCTACGTGAACAAGGAGGTCATGGATTCCGAGGGCCGTTCAGAAATGATCGCTGCGATCAAGGACCGGGGAAAACAATTCGGAAAGGACCACATGGAAGTCCATTTATCGGGTCTTCCCTACATCCGGACCGTTGTGGCTGAAAAGGTGAAAACGGAGATGCAGATGTTCGTAGTGCTGGCCATTCTGGTCACTTCACTGGTGCTGTTCTTCCTGTTCCGGTCGGTCCGGGTGGTGCTCTTCTCCATGCTGGTGGTCGGGATCGGTGTGATATGGTCGCTGGGGACCGTCACCCTTTTGGGCTACAAACTGACGATGGTAATGGCCCTGATCCCTCCCATCATCATTGTGATCGGGATCCCGAACTGTGTTTTCCTGCTCAACAAGTACCACAACGAGTTCGTCCTTCACGGGAACAAGATCAAAGCCCTTTCCCGCGCCATTCATAAGATCGGGAACGCCACTTTCATGACCAACACCACCACGGCGATGGGCTTTGCAACTTTCATTTTCACCCAAAGCTCCATTCTCACAGAATTTGGCGTGGTGGCCGCGATCAATGTCATGGCGGTCTTCCTGTTCTCCCTGCTCATCATCCCCATCGTCTACAGTTTCATGAATTCCCCCAAAAAGCGGCACACCAAGCACTTGGAACGGCAATGGGTGATAGGCATGGTAGACGGCCTGGCAAGCATCGTTCGTAACCACCGGCCATGGGTCTATGGCATCACTGCCATGGTCCTCGTTCTCGCCGGGGTAGGGTTTTCCATGGTCAAGACCAGCGGAAAGATCGTCGACGACCTGCCCCAGAATGATCCTGTTCTTCAGGACCTCCATTTTTTCGAGGAACATTTCCATGGGGTCATGCCGCTGGAGGTCTACATCGATATGGGCAAGAAGGGACATGCCACCAAAACCTCCACCCTTCGCAAGATCGAAGAACTACAACTGGTATTGGCCGAACATCCCGAGATATCGCGTTCCCTTTCCATAGCGGATGTGGTCAAATTTGCCAAACAAGCTTTTTACAACGGAAACCCGGAACGGTATGAACTGATCCGCCCCCCCGAAAGGCGTTTCATCTCACCCTACCTTCGAGGAGCCGAAAAGAATGGCATCAGCCGGATGCTGGTAGACTCCCTGAACCGTAGAACTCGTGTGACCGCTCAGGTAGCAGATATCGGGACCATAAAAATGAAAAAACTGACCCGTGAGATCCAGCCTCAATTAGACAGCATCTTCAGTTCTTCCCGAAGCGAGGTCTTCCTTTCAGGGAACAGCATTCTCTTTTTCAAAGGCACGAGCTACCTGGTGAAGAACCTCTTCATCAGCCTGGGGATCGCTATCGTTATCATTGCCTGTATCATGGCCTTCCTTTTCAACTCGGCACGGATGGTACTGGTGTCCATGATCCCCAACCTCATCCCCCTTATTCTGACCGCCGCTATCATGGGGTATTTTGGCATTACCATCAAACCTTCCACCATCCTGGTCTTCAGTATCGCCTTCGGTATATCGGTGGATGATACCATTCACTACCTTGCCAAGTACCGGCAAGAATTGAAGGCCACCAACTGGGACATTCGCCGATCGGTCTTCGCCGCCCTGAAGGAAACCGGAGTGAGCATGTTCTATACTTCTGTAGTGTTGTTCTTCGGATTTTCCGTGTTCATTTATTCTGAATTCGGAGGAACACAAGCCATCGGAGTCCTGGTTTCCGTTACTCTGTTGATCGCCATGCTGGCCAACCTGGTATTACTACCCTCTTTCCTTCTTTCCCTGGACAACTCGATCACCACTCATTCCTTTGAAGAACCGGTCCTGGACCTCGACAGTGATGATGAAAAGGAACAAGAAACCTTTCTCTCAGAAGGCAAAAAGAATATTGGTGAGGACAAAAGGAGCGCTTCAGATATAACCCGTCTATGATCTTTCCCACTAAAACACCCCGTTCATGAAAGGCATCATCCTGGCAGGAGGGTCCGGAACCCGATTACACCCACTAACCCTTGCTATCAGCAAGCAACTGGTACCGGTCTACGACAAACCGATGATCTATTACCCTCTGAGTACCCTGATCAATGCCGGTATCAGGGATATCCTTGTCATCTCCACCCCCAACGACCTTCCGCTTTTTGAAAAACTCCTCGGGGACGGTCAGTGGTTCGGGTGCCGGTTGAATTATGCCGAGCAACCCCGACCCGAAGGGCTGGCCCAGGCCTTCACCATCGGAGAGGGTTTTATCGGCGATGATAGCGTGGCCCTCATCCTCGGGGACAATATTTTTTACGGAACAGGGTTGGCTGCCAGCCTTCAAAAGAACAATGCCCCTGATGGTGGAATGGTCTTCGCCTACCATGTCTCCGATCCGAAGCGATACGGTGTTGTGGAATTCGATAAGAGCAACACGGCGATCTCCATCGAGGAGAAGCCGGA
>CAZAYA010000005.1:0-15348 GCA_964489175.1 uncultured Flavobacteriales bacterium | reverse complement strand
GGCCTTTATTTTTATGACAATGATGTGGTCCGGATCGCCCGTGAACTCGAACCCAGTGCCCGTGGAGAATACGAGATCACCGATGTGAACCGGGCTTATCTTGAACAAGGGAAATTGCAGGTGTCCATTCTCGACCGGGGGACCGCCTGGCTTGATACAGGCACCTTCTCCTCTCTTATGCAGGCCGGTCAGTTCGTTCAGGTGATCGAAGAACGTCAGGGGTTGAAGATCGGCTGCATTGAAGAAGCCGCCTACAACCAGGGATTCATCGATGAACAACAGATGCGAAACCTGGCAGGACAACTCCAGAAAAGCGGTTACGGCGATTATTTATTGAGTGTCATCGAAGCATCTCATGGCTACCATTGAACCCCGAGCCATCGATCCCTGGACGGAATGCCGTCATCGGATAGAGCATGAACTGGAACAGTTCCTCCTGGAACATTCGGATGACCGGCTTTTTGACCCCATGACCCATATCCTGTCGAATGGCGGGAAACGCCTCCGTCCGGCTCTGGTACTGCTGGCCTGCCGAATGTTCGATGGCGATATGGACAATGCGATCCGACCAGCGCTTGGCATAGAAGTGTTCCACAACTTCACCCTCATGCACGATGATCTGATGGACCGGGCGCCCCTGCGAAGAGGCAAGGCCACGGTCCATGAATCATGGGGAGACAGTTCGGCCATCCTTTCAGGCGATGCCATGTTCGTAAAGGCCTACTCCTTAATGATGGAGCAGAAAAAAAGCCCCAGGGTCATCCCCATCCTGACCCTGTTCAATGAAGTGGCGCTGGAAGTCTGCCAGGGTCAGCAGGCGGATATGAGCTTTGAAGACCGGGGAGAGGTCACTCTCGGGGAATACCTCGATATGATAGAAAAAAAGACCGCCGCTCTGATCGATGGCAGCCTGAGAACAGGAGCCGCCCTGGCCGATGCCGGCGAAAAAGAGAAAAGGGCCCTCAGCCGGTTCGGCAGAAACCTGGGGATCGCTTTTCAGCTCCAGGATGATCTGCTCGACATCTATGGAGAACAGAACAAGACCGGCAAGCAAGTGGGCGGAGATATCCGCGCCAACAAAAAGACCTATTTGCTGATCAAAGCCCTGGAAAAAGCCTCTCCCGAACAGCAGGAACACCTGGATCAGCTTTATCAGGGAAAACAGAATGAAAACGAGCGTAAGAAGGTTGAAGAAGTAATGGCGATCTTCGATGCGTTGGAAGTGGAGGGAGCCACCCGGGAGGCTGTTCGTTCCTATCAGCAAAAAGCGGAAGAAGCACTGAATACCATTGATGTCCCAAGGGAAAGGAAAGCCCCCCTTCTCGAATTGTCCGGCCAGCTCACCCAAAGAGAGTCCTGATCACTTGTAGATCGCTTCCAATGCTTTAACAAGCTGATCGTACCGGAACGCGAACCCCTGTTGTTCCAGTTTGCTGCAAGACATCCGGCTTCCTTCAAGGATCAGGTCAGCCTTTTCCCCGAGCACGAGCTTCAAAAGGAAACCCGGTACCGGCGGAAGGATCACTGGCCGCTTCAACACCTTCCCCAGGGTTTTGATGAAGATCTTGTTGGTCACATGATCAGGGGCCACAGCATTGTATGCCCCCATCATCGCCTCATCCTGTAGCCCTTTGAGGTAGACCCGGCAAATGTCATCGATGTGGATCCAGGGAATGTATTGTTCGCCACTGCCCAATGGAGCACCGACGAGCCACCGGACCGGAAAAGCCAATTGGGGAAGAGCGCCATCCTCTTTCTCCAGAACCACACCGGTACGTATCTTGACCACCCGGGCCTGTTCAGAGAAACGATCCGCTGCTCGCTCCCATTCCACACAGACCTTCCCTAAAAAGTCATCAGCGGGAGGATCCTCTTCCGAAAAAACCTGGTTGGTGGTGCGGGTTCCGTAATAATTTACTCCGGACGCAGAAATAAAGGTCTTGATGTTCCCGGTTTTCCCGAACCGGTCATAGAGGAGGGCAGCACTTTTCACCCGGCTGTCCAGTAGCAATTCCTTGTACCGGGAAGTCCATCTTCCATCTGCGATGCTGGCTCCTGCCAGGTGGATAATGTGATCGATCCCTTCCTCAAGGACCGTGTCATCGAGTTCCCCTTTCAGGGGATCCCAGGAATAAGTCCGGACATTTCCCCGGGAACTGGGCGTGCGACTCAAGTGGACCACATCATAGCCTTCCCGGATGAGCAATGGGGTGAGGTGGCGACCTATCAAGCCGGTCGCACCAGTGATCAGCACTTTTTCAGAAGTATCGGACATAAAAAGAGAAGGATCCTTTATTCTTCAGCAAGGTAATCCCTGATAAGCACAAAGTAAAGCATCCCCTCCAGAAATTCTACCCTGCCCCGGCCGGAACCTGAACAGACAGAATAGCGTACAAAAAGGAATACCGGAGTACTCCCTATGAAAAGCTTGGACGGACCGAAAATGCAGGAATATTTCGACCGGGAACATTACGTTTCCCGGACGGTAGCCCAACTGTCCCGGGAGTTGTCGGTATTCTCCATCACATTCAGGTATGAAGAGAAAGGTCATTCCCCTTATGGATCCTTATTCCTAAGCCTTCACCCCATCGTACTCAGATTACTTGAAAAAGATCCCGGAACACTTCGTGCCTTGCTTTACAGGGTCGATGTTCCCGAAGAGTACCTGTTGGAAAAACCAGACAGCGCTCATTCCCAGGAAGCATGGCTTACAGAGTCGATCATACGCCGAACCCTGCTCAAAGTGATCACCCGGGAAAGATTCGGAGGGGGCCACGCCTGAACAAATGCTAATTGCTTTAAAAAGGGCCGTTCTGCAAGATGTCTGGACCTCCTGCCTCATCAACAGCTTAGAAAAAGTTGTACCTTTGCTTTATAAATCCGGTGGCAGGCTTTATGGATAAATTCTCCTACCTCAGCAATGCCGATCCCAACTGGCTTGAAGAGCAATATCAGCAGTATTTGCGGGATCCGGAAAGCATCGAACCAGGATGGCGGCATTTTTTCGAAGGTTTCGAATTTGCCCGGAAAAACTACGATGAAGAAGACCGAGAGGGCATTCCTGAGAATGTCCAGAAAGAGTTCCGGGTCAAGAACCTGATCACGGGTTACCGGACCCGCGGCCACCTGTTCACCAAGACCAATCCGGTCCGGGAAAGAAGGCAATACTCTCCCACCCTTGCCATCGAGAACTATGGCCTTGAAGAGGCCGACCTCGATACCGTGTTCCAGGCCGGAGATGAGATCGGCATCGGTCCCGCCAAACTTCGGGATATCATCGACCACCTGAAAACGACCTACTGCCGCTCTGTGGGAGTAGAGTATCGATACATCCGAACACCGGAAAAAGTGGATTGGCTTCAGAAGCGGATGGAATCCACCCGGAACCTCCCCGACATCGATACAAAGGAGAAAAAGCACATCCTTCATAAGCTCAACCAGGCGGTTGTTTTCGAAAAATTCCTGCACACCCGTTTCCCCGGCCAGAAACGCTTTTCCCTGGAAGGAGCCGAAACACTGATACCAGCGCTGGACAAGGTGGTGGAGTATGGTGCAACGATGGGCATCCGGGAATTCGTAGTAGGGATGGCTCATCGCGGACGCCTCAATGTACTCTCCAACATCTTTCAGAAGACTTATGCCCAGATCTTCAGCGAGTTCGAACCCAAGGACTACGAAGACACCCTTTTCGATGGAGATGTGAAATACCATCTGGGGTATACAACGGCCGTTAAAACAGATAACGGGAACGACGTCCAGATGACCCTGGCCCCGAACCCGTCCCATCTGGAATCGGTTGACCCGATAGTGGAAGGTGTGGCACGGGCCAAGATCGATCAGCAATACGAAGGGGATGATGGGAAGGTCACCCCCATCCTCATCCATGGAGACGCAGCCATCGCCGCTCAGGGGGTCGTGTACGAAGTGGTTCAGATGGCTGGACTCCCCGGTTACAAGACCGGCGGTACCATTCATATCGTGATCAACAACCAGGTGGGATTCACCACCAACTATCTGGAAGGCCGGACGAGCATTTACTGTACGGATGTGGGGAAAACCACCCTTAGTCCGGTCTTTCACGTGAACGGGGATGATGCCGAAGCGCTGATCCATACGGTCCAGATGGCTATGGAATACCGGCAGACCTTCAAGAGCGATGTTTTCATCGACTTGCTATGCTACCGGAAACACGGCCACAACGAGGGTGATGAACCGAAATTCACCCAACCTCTTCTTTACCAGGCCATCGCCAAACATATGGATCCGAGGGAGATCTACTACAACCAGTTGATGAAAAGCGGCGACGTCAATGCCGACATCGCCAAGGAAATGGAGGAGGAGTTCAAGGAGCTTCTCCAGAGCAAGCTGGACGAATCCAAAGAGATCCACAAAGCCAAGATCACCTCCTTCCTGGAGGATGACTGGGAAGGGATCCGCCCGGCACGACCGGAAGATTTCGAAAGCTCCCCGGATACGAGCGTGGATCGCAAGACCCTTGAACACATCGGCCAACAACTGGCCTTCGTACCAAAGGGCATGAAGTTCTTCCGAAAACTGGAGAAACTGCTGAAGCACCGGCAACAGATGATGGAAGAGAACAAGCTCGATTGGAGCATGGGCGAGTTGTTGGCTTATGGGTCCCTCCTGATGGAAGGACATCCCATCCGGTTTACCGGCCAGGACAGCGAACGGGGAACTTTTTCCCATCGCCATGCGGTGGTCAGGGTGGAGGATTCAGCAGAAACCTATGTCCACCTGAACCACCTTAGCAAGGACCAGGCCTCGTTCGGTATCTACAATTCCCTGCTTTCGGAATATGCCGTCATGGGGTACGATTACGGTTATTCGTTGGCCACTCCCAATACGCTTACCATATGGGAAGCTCAGTTCGGAGATTTCTGCAATGGAGCACAGGTGGTGATCGACCAATACCTCAGCAGTGCCGAGGACAAATGGAAGAGCATGAGCGGCATGGTATTGCTCCTTCCCCATGGTTATGAAGGAATGGGCGCCGAGCACAGCAGTGCCCGGATGGAGCGTTTTCTCAGCCTTTGTGCAGAGAATAACATGGTAGCTGTGAACTGCACCACGCCGGCAAACTTCTTCCATGCGTTACGGCGACAACTCAAGTGGGAATTCCGGAAACCGTTGATCGTTTTCACACCGAAGAGCCTGTTGCGACATCCCCGATGCACTTCCACGCTGGAAGATCTTTCAGAAGGAACATTCCAGGAGGTCATGGACGATCCGGATGCCCAGCCTTCCAAAGTGGAGACGGTAGTCTTTTGTCAGGGCAAGATCTATTACGAGTTGCTGGAAAAGAAAGAAGAATTGCAAGCTGAGCGGCTGGCGATCGTTCGGGTGGAGCAATTGTACCCTTTCCCGAAAACGGAGGTGAAAAAGATCCTGAAACGTTACAAGAAGGCCAGGGAAACCCTTTGGGTCCAGGAAGAACCGGAGAATATGGGACCCTGGCCTTACCTGCTGCGGGACGCACAGGAGTTCGGTTTCCGTTTGATATCCCGCCGTGCCAGTGCCAGTCCGGCATCAGGGTCTCCCAAGCGGTTCGAGAATCGCCAGCGAGCGATCCTGGACCAGGTGTTCGAAAAAGAAAGCAAAAAACAAGGCGAAACCGTATAAGGCCCCAGGCCTGACGATCCGAAAAAGCTGCAAACTATGGCCCTTGAAGTGACCGTTCCCAGTCCGGGAGAATCCGTCTCCGAAGTCGAGATCGCCCAATGGCTTGTCCAGGACGGGGATCATGTGGAAAAGGACCAGACCATCTGCGAATTGGATTCCGATAAGGCCACCCTCGAAGTGACCGCTGAAGAGGCCGGCACCATCAAGATCCTGGTCCAGGAAGGAGAGGCGGTGAACGTGGGGGACAAGATCTGCACGATCGATACTACTGCCGAAGCCCCGGCCAAAAAGGACAAAGAGCCTCCTCAAGAAGAAAAAGAGCAGCCTGCTTCTAAAGCTGCTGCCGATAACGGGAAAGAAAAAACGAAAGACCATGCTGCTCCTGCAAAAGGGGGAGGAAAACCGATGGACCTCACAGTACCCAGCCCGGGAGAATCCGTTTCCCAGGTGGAGATCGCCCAATGGCTGGTCAGCGACGGAGACTATGTGGAAAAAGACCAGGCCGTTTGCGAACTCGACTCCGATAAAGCCACACTCGAGCTTACTGCTGAAATGGCCGGAGGAATAACGATCAGCGTTCAAGAAGGAGAAACGGTGAACGTGGGGGATGTGGTCGCCACCATCGATCCTTCGGTAGCCGCCCCCGAAAAGGCTGCTGCCAAAGAAACTGCCCAGCAAGCACAACCAGCTCAGGAACCGGCCCAACAAGAAGAACAGTCATCTTCCTCTCCCCAGAACCGGGAAAAAGGATATGCCCAGGGGCATCCTTCCCCTGCAGCTAAAAAGCTCATGAACGAACAAGGAGTTGGACCTGATCAGGTGAACGGCACCGGCAAAGGAGGCAGGATCCTGAAGCAGGATGTACTCCGGGCCATGGCCGCAGGTTTCGAGCAAGAGGCCGTAGCCGGCTGGGGAGGTACCCGTGAAGAGAAGCGGAGCAAAATGTCCACACTCCGCCGCAAAGTAGCCGACCGGTTGGTCTCCGTAAAGAACGAAACCGCCATGCTCACCACTTTCAACGAAGTGGACATGAGCTATGTGATGGACTTGCGAAAACAATACAAAGAGGAATTCAAGGAACACCACGGGGTCAGCCTCGGCTTCATGTCCTTTTTCACCAAGGCCGTGACAGAAGCCCTGAACCTATATCCGGACGTCAATTCCATCATCGATGGTGATGAGATCGTTGCTCACCAATACGCGGATGTCGGGATCGCTGTGAGCTCCCCGAAAGGGTTGATGGTCCCTGTATTGCGCAATGCTGAGCAAATGTCCCTGGCCGAGATCGAATCCGAGATCAAACGACTGGCTACCAAAGCGCGGGACGGCAAGATCACACTGGACGAAATGAGTGGCGGGACCTTTACCATCACCAATGGAGGCGTGTTCGGCTCCATGCTCAGCACTCCTATCATCAATCCGCCCCAAAGTGCGATCCTCGGCATGCACAACATCGTGGAAAGGCCGGTCGCCGTCGAAGGGAAAGTGGAGGTACGTCCTGTCATGTACGTCGCGCTGTCCTATGATCACCGCATTATCGATGGTAAGGATTCGGTCGGTTTCCTATATGCAGTGAAGGAAATGATCGAAAGCCCTGAACGACTGATCTTCGGTGGAAAAGACCCGATGAAGGTCTTGCTCGGACTCTGAGACAAGATCAGCTTTTCAAGAATTAGCACAATATTCCTTTTGGGGACTTTCTCTCCCTGGAGATCATTGATCTTATTCAGGCCAGGCCATCGGATATGGGATCACCCAGCCTGAAGATCTTCCCGGGGCTTTTCCAGTTTAAGCCCCCTGGATCGCATAAAAATAAGGAGCAGTGTCAGTATAGGCACTTCTGCCCGCAGGTTACCCTATCCTTTTCTGGATCTTCGACCTAATATCCTCTTTTTTAATACCTTTACCTTATATAAGATGGTATGCACCAAGTATTTTTGTTACAAGAGCAGGGCCGGATCATCCGTATTTTTTACCCTTTTAACGGCTTCTCTTGACCCTGTTTTTAAGAAATAGCAGATCTTATGAGCCTCCTCAAGAATGCAGAACGGATCAAAAAGATCGATCGCCGGATCAGAATGCGGGCCACTGGCACCCCCCTGGAGCTGGCCCAGACCATAGGGGTATCCCGAAGCCGGCTATACCAACTTCTGAACGAAATGAAAGCCCTGGGAGCTCCGCTCGAATACGACCGGGAGAGCCAAACCTACTTTTACCATGGGGAGGGAGGCTTCCAGATCGGTTTTCAGGATGAAGAAGAAGGCAACGATCCCCTCCGGAACAGCGCTCGGGAACTAAGGCTTCCTTATACGCAACCCTGGTCAGGACAGGATCCTCATAACAACTGAAGGAGTGCGGAGATCAGACCCTACCCCGGTGCATCAGACCGGGGTCCTTCAGGTAATCTTCCCGTATCGCAGGCCAACAAGAATTTCGATAGAAGCCGTATAATAACAGGAGAAGAAAAAGGGTCCCCAACACAATGGAAAAAGGTGCACCCTGGGCACCGTGAGACTCTACATCAGAAGATATCATTCCGGTCTTCACCAGGTAATTCACCACCACGGCCGTGGCATTGTTGATGAAATGCGCCAGCACAGGGATCCATAAGCTTCCGCTCATGATCAACAAGTACCCGAACAGCACCCCCAGCAGCAACCGCGGAAGGAATCCATAGAATTGGAGGTGCATCGAACTGAAAAGCAATCCTGCCCCCCATATACCAGCATGAACACTGCCAGACCACCGGGCCAGCAATTTCTGGACCACCCCCCGGAAAACCAATTCTTCCCCAAGTGCGGGAAGGATACCGACCACCAATAAATTCACGGCCAGCCCCGATAAAGATGTGGTATCCAGGATAGCTTCCGTGGTCCTTTGTGCTTGTTCTTCCATCCGTTTCATCCATTCTTCCACTCCGGCCAGGGAATCCGGAAGCGACAAACCTGCATTCCACTCTACCAACCAGTTGATCACCGGGAACAAGAAGAACATAAGAAGCAAAGTTCCCGCTATCATCCTGCCGGAAGGCTTCCTTTTCGTCATCAACAGATCACTTCCCCTCGAAGATGCCAGGAGAGGGAAGGTCAAAGCCGGAACGATGAACATCCCGATATGCTGACACAGGATGAGCCACCTGCTGGCTTTTCGAACTTCCGGGCGGTGAATTTCCTGAAGGATCAGGGGGTCACTGATCAGATCGATCCCATATCCTGCTCTGGCAATGCCCACACCGATGAAATAAAACACCCCCAAAGTGGAAAAGGAGAGCAAAAAGAAGAAGACCAGCTTGACCAGCGGATGATATGGCTCCAAAACGGGGCGGAACATAAGAACACAAATATGCGGGAATTTTTCAGCAACCTCCGACCACCACGCGATCTCGTAAATTTGCAGCCGTCATGACCATCGGAGAATATATCGAACTGAGCGATTTCCCCCTCTTGCTCGCCCCCATGGAGGATGTCAGCGACCCCCCTTTCAGGGCTTTGTGCAAGCAAAATGGGGCGGATGTGGTCTATACCGAGTTCATCTCTTCAGAAGGGCTCATCCGCGATGCGGCCAAAAGCCGTAAAAAACTGGACATCTACCATGATGAACGCCCTGTCGGTATTCAGATCTTCGGGTCCGACCTCGACTCCATGAAAAAGGCCACCGAGATCAGTGAAGCCTCCGGGCCGGACATCATCGACATCAATTTCGGTTGTCCGGTGAAGAACGTGGTCTGTAAAGGTGCCGGAGCAGCGATCCTCAAAGATATCCCCAAGATGGTCCGCCTCACCGAAGCCATCGTGAAGTCCACCGACCTTCCGGTAACGGTAAAGACCCGACTGGGCTGGGACAGCAACTCACTTTACATCGAAGAAGTGGCGGAAAGGTTGCAGGATGTGGGGATACAGGCCCTGTCCATTCATGGCCGGACAAGAGTGCAGATGTACAAAGGAGAAGCCGACTGGTCACTGATCGGGAAGATCAGAGAGAATCCGCGCATCCACATTCCCATTTTCGGGAACGGAGATGTCGATACACCGCAAAAAGCTGTGGAATACAAGGAACGGTACGGTGTTGACGGTATCATGATCGGCAGAGCGAGCATCGGGAATCCCTGGGTTTTTCGGGAAATGAAGCACTTTGCAGCTACCGGCGAAATGCTCCCCCCTCCGCTGGTGGAAGAACGGGTCGATGTTGTCCGGGAGCATCTGGACCGCTCCGTCCGCTGGAAAGGAGAACGGGTAGCCGTTCTTGAGATGCGCAAACATTATGGGAAATACTTCAAAGGGATCCCTCATTTCAAGCCTTTCCGGAACAGGCTCGTCCAGGCCAGTACTACCCTGGAGATCAATGCTATTCTGGAAGAAGTTGCTGAACAATATCACCAGTCCCCGGTCGTCGAATAACCATGGACCTTAAGCTAGAAAAAACATTCCGCGATATTCTGGCCCGGAAATCCGAGGAATTCGGGCAGGAACTTGATCTGAAGGGATTATTGTTCCTCATCGGTGTGCAGGAATTGGGGCAGGGGCCTCAGCATTTCAAGAAGGACGACAAGGTGAACCTCATGCACATAGCGATCTGCACGCTCCTGGAACCTTACGGATATTACGTTTACGAGGGTGTGGACCAAGAAGGGTGGCCGCATTTCGAAGTAAACAGCAAACTCCCGCCGCTCACATCAGAACAGCAGGAGTACCTGATCAAAGAAGCTGTTGTGGAATACTTCGAGCCCGGCGAGCACTAATTGAGCTCGATGGTCTTGGTGTTCTCCTCCATCTCCTTCACTTCGATGAAGTCCTTCACCTGAACGGAATCTTTTGTGACCTTAACATCGAGGACCAGCAATCCGGCCTGCCCCAATTCGTAATTGTTGCTGAGGTCAAAAGTGACCTTTCCTTCATTGCCGGTCTTTTTTTCCTCATCAACGATGACCTCTTTGCCAGTATAGGCCGTATCCGAAGGCTCCCCGTAGATCCTGACCTTAGCTCCCGCGACTGTTCCGGTGGAATCCTTTACTGTAATGACGGCCGTTGACTTTTCTTCCTTGACGCAGGAAGAGGAAAAAAGTCCTGCCAGGACCACCAAAAGGCCTGTAATGATCGTGATAGTAGGAGCATTCCGTTTCATAGCTTGCGGGAATTTGCTAATTTCGTCGGCAACCTTCTACAGGTCACCCAATATTACAAATTTAACAAAAGTTCGTCACTTGAAAGGGACGGACCTTCCTGACCGACAATATCGTGCCCATGCGCCCTCTTTTTTCCATTATCACTGTTGTTCTTTTTACGTTGATAGCCACCGCTTTTGTTTCACCCTCCGGGCAAACGCAGCAAAAGAAAGGTCCGCTGGTCCGGATCAAGACCAGCTATGGCCCCATCAAAGTGCGTTTGTACGATGCCACTCCGAAACACCGGGACAACTTCCTGAAATTGGTGAAAAAGGATTTTTACGACAGTTTGCTCTTCCATCGAGTTATTCAGGATTTCATGGTCCAGGGGGGCGACCCGGACTCCAAAAATGCTCCGAAAGGAGCCGACTTAGGGAACGGAGGCCCTGGTTATACCATCCCCGCCGAGATCCGGGATGGGTTGTTCCACAAAAAAGGGGCGCTGGCGGCTGCTCGAAAGTCTGACCGGGAAAACCCGGAAAGGGCCTCTTCGGGAAGTCAGTTCTACATCGTCCAGGGTAAACGTTTTACCCGGTCGGACCTGAAAAAAATGGCCGCCCAGAAAGAGCGACAACAAAAGCAACAGTTCATGCAGATGTTGCTCCAGCAACCGGAATTCAAAGAAGAACGCCAGCAACTGGTCCAGGCTCAACAGGCCAAGGACCAGGAAAAGATCCAAGTGATAAGCGCCCAAATGGATTCCATCGTACAACAACGCCATGGGGAGGAGATCGACTACCAATTCTCCGATGCCCAGATCGAAGCTTATTCAACGGTCGGGGGAGCGCCTCATCTGGATGGTGCCTACACGGTCTTCGGAGAAGTCGTGGAAGGGCTCAGCGTGGTGGATAGCATTGCTGCCGTAGAGACCAATGCTCGCAACCGGCCCCTCGAGGACATCATCATGACCATAGAAGTGATCGAAGAATGAACGCATGAAAGACAGGATCGAACAATTATCCCGGGAAGTGGAGGAATTCCAGCCCTCCGGTCCTGAGGAACTGGAAAAATTCCGGATCCGGATGCTGGGGAAGAAAGGCGCTATTCAAGCGCTTTTTGCTGAATTCAAGAACGTACCTCCCGAGGAAAAGAAAAACCTGGGGAAGCCGCTGAACGAGCTTAAACAACAAGCGCAACAAAAGGTGCAGAAGCTTCAGGAAGCCCTGCAAGACCAACCTTCCGATGATGAGAAAGACCGGGACCTTACCCTCCCTTCAGGACAACGGGAGATCGGTGCCCGCCATCCCATTTCCCTCATCCGGGACGAGATCATCGACATCCTCTCCAGGATCGGGTTCACGGTAGCAGAAGGCCCTGAGATCGAAGATGACTGGCACAATTTTACAGCCCTGAACATGCCAGAAGATCATCCGGCCCGCGACATGCAGGACACCTTTTTCGTGGAAAGGGATCCCGATGTGGTTCTCCGCACCCACACTTCACCCGTCCAGATCCGGACCATGCTGAAAGGTGAACCTCCTTTCCGGATCATCTCTCCCGGGCGGGTCTACCGGTGCGACAGCGATGCTACCCATTCCCCTGCTTTTCACCAGGTAGAAGGAATGTACATCGACCACGACGTAAGCTTCGCCGACCTCAAACAAACCCTTTACTTCTTCGTTCATGAAATGTTCGGACCGGAAGTAGCGGTAAGGTTCCGCCCTTCTTTCTTCCCTTTCACAGAGCCTTCCGCTGAAATGGACATCGGTTGGGAAAAAGACGGTGAAAAACAATGGATGGAGATCCTGGGGTGCGGCATGGTCGATCCTAACGTGTTGGAGAATTGTCACATCGACCCCTCACAATATACCGGCTATGCCTTTGGGATGGGTGTGGAAAGGATCGCCATGCTCAAATACGGGATCCGCGATCTGCGCCTGTTCTTCGAGAATGATGTTCGCTTTTTGCGTCAGTTCAAAGCGGCATTCTGAACCTTATTTTCAGAAAGTGAACGCCTTCCGGAAGGCCTCGAGTTCTTCCCGAAAACTTTCTTCTTTACTTTCCGCCAGGGCCATTAATTCTTTGGTGGGCTGTACTTTGACCTCCCGCAGGCTCAGATGCTGGTTCACGAACAGCGTTTCCAGCTCCGGATATAATTCCCGGAGCTCTTCTGCGATCTCATTAATGCTCATGACCCGGTCCACCAGATGATGGAACCCGGTGGGCAATTCCCGGACGGGGAGGTTCCCCAGGGCGGTAGCCACATGGTCGATATGAACAAAAGAACGATGCTGCTCCCCGTTCCCGTTGATCTTGAGGCGTCCGGCGAAATTGGCATCGAACATGAACTTGTTGATCACGGCGTCGAAACGCATGCTCTTGCTATAGCCATAAACATTGCCACACCGAACGATCTGCGTCGGTACTTTCCCGGCCAGTCGCTGAACGTGTTCTTCTCCCCGTAATTTGCTGATACCGTAGAAGGTCTTGGGATTCGGATGGGAATGGACGGTCAATTCCTCAGCCGAAGCTCCCAGCACAGAAACGCTGCTCACATAGATGAACTTTGACACCTGGCTTTCCTCTTCCACAGCGTAGACCAGCTCGGCCGTTCCCCAATGATTGGTCTGCTCGAAAAAGTGAGGGTTTTGGTCCGCAAAGGGAGTGGCGACCTTGGCGGCCAGGTGATAAACCACATCCTTGTCCTTTACCAGGGAACGAAGGGTTCGGGAATCCAGCAGTTCCCCCTGCACAAAACGCACCTTATCGCTTATTTTCTGTTGTCCGATGAAAAGGTTGTGGTTCCCCCGGCTCAGGTTGTCATAAATGACGATCTCCTCCACTTCGGACAGGCGGTCCAGGTAGTAGGTGAGCTCCGTGCCGATGTAGCCGGCACCCCCGGTGATCAATACCTTCATTCGTTCTGGTCTTTTTCGATAAGGTCGGTGTGAAGGCCGCACTCGGTCTTGTTCAATCCACTCCAACGGCCACTACGCTCATCATTGAGATCGAGCTTGCGGGTACACGGTTCACAGCCAATGCTGAAATAGCCTTTTTCTTCCAACGGATGAGAAGGAAGATCGTATTCTTTCCGGTAATAATAGATGTCCTTGGCCGTCCAGTCCAGTATAGGATGGAACCGCAAGATCCCGTTGGGGGCCTTTTCCTCCGTGTGCAGGTTCCGTCGATTGGCATTCTGGTCAGCCCGGACTCCACTGATCCATACATCCATCTTCGCCAAAACAGGTTCCAGGGGTTGGGTCTTGTTCAGGTAACAGCAGCGATCAGGGTCGGAGGTGAACAACAAGTTCCCCGAACTGTCCTTTTGCTGACTTTTGGGAACCTGCGACCGCAGATCGATCGTATTGATCCCCAACTGTTCCGTGATCCGGTCCCGGAAAATGATCGTTTCCGGGAAAAGATAACCCGTGTTCAGGAAGTAGACCGGGATAGCAGGATCCGTCCGGCTGATAAGGTGCAGCAAGGGAATGCTATGGGTTTGAAAAGAAGAAGTGAGGAACAGGGAAAGCCCTTTTTCTCCGTATTCCAGGATCTTTTTCCGGATCGCATCAGGGGTCATGATAAGCGCAAAGATACAGGTCCGCAGGATCCTGCGTTCATAACTCCCGCTGTGTTATTCTGAAGGCGACCCTTGTTTTTTTCTCTAAATTTGCTCTGACGCAAGCCTAAATTCCCTATGGAGCAAGACCGTTACCAGGCTCACGACCATTTTTCCCTGGATGATCTGTTGACCGAAGAGCACAAATTGATCCGGGATACTGCCCGTTCCTGGGTATCACGGGAGCTCACCCCGATCATAGAAGATTATTACGAAAGAGCCGAATTCCCCAAACATTTGATCAAGGGAATGGCGGACATCGGAGCGTTCGGGCCCTACATTCCCGAAGAATACGGTGGTGCAGGACTGGATCATATCTCTTATGGCCTTATCATGCAGGAATTGGAGCGGGGCGATTCCGGGATTCGTTCCACAGCATCGGTCCAAAGCTCTCTGGTCATGTATCCGATATGGAAATACGGCACGGAAGAACAAAAAAAGCAATACCTGCCTCAACTGGCCACTGGAGAATTGATGGGCTGCTTCGGTCTTACAGAGCCCAACTCTGGTTCTGACCCGGGATCCATGGCCACCCATTTCCAGGACCAGGGAGATCACTACGTTCTGAACGGCTCCAAAATGTGGATCTCCAATGCCCCGTTCGCCGGACTGGCCGTGGTTTGGGCCAAGGATGAGAACGGAGAGGTCTGGGGGCTCTTGGTGGAAAGGGGAATGAAAGGGTTTTCCACTCCGGAAACTCACGGGAAATGGTCCTTACGAGCCTCCGCCACCGGGGAACTGGTCTTCGACAATGTGAAAGTCCCCAAAGAGAATTTGCTGCCCGAACGGTCCGGTCTGGCCGCCCCTTTAAGCTGCCTCAACTCCGCAAGGTATGGGATCGCCTGGGGCTCTCTCGGTCCGGCCATGGAATGTTATGATTCTGCCCTTCAATACTCCCTGGAACGGGAACAATTCAATGCACCCATCGCTTCCTTCCAGTTGACCCAGAAAAAACTGGCGGAAATGATCACCGAGATCACCAAAGGAC
>CAZAYA010000004.1:0-41263 GCA_964489175.1 uncultured Flavobacteriales bacterium | reverse complement strand
CGTAGAAGGGTGGAATTCCAGATCTTCATCCGAAGTTCCTCCGGGAGAGAACTGGGCGCTTCCGACCAACACCCAATTGGAGCCGTTCCATTTCTTGACGGTCGTGCCATCGTCATCATAAGCCAGCCAGGGTTGGTTGGTGGTAGGATGGAATTTGAGAGAAAGGTAATCCCCGCCGTTGGAACTGATGGTGAGTGCGCCCACTCTAGACCAACTCGTACCGTCGAATTTTTGAACAGTGGCCTCCAACCCTGGAGCTCTGTATGCCAAATAGGGTTCTTCCGTAACCGGATCAAAGGCAAGGCTCAGGTGAGCCCCATAAGAATAGGTGGAGAAGGCTTTTCCCCCTACCTTGACCCATTCCGTTCCATTGAACCGAACCACACTGACCTTATCTTGGTTAGCATCATCCGCATAGGCCATGTAAGGGTCTCCTGTAGAAGGGTGGAAAGCCATGGCAGGGTAACTGTGGAAATTCGGTGAAATGCCCCGTGTTCCCCCTACATAACTCCATTGCGCCAGTGCCGGAGAAAGAAAAAGGGAAAGTATAATAAGAACAAGGAATTGACGGAGAGAGGGTAACGGTAGAACCATGGAGAAACAGGATTAAGGTGAAAAATGCGGTGGTAAAACTACCGGAAGGGGAACTATAAAGGCATCGTTCGAACGAACGATTTTTGCTCTTAACCCTTTACAAAGCACTCATTCCGAAGAAGGAGCTAAAAAGCCATATTGGTTGGCAACAGCCACAGCTTCAGCACGGTTGCTGACCAGTAACTTGCTGTAGATGTTCCGGGCATGGGTCTTGACCGTTGTCAGTGATACACTTAACTCTTCGGCGATCCGTTGGTCGGTCGATCCGCGGGCAATATGCCGAAGGACTTCACGCTCCCGTTGGGTCAGGGGCTTGATATGATCCGGCAAAGGAGAAGCGCCTTGCTCTTTCTGTTCTTCGATCGCCTTCTCCAGACGGGCCACTTCCGTCCTGAAAGCTTCCGCCTCTTCCTGCGAAGCTTCCTTTTCCTGCTCCAGCAACTTGAAACGGGTGACCATGCTGATCATGAAGAATACCATTTCCCAAACCGAACCGGCGGCCAGGGTGAGGTGCCCGAGGTCATTGTCCATCAGGTTGAAATAGTCTCCAAGGATATAGGTCAATACCCCGACAGCCAGACCTGCAAATCCGATGAAATAAGTCTTGGCCGGAGGATAATCCCCACGCAAAGCTTGAATGCCTAACAAGGTCAGAAGGGTGATCGAGATCAGGTCGAGGAAAATGGACATATCATTCAAAGTTCTGAGCCCAGGCCATCCGATCAAGGGGAAGATCAGCAAGCCCAAAGCAATGAACTGAACGATCATGGCCACTTTATCGATGCGGGGAGCAAACCGTTGGCCCATTACCAATCTCCGCACCAATCCATTGACGAAGAATACAGAGAGAAAGACCAATACTGGTGAATTGGCTTGCCTGAAATAAAACCCTTCCGGCCACACATACTTCATCCCGACTCCACTGATCAAGAGGATCCCGCTGACCATGCAACAAGCCGCCCCGATATAGAACAGGAAAATAGGATCCCGGAATTTCCAGAAGTAGATCAATGCCATCAAGACCATGAAACCGGCCAGCGTCGTATACCCCACATAAAGGAACAGACTGCGGAGTTCCTTTTTCCGGAAATGATCCGGGGGAAGAAGGCTGAACCTTCCATTGATAGGGAAATCGCTCTGAATTCGCAGAAAATAGGTCTTAGGTGTGTGATCCGGAAAGAGTGGAAAGAGCACGGTACGTTCGGGTACCTTGCGGTCGGATAGAGCCACATTAGCCCCGGAATACATGACCTCGAAGGTGCCATCCCCTTTCGGAACGTAAAGGGTCGCTGTATCGACCGCCCCGTTGTCGAATTCGAGCCACCATTTCCGGCCGGAAGGATCATGGAGCTGAAACCGGAACCAATGGACCGACCGGCTCATCCCCAGGTCAAGGGCTTCACCTTCCAGTTCCTGAAAAGAAGAAGGACCAGCAGCTGCAACTTCCTCCACTGTCAGGGAATGAAAAGGATCTTCCATCACCTTCATATGAGACGTGAAAGGATACGTTCCGTAAGAGGGAGGAGCGAACCCTTTTCCCAGGGATGGTCCGAAGATCACACCTCCCAATATGAGCAGAACAAAGCGTTGGTATGGGAAAAGTCGTTGAAGCAAAAGAAACATCCGCTTACAGCGAGCGGTCTGCAAGATAAAGGATCCGGGGTTTTTTGATAACAACTATGGCAGAGGAACCCTCTTCGCTCTTTTGGAAAATACCGAGGGGATGGAAACCAGCCAATAGCCACTCGTCAATAGCCAATAGTAAGGGTGAAGAAGGAACAAAGGGATGAAGGTCCAAAGAGAACAGCGGAAGGGCTTTATTCAAAGAAAGTCGGTCAAACCCTTTTGGCTTCTGGTATCTGGCTTTTGCCTAAAATTTCCGATCTTGAGCCCCATTCCAACCAAACCCACCCCCTTTATGGCCGATAAGATCAACATCCTCCGGGAAAAGGTCGCCGAAGCAGAAAAAGGCGGCGGAGAAAAACGAATCGAGAAGCAACACGAAAAGGGCAAACTCACCGCCCGTGAAAGGATCCATTTCCTGCTGGACGAAGATTCCTTCGAGGAGGTCGGCCGCCTGGTGACCCACCGCTCTACCCTCTTCGGGTTGGACAAGATGAAATTCTATGGTGACGGAGTAGTTACGGGATACGGAACTATCCACGGTCGACTGGTATACGTGTTTTCCCAGGATTTCACCGTTTTGGGAGGCTCCCTTGCTGAAGCCCATGCCGAGAAGATCTGCAAGGTCATGGACATGGCCATGAAGAACGGGGCTCCATTGATAGGCCTCAACGATTCCGGCGGTGCCCGGATCCAGGAAGGGGTCGTCTCCCTGGCCGGCTATGCCGATATTTTCTACAGGAACACCCGGGCCAGCGGTGTCATCCCTCAGATATCCGCGATCATGGGACCCTGTGCGGGAGGAGCTGTTTATAGTCCGGCGCTCACGGACTTCATCTTCATGGTGGAAAAGACTTCATACATGTTCGTGACAGGGCCGAACGTTGTGAAAACGGTAACCCATGAGGAGGTCAGTGCCGAGGATCTCGGTGGCGCTTCCGCCCATGCTTCCAAATCCGGTGTGACCCATTTCACCGCTCCCAATGAAAAAGCTTGCATCGATAACATCCGACAGCTTTTCGGCTTTATCCCACAAAACTGTGAAGAAGAACCGCCCAACCTACCATACAAGATCAAAGAGGACGAAAGCCGGCCCCAGCTAGACGGCATCGTGCCTGATAATGCCAACCAACCCTACGACATCCGGGAGGTGATCAACGGAACAGTGGATGAGGATTCCTTCCTGGAAGTCCACAAGGATTTCGCCGGGAACATCGTTGTCGGGTTTGCCCGGATCGGTGGGCGAAGCATCGGCATCATAGCTAATCAACCAGCTTACCTGGCCGGTGTACTAGACATCAATAGCTCTCAGAAAGGAGCCCGTTTCGTTCGTTTTTGCGATGCTTTCAACATTCCTCTCCTGGTCTTTGAGGATGTTCCCGGCTTTCTGCCTGGAACAGATCAGGAATGGAACGCCATTATCTCCAACGGGGCCAAACTGCTTTATGCTTTCAGCGAAGCAACAGTCCCCCGCATCACCGTCATCACCAGAAAAGCATACGGAGGTGCCTATGATGTGATGAACTCCAAGCACATCGGGGCAGACATGAACTATGCCTGGCCTTCAGCCGAGATCGCCGTGATGGGACCGAAAGGAGCTGCTGAGATCATCTTTCGCAATGAGATCCAGGAAGCCGATGATCCGGAAGCCAAGCTCAAGGAAAAGGAAGCGGAATATTCAGAAGAGTTCGCTCACCCCTACCGGGCTGCTGCCCGCGGATACGTTGATGAAGTGATCGAACCGAACCAGACACGGACCAAACTCATCCGGGCATTCCATATGCTGGAGAACAAGGTCGACAACAACCCCAGGAAAAAACACGGGAATATCCCTTTGTAAAGCGAACGCTCCTATTTTTTCCAAGGCTTGCCAGCAATTTCCATTCAAAATTGTGCAAGAAGCCCGTTTTTGCATTCAACACCCGACTATGGCAAAAGCCATATCCAAAATACGGGCTCAAAGAAAAATAAATAGGTGAAAACACCTACTATTTTAGGGTGATCACCCTATTGAGGGGCTGGTCCGGATCCCTTTGCTTTGGTGTCGTTCGGGTAACGCCCGATCCACGTACGCTCATGGAGAAGATCCGGACCATCATCGCCGATGACCGACAACTCGTTCTGGACGGTCTCCAGTGCATTTTCAACAATGTACCGGATATCGATGTGATCTACCAGGACAAAGGTCATGATCTGCCCGCTTCCATTCGTGAATACCGGGTCAATGTGCTCCTGCTTCATACCCGGATCGACCACCTTCACCCTTCCAAACTGATCCGGGAGATCAAAGAACACCATCCTCATGTGAAGATCCTGGCCTATGGGAAAGACCTTTCTCCTGAGGAAGGAAAACAATTATTGCAAGCAGGTTCTAACGGCTTCCTGCACTCGAATGCTTTTAAAGAAGACCTGATAGGGGCTGTGAGAAAAGTGGCCCAGGGCAAGACCTTCATCCCGGAAGACCATAAGCTCCCCCATGCTTCCACCCATGCTTCCTTTTCCAACCCCAGGGATAAATTCACCCGGAGAGAGATCGAGGTCCTCAAGCTCATCGCCGAAGGACTCTCCAACAAAGAGGTGGGCTTGAAGCTCCATATCAGCCACCGTACCGTGGATACCCACCGGACCAACATCATGAAGAAGATCGGGACCAACAACCTGGCTGGTCTGATCCGCTTTGCTCTAAAGAACGGGTACACCGACTAAGGGGTTCTTCGTAGAAAGATCACGGTCTTCCTTTATTTTTTTAGCGCCTGCCATTCGCGAATTTTGGCTACTGTTCAATTCTTAAACAACTTACGATCATGAAAAGACCTTTACTTTTCTTGTGCCTGCTTATTGGCGGGCTTTTGGCCGTACACCCCTCCCAGGGGCAATGGACAGGGTTCTATGCCCACAACACCGGATCCAACGGCCTGACAGATAAACGCGTCTATGACATCATCGAAGACAGCAACGGAGACCTTTGGTTCGCCACAATGGCAGGCCTCTCCCAATTCGATGGGAGTACCTGGACCACTTACAAGCCTCAGGACGGGGTCCAGGACCTGGACCTGCGAGCCGTGATCGAAGACAATTCCGGCAATATCTGGGTAGGTAGTGGGGGTGTGAACAATGCCATCGGTATAGCCAGGTTCGATGGAACGAATTGGACCACTTACTCCACATCGGACGGTCTCATCAGCAATGATGTTCGCTGCCTGGGTACCGACGCTTCCGGTAACATCTGGGTCGGTACCTATGACGGCCTGAGCCGGTTCGACGGTACCAACTGGACCTCTTGGGACGAATCTAACGGAATGAGCAATGAAAGGGTCACCTCCATGCTCGTGGACAGCCAGGGTGAAGTCTACTGCGGCTCCCTGATCGCCGGTAGCTCAGAAGGGGTCAGCCATTACGACGGCAGTAGCTGGGACAACATCATACCCTCGGACGGACTCGTTGCTCCCGAAGTGAACACCATCTATGAAGACAGTAACGGAGACCTTTGGTTCGGAACAGATGGAGATGGGGTTTCCCATTATGATGGTTCCACCTGGACCACCTATGACAAATGGGATGGATTGGCCGAGAATGATGTACAGGATATCACCGAGGATGGATCGGGCAACATATGGTTTGCCAGTCGTACCAAAGGAGTTACCAAATTCGACGGCACCACCTGGACGGTCTTTGATGCCCAGAATGATGGGTTGATCAACAACAACGTTCTAACCCTGGTAGAAGACGGCAACGGCGACCTCTGGTTCGGGACCCGCAACCTCGGAGTCAGCAGATTCGACGGCACTACCTGGACCAATTACATCACTTATGATGGCCTGGGAGATAACCTTGTTACTGAAATGTTCACCGACAGCAATGGCGATGTTTGGATCGGCACCGGAAACTCCGAAGGAGGCATGGGCACCAGTACCTACGATGGAAGTAGCTGGACCACCTACTGCCGCCCCAATGGAGATGGTCTGACGGATGATCGCGTAACGGCCATTGGAGAAGATCAGTCCGGCAACATGTGGTTCGGTACCGATCAAGATCTCTTCGATGGCGTAGCCAAGTTCGATGGAACGAACTGGACTACTTACACCACTTCCGACGGACTGGGCAACAGCCTGGTCTCCTTCATCCTCAGTGACAGCCAGGGGAACGTTTGGTTCGCCCATCCCGGAAGCTCTCCTGCTGTTACGAAGTATGACGGGTCTACCTGGACCACCTACTCTACCTCGGACGGGTTCTCCGGCAACCACATCCACAACATCGTGGAAGATGACCAGGGGAACATCTGGTTCGGCGGTGACGGAGTGACCCAATACGATGGCACGACCTTCACGGAAGTCAGCAATGCCAATATCCCTGACGGGGACGGGCTGGGCTTCGACGGCACCAACATCTGGGCCACCCATACCACCGGGGTCCAGAAATACGATGGCTCCAGCTGGACCACTTACAACAATTCCAACAGTTCTTTCCCCGACCATGCCGCCTACGGGATATACGGTGTCTCCGAGAACGAAGTGTGGTTCGGGACCCAGGACAGCGGCGTAGCCGTGTTCAATGGATCTTCATTCGTGAATTTCCGCATGGCCGATGGTCTTACCTATAACAGCACCTACGATATTACTAAGGATGGCTCGGGAAACATCTGGATCGGTACCCACAACGGGGTAACGAAATACACCGGAAGCATTACGGTCGGATTCGAAGAAACGACCGAAAAAGAAGAAAGCCTCCGGATCTTCCGGGAAGGAAGTGGAAACCGCTTCCATATCCTCGAGGATCGCTTCGAACCAGGGACGATCCTCACCGTGACAGACCTGCAGGGCAGGACCGTGATCGAACGTGAACTCGAAAGCGAGAAATATGCACCTATACTGGAAATGAGTCAGCATGGCAGTGGAATATATGTGGTCCGGGTGATGGAAGGAAAAGCTTCCAGAAGTGCCAAGTTGTTCGTCAAATAACCCAATGCTCTTGCCGAAAAAAGAGGCTACCCGATCGGGTAGCCTCTTTTTTTATTGTCCCCAACAAGCTCGAACCTTTTTCTTATCTTGAAAGCTGAACAATACCAATAATAATATGGTCAACAACAACGCTTTACGAAAAGTATTCCTCCCCAGCCTCCTCCTGATAGGCTTCCTCACATTTTGCGGAAAAGGGGTTGAAACCCTGGAGATCGGGAAAAAGGCACCGATGACCGATCGGGTCATGAAAGATATCTCCGGAAGATCCTACTCCCTGAAAGACCTGAAAAAGGAGAACGGACTGGCGGTGATCTTTACCTGTAACACCTGTCCTTTTGTAAAAGCCTGGGATGATAGGTACCCCGGCCTCGGAGAAACGGCCAAAAAGAACAAGATCGGCATGGTGCTGGTGAACCCCAATGAACGCAAACGGGACAATGGGGACTCCTTTGATGACATGAAGGTCTTCGCCGAAAAGAACGGGTACAACACCCCCTACCTGCTGGATGAAAAGGCCAAACTGGCCAACAGCTTCGGAGCCAAGACCACGCCCCATGTCTTCCTGTTCAATGAGAACATGGAACTTGTGTACGAAGGCGCGATAGACGATAATTTCAAGGACAAGAACAACGTAGACCACCCTTACCTGAGCAATGCCATGAACGCATCGGCAAAAGGGGAGAAGATCCAACCCCAGACCACGAAAGCGACTGGATGCAGTATCAAGCGGAACGAACCCTGAAAGACGTCGCCTCAACAAAAAACCCTTCCCGCTGTGAGGAAGGGTTCTTTGTGGTACCAGGCAGAATCGAACTGCCGACACCACGATTTTCAGTCGTGTGCTCTACCAACTGAGCTATGGTACCAAGCAATAGAGCGCAAATTTAGGAATAATTTTCAGGCAAAAGGCAAATGCTTATCCAACTACCAGGCGGGCCAGAAGCTAAAAGGGATATTAGCAGAGGGGGAAACCCCCTGGCATGACCTTCTGGCATATGGCTGTATTCCTTACATTCGCTCCGTCACCGAACGCTGAATCGTGTTCCTCGTTATTGATGCCGGCAATACCCAATGCAAAGGAGGGCTTTTCCAGGGGGCGGACCTCCATACTTTCTTCTCCTTCCCGGAGCTCGGAGAGCAGGAAGCCCGTTCAATAACAGAAGAATTCCCGGTGGAAGCCGCCCTCGTAAGCAAAGTGGGCATTCAGGAACTGCCGGGAGAACAATGGTTTCGATCCATGTTCACCTTCCTGGAACTCACACCAGTAACCTCCCTTCCTTTCCGCGTGGAGTACCAAACACCCGAAACTTTGGGGAATGACCGACTGGCCAATGCCGCAGGAGCAGTTGCCACATATCCTGACGATACCGTACTGGTGATCGATGCCGGCACCTGTGTTACCTACGATCTCATCGACCGGAGCGTCTTCCTGGGAGGGGCTATTTCGCCCGGCCTGACCATGCGAAGCAAAGCCATGCATAATTTCACCCACCGCTTGCCGTTAGTGGAACCCAACCCAAAAGACCAGGAGGTTCCCTTGACCGGTAAGGATACGGAAGGGTGCCTGCAGTCGGGACTGTTCAACAGTATGCGCTTTGAAATGGACGGATCGATCGATCAATACCTGAAAGAATATCCTTCCCTGAAAGTGGTCCTTACCGGCGGGGATGGCCCCTTGTTTGAAAAAGCCTTAAAAAGCCCCATTTTTGCAGATCCTCACCACACCCTGAAAGGACTGAACAGCATATTACGCCACCATGTTTCCTAACCTCCCTTCCATCCTTTCCCGCACTTTTCTGTTGGCTTTGTTCAGTTTCCTGGTCTTATCAGCCCAGGGTCAGAGCACCGAGTTATCTCCTTATTCACGATACGGGATCGGAGAGGTCCGGTTGAGTGGGCTAAGCAATACGGCCGGAATGAGTGGGCTGGCCGATCCGATAGCTTATAAAAGCTCCGTGAATCCAGCAAATCCGGCCACCTATGCCCAACTAGAGGATCCGGTGTTCGAATTCGGTGCCGAAACCCGGTTTCTGGAACTCTCTACCGCGGCTTCCACACAGGACCTTCGAACCACAGGGCTTCGCCACATCGTCATGGGCTTCCCGGTAAGCGAGCACTGGGGACTGACCTTCGGATTACTCCCTTACAGTTCTATCGGCTACAACATCAAGGATGAAGTGAACGTGAGCGGTGTAGGGACCGTTGAACATTTTTACGAAGGGACGGGCGGCATCCGTCGGGTCTTCCTCGGAAATGGGGTGGACCTGATCAACCAGGCTGATTCGACCATCCTCTCCCTGGGGGTCAACGCTTCCTATTTGTTCGGTTCCCTGGACAACGAAAGAAATTCGATCCTCCCTGATGACGGATCATTCAACACGAAAGTACTGGACCAGCGATACGTCAGCGACCTGCATTTCGAAGGAGGGCTTTACTTTCAAACCTATTTGGGAAAAGAAGGTCGCCACAAGTTATCTGCCGGAGTCAGCGGAACCCTCCCTGCCGCTCTGAACACCGAGCGCTCCCTGCTGGTTACGAGTTACGCACTTACCGGTGCCGGAACAGAAGCTACCATCGACACCGTCCGCTTCGAAGAAGAGAAGAAGGGAAGCCTCTCCATTCCTTATTCCCTTAGCGGAGGAGTAGCCTGGGAATACGACGAAAAACTCCTGGTAGGCGTGGAAGGAGAATATGCTCCCTGGAGCGACTATGAGACCTCCTTCGGCAGCGAGATCACCAGTGGAGGCCTCAGCGATCGGATGAAAATGGCCCTGGGACTGCGCTACACCCCTCAACAAAAAATGGATGCTAATTCCACCTTCCTCCACCTCACATCCTACCGGCTCGGGGGTTATTATACCCAAACCCCGATACAGGTCGGAGACCACCGATTGGAAGAACTTGGCATGAGTTT
The DNA here is from genome assembly GCA_964489175.1 of uncultured Flavobacteriales bacterium. Taxonomy (GTDB): domain Bacteria; phylum Bacteroidota; class Bacteroidia; order Flavobacteriales_D; family CAYVSK01; genus CAZAYA01. The sequence goes on along the minus strand of CAZAYA010000004.1, from coordinate 31,174 downwards.
TGGATTAGGGATACCGCTGCTCCGGTCTTCTTCCACATCGCGGATCGATATCGGAGCCATTTTCGGGGTCAGGGGAACCACCGATGATGAATTGGTCAAAGAGCGCTTCGTTCGCTTGCAGATCGCTCTTTCCCTTTCCCCCCATAAAGCGGACAGATGGTTCTACCAACGCAAATACAATTGACCGGATCTTCTATCTTCGAGCGGATATTGAAAACCCCCTTTCAAAAACCCTTCAGTACGATGCAAAAACAGTTGCTTACCATCGTTATCCTGCTGCTCGGGCTTTCTACCGGACAAGCACAACAGTACGGGAAAACCCCCGAAGACAGTGTAGAATGTGTTAAACGTTTGTCCCTTTATCGCGAATTCCGGGACCAAGAGAACATCGAGGATGCGCTTCCGCACTGGCGAAAAGCAGTACGGCTCTGCCCCAAAGCGAGCAAGCGGCTGTACCTGGACGGTGTGGATCTCTATGAACATTTTATTGAAAAGACGTCGGATTCTACTTCCAAGCAAGCTTACGTGGATTCCCTCCTTTGGGTCTATGAACAACGGATCGAGCATTACGGCCAGGAAGGTTATGTGAAAGGAAAAATGGGAGGGGCCTTGCTCAAATACCGTCGGGATAGTGAACTTGAAAGGGCTTACGAATTATTGAAAACCTCCCTCGACCAGCGTAAGGAAAAATCCACTTTCAGTGCCCTGGCACGGTATTACTTTTCCCTTTATTACATGTACAAAGCGGACAAGGTCGATAAGGATAAGATCATCCGGGAATATCTGGTGGTGTCCAGCTACATCGAGCACAACATCCAGGATCCACCCAAACCCAAATACAAAGCCTATTATGAAAAGGCAGGGCAGAAGATCGACAAGGTCTTCACCACAATAACCAAATGCGAGGATATCGTGAAGACCTTCCAGTCCAAACTGGATCATGAAGATTCCTTGGGTTCTGCGGTCAAGAAGAAAATGCTAAGTGTTCTCCGCGAAGAGGACTGTAAGGAGAACGACCTGTACCCCGAACTGGCCAAGCAACTGCACCAAGAAGACCCCAGTGCCGTCAGCGCCTATAACATCGGCTCCATCGAAATGAAGGCAGAAAACTATGAAGGCGCAGCCCAATACTTCGACCAGGCCATCGAACTCGCGGAGGACAGCTCTGAAAAAGACAGCTCCAAACTGGAGAACTACTACCTTGCTGCCGCTCAGAACGCCTTGAAAAGAGGGCTCGGGGCCAAAGCAGCCCAATATGCCAAGAAAGTGCTGAAAACGAACGATAAGAACGGGAAAGCATACATCATTATCGCCGATGGGATGGCCCAGAGTTCAGAAAGTTGTGGGAGCAACAAATTCGAAAAAGCAGCTGTCTATTGGGTAGCTGCAGACTACCTGGTGAAGGCCAAGAATGTGGATCCGGAAGTGAAAGAACTGGCCGACAAGAAGATCGCCAGTTACCAGCGACAATTCCCTTCCAAGAGTACTTTGTTCGATTACGGATATATCGATAAGGTTGGCTCCACATACACAGTAGATTGCTGGATCAACGAGACGACGACCATCCGGAAAGCCCCCTGATGGCCTGACAGGATCATTTCATGCGGACTTTCCGTACATCACCCCTCTTTTTCCTCATTCCCGCCCTTCTGGCGGGAATGTTTTTTTCCTGCAAGAACGACATCGAGAAGGTCAAAAAGGTGATGAACACCAAGGATATGCCCGTTCAAACCACTTATGATGCCGAGATCACATATTCGGATTCCGGCGTCATCAAGGTCAAACTATATGCCGATAAGATGGATCGGTATATCGGAGAACGATCCTACCTTGAATTCCCTGACGGGCTGAAAGTAAAGTTCTTCGGCTCCGGAGAAGAGGGGAATGCCCACCTGAAGGCCAACTACGGTATCCTTTACGAAGAAAAGAACCGGATGATCGTCAGAGATGATGTTGTGTTCATCAACCGCAAAGGAGAAAAACTGAACACGGAGAAACTCATTTGGAGCCAGGACAGCGCCCGTATTTACACAGACAAATTCGTAAAGATCACCCGGAAGGACGGCATCATCCATGGAAAAGGGCTCACCGCCAAAGAGGATTTCAGCAGCTATGAGATCCTGGAACCCGAGGGAGAATTGTATTTCGATCCCGAAGAAGAAAACGATACCACTGCCCATGAGGAAAATGAATAGGTTCATGGAGGTCTTCTGGCTGGCATTGACCGCCATTGCCTTTCTGATGGCTCTGTACATGCTGGCCCTGCACGGTCTGGAGAAAGGGGCTATTTATCTAGTATTCCCCCTCCTTACGGCAGCCATGTATGGTTTCCGGCGGTTCCTCCGAAAAAGGATAGAAAAACAGGAAGAGGACTAATACCAAGGGGTTGGGGAAGTCCGCCAACGAATACGTATATTAGCGCCCCTTAGCAAATTCGGAGCAACAATGGCTGTGATCAACAAGATCAGGAAACAATCAGGCCTTTTGATCATCGTGATCGGAGTGGCCATGGGAGCCTTTGTGTTGGGAGACTTCATGAGAGGTGGTAGCGGAGGAAGAGGCCAACAGGCACAGGACTCCGTGGGAACCATTTATGGTGAGAAGGTCGACAGGCAGCAATACGAAAACCGCGTAGAACAGGCGATCCAATCCCAGGAAAATTCCGGGCAACAGGTCACATCCGAGATGCGGCAACGCATCCGCGACCAGGTTTGGAACAACATGGTGCGGGAAAGGGTGATGATGGAACAGATCGAAAAGCTTGGGATCACCATCTCCAAAGCAGAATTCCGGGACATTATCGCAGGGGATAATGTCAGCCCACGGATCAAACAGATCCCCGCTTTTCAAGATCCTGCCACCGGACAATTCCAAAAAGACCTTGTATTGCAGCGGCTCAAAAGAGGCATGCAGAGTCCGGAGTTCAAACAACAATGGATGCAGCTGGAGAACGAATTGAAAAAAGAACGCCTCTATACCAAGTATCTCAACCTTATCGAAAAAGGCCTTTATGCCACTTCCACGGAGGCAAAACGGCAATATCAGGACAAGAACCGCACGGTCACCATCGATCATGTGGCCAAAGCTTACCGGGAGATCCCAGATTCCACCATCTCTTATACCGAGGAGGATGTGGAAGCTTATTACGAAGAACACAAGGATAAAGCCCGATATGAGCAGGAGCGCTCCCGGAGCTTTGAATACATCGTATTCGATATCCAACCTTCTTCTTCCGATTCCATAGAGGCTCGCCAAACCCTGGAACAGCTCTTGCCCGAGTTCAAAAAGAGCCGGAAGGATTCTCTCTTCGCCATCAACAACTCCAGTAACCGACAAACCCGGCTTTATGGTTATTACCAGGAAGCTGAACTACCAGAAAGGGTGGATTCCCTCATCATGAACAGCGACTCCGGTGAAGTGATCGGTCCGTATGTGGATGAAGACCATTATGAACTCGCCAAGATCAAAGGCTTCAATACGATACCGGATTCTGCCAAAGCCCGCCATATATTGCTCCGCACCAGAGCAGGAAGGGACGTTGATTCTCTCAGGAACGTCATGGACAGCTTGAAGCAGGTCATTGAAAAAGAAGACAACTTCGCTGCCTTGGCCCAAAAGATCTCGGAGGATCGATCTGCTCAAAAAGGGGGGGATCTTGGATGGTTCGGCCCCCGGGATATGGTCCCGGCTTTTTCCAGGGTTTGTTTTGAGGGGCAAACCGGAGACCTTGCCGTGGTCCGGTCCAGGTTCGGTATTCACCTTATCGAAGTGCTGGAACAGTCCGAAGCGGTCCCTCATGCCCGATTGCTGGTAATGAACAACACGATCCGCCCCTCCCGGACCACGCTGGATAGCGTCTATAACAAAGCCAGCCAGTTCGCGATCAACAACAATACTTCGAAGCTTTTCGACCGGAGCGCCCGGGAAAAAGGCTACCGGAAACAGCTGGCGGACAAAGTGAAAGAAAGTACCCAAATGATCGCCCGCCTGCCAAACTCCCGAAAATTGGTGAGATGGGCTTATACCTCTGAACTGGGAACTGTTTCAGAACCTTTCCGTTGTGGAGAACAATATGTCGTAACGCATCTTACCGAAGTCCGGGAAGAAGGGGTTCCGGAACTCGCAGCCATCCGTGAGCAGATCGTTCAGGAAGTGATCAAAGAAAAGAAAGGAGAAAAATACGAGCAGCTTCTGAGTGAAGCCAAAAACCTGGAGGAAGTAGCCAATAAGATCGGAGGCCGTATCAATTCCGCTACCCTTACCTTCAATAATACCGCCATATTGGGCATGGGCCAGGAGCCGGAGGTGGTGGCCAAGATCATGACCCTCGAAGAAGGATACCTCTCCAAACCATTGAAAGGCAATTCAGGGATCTACGTGGCCCTGGTCAAAAAGATCGAAGAGCCTGATGAACCCGGCCCGGGGGATCTCCTTTCCGAAAAGCAGGAGATCCTGCGAAGCTACCGGTCCCGAACCCGCTTTGCTGTGTTCAATGCCCTCAAAGAACTGGCCAATGTTGAGGACGATCGATACAAGATCCCCAACGCGGAAGAATAAATACACCCGGATAATACCCCCACAAAAAAGCCCTGGTCTCTATTGACCGGGGCTTTTTTTTATGACCCCCTTGACCAACTGCTTTATAACAGGTCGTTCCCCAAAGCAGCCAACTCGGAGCGCTCTCCTTTCTCCAGGGTTACATGAGCGAACAACCGGTCGCCCTTCAGGCGATCGATCAAATAAGAAAGGCCATTGCTTTCCTTATCGAGATAAGGGGTATCGATCTGTCCGATATCTCCGGTGAAAATGATCTTGCTGTTCTCTCCGGCCCGGGTGATGATGGTTTTCACCTCATGAGGGGTCAGGTTCTGGGCTTCATCCACGATAAAGATGATGTTGGACAAGGTACGGCCCCGGATGAAAGCCAGGGGTGTGATCAAGAGTTTTTCCTTGGCCACCATGTCCTCGATCTGCTTGTACTTCTTATCGGTTTGTTTGAACCGGTCCTTGATGAACTTGAGGTTATCCCAGAGCGGCTGCATGTAGGGATCGATCTTAGAACTCACATCTCCCGGCAAATAGCCGATATCCTTGTTGCTGAGAGGAACGATCGGCCGGGCAAGATAGATCTGCTGGAAATTCCTCCGCTGTTCAATGGACCCGGCCAGGGCTAATAAGGTCTTCCCCGTACCAGCCACCCCCTGAATGGTCACCAGCTTTACATCAGGATTGAGGATCGCATGGATCGCAAAAGCTTGTTCCGCATTCCGCGGTTTCACCCCCATCACTTCCATCTTCTTGATCGATGAAAGGAAGCCTTCGCTCGGTTCGTAATAGGCCAGGGCGGACTTGGTATGGTTCTTCAGGATAAAATAGTGGTTGTGGGGAGGAGCATCCTGCATCAGTTCCTGGTATCGAGTGAACCCATTATCCAGAAGCGAAGTGATCAGGTCCGCATCGATATCGTTCAGCTGGGATTTTCCGGAATACAGGTTGTCCACATCCTTGATCTTCCCGGTTTCGTAATCCTCTGCAGGCAAATTCAGGGACTTGGCCTTGAGCCGCAGGTTGATGTCCTTGGTCACCAACACTACTTTCTCACCTTTCTCCTCTTTCTGAAGGGCCAGGGCTGCATTGAGGATCAGGTGATCGGCTTTTTTAGTGCTGAAAATGCGCTCCGTATCCGTAGCTCCCTCTACGAAATTGTTCATGATGACCTTGAACTTCCCGCTGCTTTTCCCATTGATAGGCACCCAATTCTGAAGATTAGCGTTATTGCTCAACCCATCGAGGATACGGATGAACTCTCTGGCTTCGTAATTCTTGGACTCATTCCCTTTCTTGAAGTTGTCCAATTCTTCCAGAACCGTAATGGGGATGGCAACATCGTTCTCTTCGAAATTCCGGACCGCATTATGATCGTATAGGATGACAGAAGTATCGAGAACGTAGATCTTTTTCTTTTTAGGGGTAGAGGAGGTCTTCTTGCTGCTTCGGGACTTGCTCTGGGTGGCCATAAAGGAAAGATCGAAAGGTTATGCCCTATAAAATTAACACCTCATCTCCTCCTTCTTCCCTCCCCCGGGGATGAACTTTTCAGCCTTTCCATGTTAATAATTCCTTCCCTATGAGGGCTTCACCGAAGCACGGCCAATCTTTCCGCATCCAGACGTAGAAAGATAAAAAGAAGGATCGTAAAGGCCCAAAGGGAGGATCCTCCATAACTGAAAAAAGGCAATGGAATACCGATAACCGGCGCCAGCCCAATGGCCATTCCTACATTGATCAGCACATGAAGGAAAAGAATGCTGGCCACACAATAGCCATAGACCCTTGTAAAGACCGCTCGCTGCCGCTCCGCCACGATCATGACCCGAAGGATCAGAGCAACGAACAAGGCGACGATCACGAAACTTCCAACAAATCCCCATTCCTCACCGATGGTGCAGAAAATGAAATCCGTGCTCTGCATGGGGACGTACTTGTACTTGGTGAGCGTTCCTTCCAGGTATCCTTTCCCCCAAAAACCACCCGATCCGATCGCAGTTTTTGACTGGTTGACATTATAACCAGCTCCCTGAGGGTCTTCCAATATTCCGAGCAATACCTGAACACGGGTTTGCTGATGTGCATCAAGGATCTTATCAAAAGCCAGATCGATCCCCACGATATAGACCAAACTTCCGGTAAGCGCAATGGCCAGCCATAAATAGGCTCTTTTGCGGTAACGCCGCAGGGAAAAACTACGGATCGCCCAGTATACCAAAGCACCCAGCAACGAGACGATCCCAATAAGTCCGTAATGTCCCTGTACGCCGCCTTCCATAAAAGGAAAGGGGAAAATGGTCTCCCGCATCAAGAGGGTGAGAACGGCCAGGATCACGGCCAGGAAGGCCACAAGCAATACGTTCCCGGAAAGCCCTTCCCGATAAAGCACGAGCAGAAAAGCAGCAAAAACGAGGGTCGTCCCCGTATCAGGTTGCAACATGATCAGGGCTGCAGGGATCAGGATCAGAACGCCGGCCACGAGTTTGGTCCGCAGATCCTTCACCCGGATGTTCAGCGTGCTCAGGAATTGCGCTATGGCTAATGCTGTTGCGGGTTTAGCGAACTCCGAAGGCTGTATACCGACGCCTCCCACACCAAACCATGACCGGGCTCCATTCACTTCTTTCCCGAACAAAAGAACTGCGACCAACAATAGGATCAGGGTGAGATATACCGGATAAGCCATGTTCTGAAGGAACTCTCCTTCCATAAGCAGAATAACACCCCCGAGGACCAATGCTGTAACGATCCACAGGAATTGTTTCCCTGATTCCTGGCTAATATCGAATAAACTGGGATGTTCGGGGTCATACCCGGCCGCATGGATATTGAACCATCCCATGATCGCCAGGACGAGGAACAGCCCCAGAATGCCCCAGTCGAGGTTGTTGATGATGTTATCTTTCCTTCTGATCGCTGATGAAATTCTGGTCCAGGATCCTTTGTTCCACCCTGGGTTCGGAAATGGTGTCTTTCAGGTACTTCTCGATCATCAGGCGGGAGATCGGAGCAGCCCAGGTCCCTCCGAAACCTGCATTCTCTACATAAACCGCAATGGCGATCTTCGGATCTTCCCTCGGAGCAAAAGCCATAAAGACCGAATGGTCTTCTCCGTGTGGATTCTCTACAGTACCTGTCTTACCGCAAATCGCAACCCCATCGATCCTCGCCCGCCGGGCAGTCCCTCCCGGCTCTTCCACCACAGCTTGCATGGCCCTGATCGGCAATTCGAAATAAGAACTGTCGATACTCGTATAGTGCCGCACTTTGTACTGATCAGGTTTATCTCCCTCCCTACCGATCCGTTTGACCACATGGGGATCATGGTAATATCCACGATTCGCTATGATACTGGCCAGATTCGCCATCTGGAGCGGTATCAGGGCTAATTCTCCCTGTCCAATACTGAGGGAATAAATGGTACTGAAAGCCCAGCGTCCTTTTCCGTATATCCTGTCGTAATATTCGGGACCGGGGATATTCCCGGATTTGAGATTCCCAATGTCCAGGTCCAGTTCTTTTCCCAAACCGAAGGTCTGTACATGCTCCTTCCACTTCCGCAAGCCGATCCGTGAATCACTGAAGATATTATCCGCTATCCCCTGCTGGATCATCCTTTTGAAGGCCTTGTAGAAATACATGTTACTGGACCGCTTGATCCCCTGGAAAAGGTTGTAATAGCCCGGGGAAACATGGTCTCCGATCACACTTCCATCGCAATAAAACGTGGTGGAAGGTTTTAATATTCCTTCCTGCTGACCGACGAGCGACTGCACGATCTTGAAAATGGAGCCTGGTGGATAAAGCGAAAGTAACGCCCTGTTGAACAAAGGCTTGAGCGAATCCTTTTGCAAGCGGGAATAGTTCTCCGAACGCACCCGCCCGACCAACTGGTTCGGATCATAAGCCGGTGATGACAATAAAGCCAGCACTTCACCCGTAGAAGGTTCAAGGGCAACGATACTGCCGACCTTGCCTTCCATCAATCTTTCTCCATATTCCTGAAGGCCAGCATCCAAAGTGGTGACAAGGTCCTTGGCCGGTCGGGCCAGCGTATCATAAGCTCCTCCTTTGTAGGGACCTTTCTCATTGTTGAAGACATCCACCACCACATAGCGGACCCCTTTTTCCCCTCTCAAATGCTTTTCATAGGTTTTCTCTATCCCGCTTGCCCCAATGTAATCCCCCGGTTGATAGTAAGGTTCCTGGTTCACGGTCTTTCGGCTGACCTCGCTCACATACCCCAGGACGTGGGCGGCAATGCTGTCAGGATAGGTCCGGAGGGTACGGGACTGGCCGTAAAACCCCTTGTATTTGTATAGTTTTTGAGCGATCGGAGCGAATTCATCCCCGGGGACCTGTTTTTCAAAGATGGATGCAGTATAAGGAGAATGGGGAGGAGAAACAGCCTTTTCCATCTTCACGCGGAATTCCTCACGGGTAATCCCTACCAATTCACAGAAATCAGCTGTATCAGTGATGTCAACGTCCTTAGGAACCACCATAAGGTCGTAGACGGCCGTGTTGGCGACCAGCAGTTCTCCATTCCGGTCGTAGATCAGCCCCCGCGAAGGATAAACCGTGATCTTTCGTTCGGTGATGTTCGCCGCCTTGATCTTCCACCGGTCATCGATCACCTGCAGGTAAAAAAGGCGGATGGAGAATATAACCCCCACCACAATGACGATAGTAGCGAGAATGTATTTCCGGTTGACGTTGTTCATGGATCAGAGCCTTCTCCTCTGTTGGAACAACAAATACTGGGCAAGGATGATGAGCAAAAGGGTGAATCCGCTGCTGAGAAGGACCCGTAACAACGTATGGAAAAAGTCGCTCAACCGGAGTACTTCGATGAAGAAAAGCCAGAGATGATGGATCAAGGTCAGAAAGCCGGCATAAGACAAGTACCAGCTAAGCCCCATCACCTGCAGGGTCGGTTTCATGCCACTTTCGTATCCCTCCCTTGGCTCCAGTGCCTCCAGGATGCGTGGCCGCAGGAAAGCCATGAAAGTACAGGCCGAGGCGTGCATGCCCAGGGTATCGGAAAAAGCATCCATTGACACGCCGGTAAGAAAGCCCAGGATGATCACCAGCCACCCCGGCGTTTCGAAAGGAAGCATCAGAATGAACATAATGTAGAGGAAAGGGTGAATATCCCCTCCCAGATGGACCTGGTTCAGGATCAAACCCTGGAAGATCACCAGAAAAAGAAAACGGATCATATTCCGGCCCACCTCATTGAACATCCTGCTGCGTTTCTTTTTCCAATTGTTGTTGTTCTCCTTTCAAGACGTTCTTCACAATGAAGACGTAATAGAGCTTGGCGAAATCTGTCGACAATTCCACCTCGATCTCATGGTAGTTCCCGGAAGCCGGGCTCGAAACCTTCCTGACGGTCCCCACAAGGATCCCGGAAGGATAAATGGTGGAAGCCCCCCGGGTGACCACCGTGTCCCCTTCACTGACCTTCGCATGTTTAGCCACATCCACGATGCGCGCATACCTGGGATCCTGTCCGCCCCATTCCAAAAGACCGAAATAATGAGCGTCCTTGAACCTAACGCTGGCATAAAAATTCGAATGAAGAACGGGCAGGACCGTACAGAAATGTTCCGACACATCCTTGACCATTCCTACGATGCCATTCGGACCGATCACCCCCATTTCCGGTTGCACCCCATGGATCCGGCCGCGGTTCAGGGTGATATAATTGTTCTGCCGGTCCAGCGAGCTGTTGATCACCTTGGCGGAAAGGTACTGATAGCGCTGATGATACACCGTATCCTCGATCTCCACGACCCGGGCATCACGCATGATGAAAGAGCGCCTTTCAAGATTCCGCAACCGGGCGATCTCGGTCGCCAGTTTCTCATTGGCCTTCTTCAGGTCAAAGTAATCGGTGATGCCGGACCGAAGTTCATATAACCGTCCTATCAGGGAAGTCGATGAATTCAAAAAAGTGGTCCGGTGAAAGCTGTTGCTGTGGAACAGGAACGTCAGGGAGATGACCTGGAAGATAAGAAAGGTGGCCACCAACCGGTACCGTATGAAAAAATCGATCAGGCTCCTCATGCGCGGTCATCAAACAGGACAAGACCGCCGAACGGCCTAATCCCGGATCAGGAACTGGAAATTATCGATGTTCTTGAGGGCGATCCCCGTTCCCCGGGCTACCGCTCTCAGGGGATCTTCCGCAATGTGTACCGGAAGTTTCGTCTTGATCCCGATACGCTTGTCCAACCCTCTTAACATGGAACCACCCCCGACCAGGTAGATCCCGGTCTTGTAGATATCGGCGGAAAGCTCAGGTGGGGTCATCTCCAGGGCGCTCAGAATCGCTTCTTCGATCTTGGTGATGGATTTGTCCAATGCGTGGGCGATCTCCACATAGTTCACATTGATCTCTTTCGGTACCCCGGTCATCAGGTCTCGACCTCGGACGGCAAAATCATTGGGTGGCTCATCCAGCTCGGGAAGAGCGGACCCCACCTCGATCTTGATCTGTTCGGCCGTTCGCTCCCCGATGAGGATGTTGTGTTGCCGCCGCATGTATTCTTCAATATCGCGGGTGAAATCGTCCCCGGCCACACGGATGGACTTATCGCAAACGATCCCTCCCAGGGCGATCACAGCGATCTCGGAAGTACCACCTCCGATGTCGATGATCATGTTCCCGGTAGGTTCTCCCACATCGATACCGATCCCGATAGCCGCAGCCATGGGTTCGTGAATGAGATAAACATCCTTGGCCCCGGCATGCTCAGCAGAATCCCGTACGGCTCGTTTTTCCACTTCCGTAATACCCGAAGGAATGCAAATGACCATCCTCACTGTGGGGGCGAAGAGGCTTTTGTTCTGTTTGATCTTCTTGATCATCCCGCGGATCATATGCTCAGCAGCATGGAAATCCGCGATCACTCCGTCCTTGAGCGGCCGGACGGTCTTGATGTTCTCATGGGTTTTCCCGTGCATCAGCTGCGCCTCTTTTCCCACAGCGATCACTTTTCCGGACTGCCGGTCCACAGCAACGATCGAAGGATCATCGATCACCACCTTATCATTGTAAATAATCAGGGTGTTGGCAGTACCAAGGTCGATCGCAATCTCTTTGGTCAAAAAGTCGAATACTCCCATGTTCAGTGTTTAAAATGGCGATGTCCGGTAAAGACCATCGCCATGCCTTTCATATTGCAATGATCGATGCTCTCCTGATCGCGGATAGACCCTCCGGGTTGAATGACTGCCTTGATGCCAGCTTCTCCGGCGATCTCTACACAATCTTTGAACGGGAAGAAAGCATCCGAAGCCATCACCGCGCCTTCCAGGTCAAAACCAAAAGAACGGGCTTTTTGAATGGCTTGTTTGAGCGCATCCACCCGTGATGTTTGTCCCGTACCGCTGGCACAGAGTTGTTGCTCCCTGGCCAGAACGATCGCATTGGAACGGGTATGCTTCACGACCTTGCCTGCGAACTCGAGATCGGCTAGTTGTCCTTCATCTGGCTCGACCTGTGTAGCTGTTTCGAAACCCTCCCGGAGATCGGTCACATCGTCTTTATCCTGATAGAGCACCCCGTTCAGAATGGTCCTGTATTCTTCAAAAGCTTTCACCTCTCCTTTTTGTTCCAGGACCACTCGTTTTTTCTTCTGGGTAAGAACGGCCAGTGCCTCCTCGTCATACCCAGGAGCGATCAGCACTTCGAAGAACAGTTCATGGACCTTTTCGGCCGTGGCTTTATCGATAGGGGTATTGGAAATAATGATCCCGCCGAAAGCAGAAACCGGGTCCCCTGCCAGAGCGCGGTCCCATGCCTCGGAAAGCGTTTCCCCCACAGCAAGGCCACAGGCATTGTTGTGCTTGATCACGGCCATGGTCGGCGATGCATCGCTGAATTCCGCCATGAGCCTCACGGCAGCATCCACATCCAACAGGTTATTATAAGAAAGTGCTTTCCCGCTGTACTGATGGAAAAACTTGTCGAGGTCTCCATAGTAAACCCCTTTTTGGTGAGGATTTTCTCCATAGCGAAGCTCGCGGGAAGAAGGGATGCTTTTCTGGAAGACCTCCTGATCGTCCTGATGGAAATAATTGGCGATCTGTGTGTCGTAATGGGCGGTGATGGTAAAGGCCTGCCGTGCAAAATGGAGCCGATCCTCGAGAGAAGTGTTACCTCCTTTGGCTTCTAATAACTCCAGGAATCCATCATAATGATGGCGGGAAGGGATGACCATCACGTCCCGGAAGTTCTTGGCCGCAGCACGGATCAAAGACACACCACCGATATCGATCTTCTCGATCACTTCGGCTTCGGTCCCGCCAGTCGCCAGCGTTTCTTCAAAAGGATAAAGGTCCACGACCACCAGGTCGATCTCCGGGATGTGGTATTCTTCCAGTTGTCCGACATCTTCCTGCTCCCCGCGCCGGGCCAGGATCCCTCCAAAAACCTTAGGGTGAAGGGTCTTGACCCGCCCTCCGAAAATGGACGGGAAAGAAGTGAGGCCTTCCACCGATCCGACGGGTAATCCTAACCCTTTGATGTATTCATGGGTTCCACCTGTAGAATATAACTGGACCCCCTGTTCATGCAATTGTTTCACGACAGGGTCAATGCCCTCTTTATTGAAAACAGCTATCAGGGCACTTTTGATCTGCTTCTCTTGGTCCATGGAGAGGTGTTGTTCCTGATCGGTCTTTGTTTCCGGATCCATGCGGTAAGGGTTATGTTGATCCTGTGAAAGCCACCGTTCTGCCAGTAGGCTTATCCTTGCAAGTTTAGCAATATCACGGGTTTTTTAGCAATATATCACTAATAAGATCACGGGGGTGTTGATAAATCCTGCTTTTTGTTCAAAAAGCAAAAGAAGGGCCAGGACACCTCATCTTCTGTGATCCCCGGATCCGTATATTTATGCTGCCAGCCATGCGATCGTTCTTCAAACTATTCGGGGAAAGCTTTCTTTTCGCCATCAACGGATTGGTGGTGAACCGGCTGCGCACGTTCCTTTCCTTGCTCGGGATCACGGTGGGGATCTTCGCCATCATCTCTGTATTCACCATGGTCGATACCATGGAATACAGCATCCGGAACAGCGTGGAATCGTTGGGGAATGACGTGATCTATGTGCAGAAATGGCCGTGGGGAGCAGCCGGAAGTGATGAATATGAATGGTGGGAATACCTGAAGCGGCCGGAGCCGGACCTGGAGGAATTCGAACAACTCCGCCCCCGTATCAACACAGCCCGGGAAGTAGCCTTCTTGAGCAGTACGAACCAGACTGTTGAGTATATGAACAGCAGCATCGGGGGGGTGAGCATCATGGCCGTTACACACGGATACGCTGAGGTGCGCCCGTTCGATCTGTTATCCGGCCGTTATTTTACTCCGTCCGAGACCAAAAGTGGCCGAAACCTGGCCGTGATCGGTGCTTCTGTTGCTAAAAACCTGTTTTACAAGGATGATCCCGTAGGGAGCAGCATCAAAATCGCTGGCCGGAAAGTAGATGTAGTGGGAGTGATCAAAAAAGAAGGAGAAAGTTTGATCGGCAACAGTATGGACAATGCGGCCATCATTCCTGTCATTTTCGCCCGTAGCCTTTTCGACATTCAGAAGACCAATACGAGCATCCTGGCCAGGGCCCGGGACCAGGTGGAGAATGCCACCCTCAAGGACGAGATCACCGGAGCGATGCGGTCTATTCGCCGGTTGCGTCCGAAAGAAGAGAACAACTTCGCCCTGAACGAGCCAAGCTTGCTTTCCTCCAGCCTGGAAGACCTTTTCGATGTGATCAATATCGTCGGACTGGTGATCGGCGGGTTTTCGATCCTGGTCGGAGGGTTCAGCATCGCCAACATCATGTTCGTATCGGTCCGTGAACGCACTCCGATGATCGGGATCCAAAAATCGCTGGGGGCCCGCAATTATTTCATCTTGCTCCAGTTTCTTTTCGAATCCATGATCCTCTGCCTCATCGGGGGCCTGATCGGCCTTTTGCTGGTCTTTCTGGGAACAGTGATCGTCAGTACACTGCTGAACGTCAATGCGCTTTTATCCGTGACCAACATTCTGCGGGGAGTGGGCATCTCTGCCCTCATCGGCATCCTGTCAGGGTTCATCCCGGCCTGGCTGGCCTCCCGACTCGATCCGGTCGAAGCGATCCGGACCACAGGCTGAGGATGATCAACCAGTCTCCCGATCCAACTCTTCAAGGACCATCCCCATATCGAACCCTTTATTGGTAAGAAAACGGACCAATTTGCTGCGCGCTTCCCGACTTCCAGCAGCCCCTCCTTTCCGGTCGATCCAGTAACGGAGCATCTCCCGCCGGTCTTTTTCAGAAATGGCCTGCAAAGCTTGCTCGATATGTTCCTCGGGGATGTATTTTTCAAGAAGTGCTTGCCGGATCTTGTAAGGACCCCATCGTTTGATGCGGAATTTACCGCCGGCAAAGACCTCAGCGAACCGTTCCTCATTGATGAAACCTTCTTCCTCCAGCTGTTCCAGCAACTGTTCCCCGGTTTCCCGCTCTACCTGCCATTCATTCAATTTCATGCGCAGGTCGCTCTTGCAACGCTCCTGACGGGAGCAATGATCCCGTAATCTGGCCAAAGCCTCTTCCGCACTGTAAGCTCGTTTCCGACGCATGGGATCTGTCTATCTTTGAATACTTCTTTACAAAAATAGAAGGAAAAGGCCGGTGACACCCGAACACGATCGAACGAACCGAAATGCCCTGTTCACTCTCCTGAGCGGGAATATCGTCTGTGAATTCGCTCATGGGATCATGATGCTCGCCATTCCCTGGTATTTTGCCGATGTCCTGGGCAAGCCTTCTCTTTTCGGCATCCTGTTCACGGTCGTGACCTTTCTGACCCTTTTTTGGAGCCTGTACAGCGGAACCCTGATCGACCGCTATTCACGAAAACATGTCTTCCTGGGCCTGAACCTGATCGCTGGCCTCCTGATCGGCGGTATCACCCTCACAGGCTACCAAACAGGTGCCATTCCGGTCACCCTTATCGGTTTGGCTTTCACGATCACCGTATTCAACTTCAACATCCACTACCCCAACCTTTATGCCCTGGCTCAAGAGATCACCCCGGAAGGAAGACATGCAAGAACAAATACCACGCTCGAGATCCAGGGCCAGACCACCCGAATGCTGGCAAGTGCCGTTGCAGCCATTTTACTGGCCGGCACCGGAGGGGAAAAATTCGCCCTGAAAGCATGGTTCCCTTTTGAGGTAGAAGCCTGGCCTCTTTCCCGGATATTTTTGCTGGATGCTGGCGCTTACCTGACGGCTTTTCTGATCTTTTCCTCGCTGCGGTACAAGTCGGTCAAGCCCCGAAGGATCGACCGTGGATCGGTTCGGCAACGACTTCGGACCGGCTTCCGCTTTCTACAACACAATCCGTTGCTCTTTCATTTCGGGAATGCTTCCTATGTGATCTTCATTTTCGTTATCATCCAGGCTTTCTTCCTGATGCCGGTCTACGTGCAGCAATACCTGGACAAGGATGCCGACATTTACGCTGCCGGGGAGGTCCTTTTTGCCATAGGAGCGGTCTTGACCGGCATCGGCATTCATTGGGTTGCTCGTCGCTGGAATACTGTCCTGTCCATCATTCTGGCCATGGTCCTGACCGTGGTGGTCTTCCACCTTTGTTCCTTCACCCGATCTTTGTGGATCTTCCTGGCTTTTAATTTCATGCTGGGCATGACCAATTCTACAGCACGGATCCTACGCATCACCTACCTTTTCGATCATGTTCCCAATGATGTTATCGGACGGACCAACAGTGTTTTTCAGGCTATCAACATTCTATTGCGGACCGCTTTCACAGGGCTTTTCTCTATCGCCTTTTTCACCCGGGGCGACAACATCACCTGGGCTTATTTCATCAGCGGGACTTTCGTTCTCCTGGCCATCTTCCCACTTCTTTTCTATTACAAAGGGCTGCAGGGCCTCCGGGTCAGACATCCGGAATAAACCGATCCAGGACAAGGAAGATCCCTTTACTCTCTTATTTTTGTTGCAAGACAGTGGCTTGGCCCATGGAAGAATTCTTCACGGATCATTTCCTTCAACTGAACCCTATCTGGCAAATGCTGATCTGGCTGGTATTGTGGAGCCTGATCGGATATGTATTCAGTTTTCTCCTGCTGAAAGGCATCACCCATCGCTACAGCCGCAGCAATTCCTACATCTCGAATTCCATCAGTAGACATCTCGGAGGAAGGGTACGATCCTTTTTCCCCCTGCTGTTCTTCTACCTTTCCATGGGATCACTGGCCCTCGGGGAAGACCTTGCATATATCATCGCTGCAATCCTTCGGGTCCTCATCGTGGTGAACCTCGGATGGCTTTGCCTGAGGCTGCTCAATGTCCTGGAAGACACCTTCTTCGAACAATACAAGATCCGCAAGAACAAGTACCTTAAGGAACGTCGGATCCGCACTCAGATCCAGTTCCTGAAACGATTCACGGCCATTTTGGTCTTTATTCTGGGAACCGCCGCCATCTTGTTGAGCTTTGAAGAGGTCCAGAAGATCGGGCAGACCATTCTTACTTCCACGGCCATCATCGGTGTTATCGTGGGTTTCGCGTCTCAAAAGACCATTGGTAATTTGATCTCCGGCTTCCAGATCGCTTTTACCCAACCGATCAAGATCGACGATACCGTGATCGTGGAAAAGGAGTGGGGCGTGATCGAGGAGATCACACTTACCTACGTCGTCGTCCAGATATGGGACAAGCGCCGGCTGATCGTCCCCATCAATTATTTCATCACCACCCCTTTTCAGAACTGGACCCGCCATTCCGAGGACCTTTTCGGAGAGGTCAAGGTCCATGTGGATTACCGTCTTCCCCTGGGACCGGTCCGGGAAGAATTGAAAAGGATCGTCGAAGGTCACGACCTGTGGGACGGGAAGATCTGCCACCTGCAAGTAACCGAAGCCACCGATAAGACGATGGTGATCCGGGCCACCGTAAGTTCTGAAGATTCCTACAAGTCATGGGACCTGAAATGCGATATCCGCGAACACTTGATCGCCTTCATCCAGGAGCACTATCCCCAATACCTTCCTCAAACCCGGGCCACCATCGAGGAAAAGAGCGACACTTCCCCGGATCAGGCATAAAAAAGCCCCCCGGGCAAACCATTCCGGGGGGCTTGGGTCATGAAAAAGGAAGGTTTCAGTATTTGGCCAACTTCGTGTCGATCTTCTCAGCCCATTCCAGGATCCCGCCTTTGAGGTTGTAAAGGTTCGAGAACCCGAATTTTTCCTCGAGCTCTTCGATGGCCTGGGCACTTCTCTTACCACTGCGGCAATGCACGACCACCTTTTTATCTGAATCGATACGGTTCACTTCCTCCGCGATCGTTTTAAGGGGGATCAACTCTCCTCCCATGTTCGCGATCTCGAACTCAAAAGGCTCCCGGACATCGATCAGTTGGTGATCCTCCCCTTTCGTCTGCCAATCGTACAATTCTTCCACGGTGACTTCTTTCACGGAAGGTTCTTCGGCTGCATCTTTATCACCCAGTCCGCAGAATTGCTCATAATCGATCAATTGCTCGACCTCCGGACGGTCCGGATTCTTGTGCACCTTGAGCGTACGCGTATCGAAAGTAAGGGCATCGAAAGTGAACAAGCGGCCGGATAAGGGTTCTCCCACTCCGGATAGGACTTTGATCACCTCATTGGCCTGCAGGCTTCCAAGGATGCCGGGAAGAACGCCGATCACCCCACCCTCAGCACAGCTAGGAACAAGCCCGGGAGGAGGAGGCGTTGGGAAAAGGTCCCGGTAGTTCGGACCGGTCTCCCCTTCCTTATCAGTATAGTTGAATACGGATACTTGCCCTTCAAAACGGAAGATAGAAGCGTACACGTTCACTTTGCCGAGCAGGACACAAGCATCGTTCACCAGGTAACGGGTGGGGAAGTTATCGGTCCCGTCCGCCACAAGGTCATAATCCCGAATGATATCAAGGGCATTCTCCGAGGTCAGCCGGGTTTGATGGGTATGGACCGTGACGTTGGGATCCAGCGCCTCCAACCGCTCTTTGGCAGCATCCACCTTGGGTCTCCCGATGTCATGGGTCGTGAAAAGGACCTGACGCTGAAGGTTACTATCCTCCACCACATCCGCATCCACGATGCCGATAGTCCCTACACCGGCCGCAGTGAGATACTGCAACAGCGGTGCACCCAATCCGCCGGCTCCGACCACGAGGACCTTGCCCCCTTTGAGGCGGCGTTGGCCTTCGATATTGAACTCGGGGATGATGAGGTGGCGGCTATACCGCTCCAATTCTTTTTTGCTGAATTCGATCTGGCTCATAACAATGTTTTTTTATGACCGGCCTCCTGCAATGGCAGGAATGATGCTGATCACGGCGTCCTGTTCGACTTGGGTGTTTTCCTTGTCCAACGCGTTGATGTCCTCGTCGCCCAGGTAGATCCTGACGAATTGCCGCAATTCTCCGTTCTCATCCAGGAGATGTTGCTGCAATTCAGGATGCTCCTGCGTGACGTTCTGGATCACTTCCAGGACATTATTGCCCTGGCCTTCCACGGTACCCTGGTTTCCCGTGAATTTTCGAAGCGGTGTGGGAATGATGACTTGTGCCATAGTTGAGTCGATTATAAGTTCGTGGTCAATGTAGGTTCATACTGGAGTTCCTCTTCATCGAACTGACCCTCTTCATTCAACAGCCAGGAGGTCGTATTGTCCACCTCCCCTTTTTGAACGGAAAGTATAATGTACGAGAAAAAAGGAACGGCTTGTTTTCGATCATGTTCCGAGGGTTGGGCAGGATGGTCCGGATGCGAATGGTACACCCCCAGCAAGGTCTGCCCGGTCCGGGCCGCATGCTGTTCAGCCTCCATGTAATCCCGGGCTGACACCTCGAAGCGGCGGCGCTGATCCCCTTCCTTGCTGTTGGTCACTGGCCTGGCTTCGGTCACCACCCGCGGATGACCATCTTCACCGAAGCAAAAGCCCACGCATTCATTAGGGTATTTGTTTTCGGCATCTTCCTGCATCACCTGGTAAACATCATTTGTTAGCTTCAGCATAACACTGGGGTTTTAAGCGAAAACTTGTTCGGTAATCTCTCCATATTTCTCGGCATTGTCCGGGAACACCGTAACCACGGTTCCAAAGGAAATGTTCGAAGCCACTTCATGGGCCCCTGCCAAAGCAGCCGCGGAAGAAGGACTGATCAACAACCCTTCCTCCCGGGCAGCCCGGACCATATACTGATACGCAGTCTCCGTCTCGATGAACAACCCCTCGTCGATCAGGGAACGATCGAATATGGCCGGGGTACGGACGGTTTCAAGGTGTTTCCACCCTTCCAGCCCGTGAAGAGCAGAAGCTGGTTGCAAAGCCACAGCGGTTACATCGCTCCGCAATTCTTTCAATCGTTTGACCGTACCGGTAAAGGTGCCTGTGGTTCCCAGGGCTGCCACGAAAAACAAGGGACCTTCAGGGGCCTCCCGGTGGATCTCCTCGGCCGTGGTACTGTAATGAGCTTTCCAGTTGTATTCGTTGGAATATTGGTCTACGTAAAGGTAACGGTCCGGATATTCCTCCGCCAGTTCAGCAGCCTTGTCCTGAGCATCGTCAGTCCCTCCGAAGGGCGAGGTTTCGATCACCTCCGCTCCCAAGCTTTTCAGAATCTTCTTGCGCTCAGAGGAAGCATTTCCAGGCAAGCAGATGGTCACGGGGATTCCGATCGCCGCTCCCACGGAAGCATATGCTATCGCTGTATTCCCACTGGAAGCATCCAGCAAATGGCGGCCATGATCCAGCGATCCGTTCTCCACAGCTTCCCGGAAGATCCGGTAGGCCGGACGGGCTTTGACACTTCCCCCGAATTGCTGCCACTCCAGCTTGGCGAACAAGCGCACATCAGAACGTTCGGTGAAGCGATCCAACTCGAAGAGCGGGGTTTCCCCGATGTGTTGCCCTAAATGATGCAGGGCTTCTTTTCTTTGATCGATGATGAGGTCCATACTCCTTTACAATCGTGTCTATACCAACAAAAAAGCCTTCCCGGATCTTCCAGGAAGGCTTTTGGTTTCGAGCTCATGAACAAGGTCCATGCATAGCGCGGTCACCTTCCCGGCGGTGGGTAGGTACAGCAGCAGCAACAGACCGTATTGAAAAATTCCCTGTTCATAGTATTCGAATCAAAATATTCGGCACAAAAAAAGCCTTCCCGTGGGAAGGCTTTTAGTATCGGTAGCATCGCATGCACGTCCACAGCCTTCCCTAACGAGGGGCTGTACAACAACAAGCGATATCAAAATTTTGTTTCCGCATGATAGTTGGTGCAAATATAAGACATTTTTGTTTCGGTAAGCCCTGCTGGTATCAATTTCCAGAGGGCCCGCTGAAAAATCGCATGACATCCGCTTCCTGGTCGAGGGGTGTTCCCTCCACCAGATGATCCGCTAAATTCATCGCCAGATAAGGAGCCAGAGAGACTCCTTTAGAGGCCAGCCCATTGAAAATACCGATCCGATCGTTCTCTGGATGAAGTCCCAGGACAGGCCTGTGCCGTTTCACGGTAGGCCGTATTCCCGCATGATGGGCCAATACCCGTACTTCTCGGCGATCCCCGATCATTTCTTCCAGTCCACCGAGCAATCGTGTTTTGCCTTCAGCGGTGGGCATATCATCGGTAAATCCACGGTCATAATTGGATCCTACCCGGTAACGATTCTCCCCCAACGGGACCAGGAACACTTTCCCCTTGATCAGGGAAGTACATTCCAACCCCGGGATCTCCACGGTCAGGGCCTCTCCTTTTACCGGGGAAAAAGGCACTTCCCGGAACCACGGGCTTTGGGAAGCCCGGATCCCTGTACACAGGATCAGCCGATCAGCTTTAAAGCCATGCCATTCCACATGAGAAGGATGCAGGGAAACCACTTCCGGCCGGAACGCTGTTTCGATGAGCATGTTTTCATTGCTCAACCAGGAACGGTAGGCCTTCAAAAAGACCGGAAGATCGGCAAAGCCAGCTCCTTCAACTTCACCATAACCATAAGGGAAGTCGATCCCTTCCCGGGAAGTCGGTCCGGGAGTACAGGTCCTGAGATAAGTGGCAAAGGCCAATCCCCTGGCTTTTTCCTTCCACATGGAAACTTCTTCGGGGTTTTGAAAAGGGCGGAGCAACGGTCGTTCATAGAAGAATTCCCGGTCCAGCTCCTTTTCCATGGTCTGCATTCTCTCCCGGAGTACAGGAAGGGCCTCCTCCATGCGCCAGTTTTTACTATAGCGGGAGAGATTGATCGGATTGAACGTACCCGGGGCGATCCAGGAAGCAGCTTTTTCCAAACCAGCATCCACCACCTGGACCGACTGCCCCCGCTGGAGCAATTCATGGGAAAGCCATGTTCCGGCGATCCCCTGACCGATGATGAGGAAGTGTTGTTTTTGCATGGTTGCGCTAAGAGCCTTTCCTGCCAAGCCTTTTCAAAACGACCTTTATATTGGCCCGCAGAACAAAGAACGAAACATTCGCCGGGGGTATGTATCAAAAAACAGAAGGGTCGTTCAGAGCGCCTGAAAACGGTCAATCCCGGTGCCGGATCACATAGCTCTGGCTGGACCAAGTATGTTTTCGGTCGCTGGCCTTATAATTGGAGATCGCACCTCGCATTCCCCCCATGATCACATTTCCATCCCGGTATTTTTCACTGAGCATGGAAACATAAAAAGCATCCCATTTCATAGGATGAACCTCCTCCACTTTCATATCATGGCGCTCGAACAAACCAGAGATATCTTCGTGCCTGAAATGGTACAAATGTCTGGGCACATCATACGCTGCCCAATGCTCCTCGTAGTGAGCCGCATCCCATGAAGTCCGGTTGGGCACGGCCACCACCAACGCACCACCAGGTTTCAACACCCGCTTCAATTGTTCCACGGTTTCGTTCAATCGATGCAAATGTTCCAGCACATGCCACATGGTGATCACTCCGAAAGCCTGATCGGACAGATCCCATAACCGGTCCGGCGTTTCCAGTTCCAGGTGATGGTTTTGAACGGCAAACCGGCGGGCACCCTCATCGGGCTCCAGGCCTTTCACGTCCCAACCCTTTCCCCGGCAATGCTCAAGGAATTCCCCGGTCCCGGCTCCATAATCCAACAACCGGCGATCAGAGGATAAACCAGCGACCTTCCGGTATTTACTGCGAATGGTGAAGTTCCGTACCCACTGGTACAGGGTGTTGATAAAACCTTTTTGTGTATTGGAGTGGGAAATGTAGTCCTCTGACTGATAGTACCGAGCTATCGCCGATTCTTCAGGTCGCGGATTAGTAAAAACAAAGCCACAATAGTCGCACTGGACCAAAGCGAACGTTTCTCCGGAAACCGTATGGTCTTTACACGCTAAAAATGAGCTTTGAGAAGCTCCGTGGCAGATCGGACATGCTTTGAGTTCTTCCATAACGTTCCACGTGGAACATGAGGAAGCGAAGATAAAAAAAGGCAGGCAGGAAAAGGCTTCGAGAGAACAAGCTTCCAGGGTCCCACCAAAAATAGGGATCACTTGCCGAGGTAGACCATCAACACGGAAATATCCGACTTGGAGATTCCACTGATACGAGAAGCCTGCCCCAAAGTGCGGGGCTGATGATGGCGAAGTTTCTCCTTGCCTTCTTCGGACAAGGAAGCTATCCTAGAGTAATCCAAGTCTCCACGGATCTCCATGTCTTCCAGGCGGGCCATTTTCTCAACCATTTCATGTTCCCGCCGAATGTAGCTTTCGTACTTCATCTGGATCATCGCCTGGCGCAAGGCAATTTCCTTGTCTCCTTCCATCTCTTCAACGAAACGATCGATCGCCGGCATCGCTTGCCGTACCACCTCCAGAGAAATTTCCGGTCGGGTCAGGATCTTCCGCAACTTGACCTTCTGTTGGATAGGATGGCTCCCTTTGCTCTCCAGGGTCGGATTGATCGTTTCAGGAGCAATACTTTCCCGGTCGAAAAAAGCGATCAGGCTCTCTGTATCCCGCCGCTTGGTCTCCACTTTCCGAACCCTTTCCTCGGAAGCCAAACCAATGGCATGGGAGCGAGGCGTCAATCGCAGGTCGGCATTATCCTGCCGCAGTAAGATCCGGTGTTCCGCCCGGGAGGTGAACATCCGATAAGGCTCTTTGGTCCCCTGAGTGATAAGATCATCGATCAAAACCCCGATGTAAGATTCGGAGCGTTTCAGGATGAAAGGCTCCTTCCCCCGGATCTTAAGATGGGCATTGATCCCAGCCATTACCCCTTGGCAGGCCGCTTCTTCATAGCCGGTGGTCCCGTTGATCTGGCCAGCAAAATACAGCCCTTCCACCAACTTCGTTTCCATCGTTTCCCGGATCTGTGTAGGGGGGAAGAAATCGTACTCGATGGCATAACCCGGTCGGAACATCTTAGCGTTCTCAAGACCAGGGATCTGATGAATGGCTTTGAGCTGAACCTCCTCTGGAAGACTGGTGGAAAATCCATTGAGGTAGATCTCCACGGTATTCCACCCTTCCGGTTCGATGAACAACTGGTGGCGGTCTTTATCAGCGAACCGGTCGATCTTATCCTCAATAGAAGGGCAATAACGCGGGCCTACGGACTGGATCCGGCCGTTGAACATGGGAGAACGATCAAAGCCGCTTTCCAGGATCTCGTGTACAGTCGGGTTGGTATAAGAAATATAGCAGCTGAGTTGTTGCTCGGGAGGGGTAGTAACCTCGGAAAAGGAGAATTTCCCAGGATCGGCATCTCCTTTTTGTTCTTCCATTTTTCCGTAGTCCAGAGAGCGACCATCGAGACGGGGAGGAGTCCCGGTCTTCATCCTGCCGGATCCGAATCCAAGCTCTTCGAGTTGAGCGGTTAATCCAGTAGAAGCCCTTTCCCCGGCCCTTCCGCCTCCAAATTGTTTTTCTCCCAAGTGGATCAGGCCGTTCAAAAAAGTGCCGTTGGTCAACACCACAGCCCGGGAAGGGATCTCGACCCCCATGGAGGTCTTTACACCGGTTATCCGTCCTTCCTCCACCATCACTTTGGTGACCATGTCCTGCCAAAAGTCCACGTTCGGGGTTTGTTCGAGCATTTCCCGCCAGGTCTGTGCAAACAATTGTCGATCGTTCTGCGTACGGGGACTCCACATAGCTGCGCCTTTAGACCGGTTCAGCATGCGAAACTGGACCATGGAGCGATCGGCCACGATACCGGAATACCCTCCCAAAGCATCCACTTCCCGCAGGATCTGTCCTTTGGCGATTCCTCCCATAGCAGGATTACAGGACATCTGGGCTATGGCGTTCATGTTCATGGTCACCATCAACACGCGGGAACCCATATTGGCAGCAGCCGCAGCAGCTTCACTACCAGCGTGGCCACCACCTACAACGATCAGATCATAAGGTTTCTCGAACATGGGGGGTGAAAATTCTTCAGCACTCTGATACAAGGGAACTGGAATTGCAAAGATAAGACATGAAAAGGGAGCAATGCATGGAGGGATCGGGAGGAATGTTCCACGTGGAACATATCAGGAAGTTGATGCTAATCGATCAATATAAAACTCTTCTTTTTTGCGCATAACCTCCTTTTCAGCGTCAGTATCGTCGGCATACCCCGCCAGATGGAGCAAGCCATGAACCATCACTCGCGAAAGCTCTTTTCCGAAAGGGGTTTGGAATTGGGCGGCGTTTTCTCTCACCCGGTCCACACTGATGAAGAGATCTCCTGAAAGTTCATTTCCTTCTGAATAGTCAAAAGTGATGATATCCGTCAGCGTATCATGATCCAAGTACGAGAGGTTCATGCGGTGGAGATAGGCATCACTGCAAAAGATGATGTTGACCGGTCCCAGGTAGCAGCCTTCTTCTTCTCCGGTTCGTTGTAACCACGAGCGGATCTGTTCAGTATCGGGCAATTCAAGGTCCGTATCTTCCGTGTGGAAGGTCACAGGGATCCGCTCCGCAGAAGGCATGGTGTTCAGCGTCCGCTGATGTCGAAGGTCAGCTCAGTGACCCTCCCTTCATCGTAGAAATTGACCTCATCAGCCAAACTGCGCATCAGGAAAATGCCGCGGCCATAAGGTTTTTCAAGGTTTTCAGGAGCAGTAGGGTCGGGGACGTTCTCATAATCGAATCCCTGCCCTTGATCCCGGACAGTGAAGACGAGGCGGTGCAGGTCTTCTTTCGGTTCATAGGACACCGTGAAGGTTTTGCCCGGATCCTTTTGATTCCCATGCTGAATAGCATTGTTGGCTGCTTCGGTGATCGCGATGAGGATGTTGGCGTAAAGCTCCTCCCCGATCTTGTGCTCTTCGCAGATGTCGTCCACGAATTTTTCCACCTGGGAAATACTATCGATGGTAGAACCCAGGTCGAGCTTTTGGTTGAGGGAAATTTGCTCTTGTTGCATGATGCTGGATCTTATTGCTGGGATCGGTCGAAATAACGGTTCACTCTTTCCTTATAGTAGGGCTTCAACGAAGGAGGAACGGTCTTGAGCAGTTCCACCTCCTGTTGTTTCTCCCTTTTATACTTAAAATATTCTTTAAGGTTACTATAATTTTCATTTTTTGCCACTTCAGATTCCCGCTTTTTCTCATACTCCCTTTCCCGCTCTGCTTTTTCTGACTTCAACAAACGGGTTTCGATCTCTTTGAGGCGTTCCTTCATCTCCCGGTCGAATTTCTTGTTCACCAGGTCTTCTTCATTCTTCTCCATTTGCTCGGCGATCTTGCGTAGCTCATCTCCCTGCCCGCTTTTGCCCTGCTGGAGTTCCTGACTCAACTTCTCGATCTTTCTTCGTATAGCTGCCTGGCGGGCTGCCATACGAGCGATCTCCTTGCTCATCTTCTGTCCCTGGCCTTTTTTACCACCGGGTTGCTTCCCGTCAGGCTTCTGCCCTTTTTTCAATTGCTGGATCTTTTTGCCCAGCTGTTGCTGCATCTTTCGCATCTGGGACAGGGATGGCTTCTGGCCACTCCCGGGCTTCTGACAATTGCTTTTGCCCTGCATTTGTTGGGCCATTTGCTTTTGCATACTCTGCAAGGCTTCATCCAACAACAAGGCTAGTTCATTGAGGGCGGTCATCACGTATTGCTGCTTACTGGCAGCATTTCCGGTCTTCCTCTCCGCAATAAGGCCGATGGCTTGTTCCATGTTCTGATTCACCTCATCGATCTGTTTATTAATGGTGGCTTCCAATTGCACGACCCGCTTGCTCAAAGCATACAACGAATCTTCGATCATGGCCGCATCGTCCTTGAGCTTTTTCTGCCGCTGTCCGATCTTCACATAACCGGGATCTTCCTTACTGGTGTTCTGCAGATCGTCCATCAGGGTTTCCTGGTCGAAGGATAATTGGATCAGATTCTCCAGCAATGCCCGCAGCGCCTCCATGTTCAACCGGATAGCCTGACTTTGCATGCTTTGCTGCATCTTCTGAAGCTCCTGGGAGAGTTGCTTCATTTTTTGAGAAGCATCCTTCTGGTTGCCGGAGGCATCCTTTTTCTGCCCTTGTTGCAGTTGCTGGGAACTTTCCTTCATCTGCTCTCCGATGGCTTTCTCCTTCTCTTCCGTATCCTTCATCCCATTCGGGGTCTGCATCGCTTTATCCTTTTGCTCCAAAGAATCGAGGTCCTCCCGGACTTTCTCGAAAGCTTTGTTCAGGGAATCCTGTTGTTGCTTCAGGGACTCGGGATCGGAGGAGGGGTCCTGGGCTTTTTCGGATAATTTTTCCTGTTCCTGCTGCAGCTTGTTCAGCCGGTTGATGGTCTCGTTCAGCTTTTTCTCGAATTCCAGCTGCTTGAAGATCTCCAAACTCCGGTCCAACTCTTTTTCGATTTCTTCATTGGACATGTTCATTTTCTCGATCTGCTCCTGCAACTCTTCCTTGTCCATTTCTTCCATCAATTTCTCCAGCTCCCGGAACATTTTTTTCATCTCCTCGGTCATGACCTGATCGAGCAACTTTTGCAATTGCTCCTGTTTTTTCAAGATCTCCTCATCCTGTTGTTGTA
Source organism: uncultured Flavobacteriales bacterium (assembly GCA_964489175.1). Lineage (GTDB taxonomy): Bacteria > Bacteroidota > Bacteroidia > Flavobacteriales_D > CAYVSK01 > CAZAYA01. The sequence goes on along the minus strand of CAZAYA010000004.1, from coordinate 3,575 downwards.
ACTCGGAGCGCCGCTGGTTCTTATCCCGATTCTGCTCCTTGATGCCTTCCACTTTTTTCTCCAACTCTTTTTGTTGCTCCAACAATTCCCTCACCTTTTTCTTTTCCTGCCAACTCAATTGCTTTTTGTCGAGCATATCACGGCTGATCTGGTCCAGCTTTTGCTGCAATTCCCTGGCCTCATCGAGCCCTTCCTTCAGGTCCTTTTTGATGACTTGGTTATCCTTCTCCTCCATTTCGGACAGTTCCTCAAGGGTAGGGGCCGTATAGGTCAGCGTACGGGTGCGGGTGGATTTGGCTCCGTTCACCTGGTCATTGTCCCACACCTCGAAATAATACTGCAGTTCATCTCCGGCCCGTATATCCAATTCTCCCATATCCCAATCATGGAAGAATTCCTGCCGGGTCATTCCCTGCTCCACGGGGAGCTCTTGTGATACCATTCCTTCAGGGATCCGCCGGGCACTATCGGATCCGGTACGGATATACTTATAATTGAATGTGAGCCTGGTGAACCCTTGATCATCAGCGATCCTTCCCATGAAGTACCGCTTTTTCCTGTTGAGGCTATCTGGTTCCTCTTTGACCTGGATCTCGGGATATTGATCAGGCTGAACAGTGATGTGGTATTCGATAGGCTCCCGGCTCTGGATGTATTGATTAGCTGTGGTAATGGTATAGGTCGTACTCTCCATGAACCTTTTGGCATAACGGTAAGCTCCTTCTCCGACCGACCGCAATTCATGGGTGCTGTCCCCCAGGGCCAGCAGTACCTTATCGGTGTTCTTGGTGGTCAGGTCCCACTTCACCTTCGTTCCCTCGGGAATGACCAGGTCACCTGTATTCCTGACCTTTTTATCCTCACGATCCAGGTAGGCCGGATATTCGAGGTGTACCTGGAAGTTCAGGAGCATAGGATCGGGAAGGGTTTTGAGCTCATAGGAACGGGAATCGAAACCATCAGCAGAAAGCTGGAAAGTGACCGGCTCTTTCACGTTCCGGAAACGGTAGCGGAAGCGGCCGGATCCTTTCTTTTCCAAACGGAACCGATCGCCTCCCATATTGATGTATGCCTGATCGGGCAACACATCCCCGGTAACCTTTACCTCCAGATCAAAATCCTCCTGTTCGATCACTTCGAGATCCTCGTTCTGGATCATAAAACGGAAGGGGGCTTCACGTTCAAAATGACGGGTATGCTTTACGATCCGTTCAGTACTGTCCGTAATAATGGTAGGTGAAGCGAAAAGGAGGATAAGAAAGAGCAGGAGCGGGGGCAAAGCATATTTGAGGTACCGACGATTCTCCCGGAGATCGATGGCAGCTCCGAAAGGGACAGGCTGAAGGTCCCCGATCCGCTGATCAATGCTGGCCCGGATCAGTTCTGCCTGTTGTGGATCATCCGCCTGAACGGACCTTTCGTGCAACTGAAGGGTATTAAGCAATTTGTCCTGTACTTCAGGAAAGTGGGCACCGATAATGCGGGATGCTTCTTCATGGGAAATAACCTTTCCGAGCCGAAGGAGCCGGAAGAAAGGTAGAACAAGAAAGCGCCCCATCACGAACAAAGCGATCCCGAGGAAACCATAAAAAAGGACCGTACGGGTAGACGACCCGAAATGACCAAAATACTCGAGGGCAACGATGGCCAGATAAGCGATCAGCACGAGGGAAAGGGTATACAACCCGCCCCGGATGAGCTGATTCTTATAATATTTCCGGATGAACTCGTCGAGTTTCCGGAGAAGGATATCGTAATGCTGTTCAGCCATGGTACGGACTCCTCATCACAACGCCTAAGAAGGTCGGATCGTTGCAAAACCCTGCCAAGTAAAGGTCCGAAATTCCATCGATCCGGGCAACAGCCGGTCAGGACGGAGAATGGAAAGATGCGAACCACCCTGCCGGCATCCTTTGCCCGGAAGAAGAGGAAATGTAGAGCTCCCCCGAAGAAAAGGAAGAAGGCCGTATCCTTGAATAAATGATATTCCCCAGGGTTAACGGGGAAAGCCCCTGAGAATAGGCATTGATCAGGTAGAAATGCCGTTCCGGGTCCAGAAGGTCGACCGTCGCCTCGATCAGGGGGGCCAATTCCTTCTCCAATTTCCAGGTCTCCCCCTTCGGTCCTCTCCCGAAAGCAGGTGGATCCAGGATGACCCCCTGGTACTGGTGTCCTCTTTTTAATTCACGCCGGACGAATTTGAAAGCATCTTCCACTGTCCACCGAATGTTCTGCAAGCCGGACTTTTCCATGTTCTCCCGGGCCCAGGTGACCAGTTGTTTGAGCGATTCCACATGAACGACATCAGCCCCGGCGGCCCGGGCTGCCAAAGAGGCCCCGCCAGTATAGGCAAAGAGGACCAGAATTTTCGGAACGCTATCATGGCTTTGCATGCTCTTCACTTGCCGATGGATGAATTCCCAATTCACTGCTTGTTCCGGAAAGACCCCTACATGTTTGAAGCGGGTGAGAGCAAGTTGAAAGTTCAGGGAAAGGGTTTCAGAACGATAACAAAGGGACCACTCCTCCGGGACCTTTTGGTAGGTTTCCCATCCACCCCTCTTGCCCGCTGAAGGGTCGAAACGGGCGTGGGCTTGTTGTCTCCATTCCTTTGGGGCCAGACCGGACTGCCACAGGGCCCGGGGTTCCGGCCGGATCAGAGTGATCTCCCCGAATCGTTCCAGCTTTTCCCCGCCTCCGGCATCGATAAGTTGGTAGTCTTTCCAGGTTGCTGTGCCATCCAGAAACATGGCCCCAAAGGTAGAGGATCCCCTGAGCTTCATAAAAGCCCGGAAATTATGGCAAATCCGCTATCTTCGCACAAAATCCGCTATCCATGCCGTCCAACAAGGCTGTAAGAACAAGATTCGCCCCCAGTCCTACCGGACCCCTGCACATGGGGGGTGTGAGAACGGCCCTTTACAATTACCTGTTCGCCCGTCAGAACGAAGGGGTGTTCATCCTCCGCCTGGAGGATACCGACCAAACCCGCTTCGTTAAAGGTGCAGAAGATTACATTCAGGAATCCCTCGAATGGTGCGGGCTTCTCCCGAACGAAGGACCGAATAAAGGGGGAGTGAACGGTCCTTACAGGCAATCTGAAAGAAAGCACCTTTACGGCCAATACGCCGAACAACTCCTGGAAGCCGGACTGGCCTATTATGCCTTCGACACCGTTGAGGAACTGGAAGAGATGCGCAACAAGGCTAAGGCATCGAAAGCAGCGGTGGCCCAGTATAATGCCATCACACGCAGCTCCATGAAGAACAGCCTCACCCTGCCGAAGGACGAGGTTCAGCAAAAACTGGAAGCCGGTGAACCGTACGTGATCCGGATCAAGATCCCAAGGAACGAAGAGATCCGTTTCTACGACCGCATCCGGGGTTGGGTAGTAGTGCATTCCTCCAATATGGACGACAAGGTGTTGGTAAAGCATGACGGCATGCCGACCTACCACCTGGCCAATGTGGTGGATGACCATCTGATGAAGATCACCCATGTAATACGGGGAGAGGAATGGCTACCCTCTGCTCCGCTTCATGTGCTTCTTTACCGTTTTCTCGGCTGGGAAGAAG
>CAZAYA010000003.1:0-53421 GCA_964489175.1 uncultured Flavobacteriales bacterium | reverse complement strand
GTGTTCCCGTTCAGATCACCGGTCAGCCCCACATAGGGGATGAAGATATCGTCGAAAAGGCTGTATTGGGCAAAGGCGTTCGGATAGAAATGGAAAAAGGCGGAATGGGTGAATTCGGCTTGAATGCCCAGGCCTGCACTGACTTTCCAGTCTTTTCCTTTGGAATCGATCTGGGGGTTGATCTTGACCAGGGTCCGGTTGTAGACCAGGTTGGAGTCTGCTGGTCCTGCAATGTCCCGTTGATAATGGTCGTGGTTGATGGAGGCGTTGAGTTTGAAAAGCTCTCCATTGAAATGCCGGCGCAGTTGTCCCTGGAGAGTGGCATTGTTCTCAGCCGCCCCGGAGCGGTCCCGGAAATGGTAATAATCCGCTTTGATGCGGTGGTTGAACTTCTCTTTGTCCTTGTAATAACTGGCAACTTCGACATTCCCCTTGAACAGGTTGAACCGTTGCTCGATCTCATCTTCTTCCAGCCTTCCGATGGTATCCAATTTCGGGGAGAAACCATAGTGGTGAACCATGTTGCGTTCGTAGCCCAGGTTGGCTTCGATGGAATGACGCCACAGGAACCACTTGCCCCGCAGGTCGATCCGGTCATCACTGTAACCGCTGTGATCTTTGTGGTCCTTCACGCCTCCGGTGGAGGAGAGGTGTTTGAGGTGTACACTGTAGATCTTATCTCGTGACCGGTCGCTGCTATAATAGAATTCGGCAAGGGGGGTCGTGTACATCCCGATCCCGGCCTTGGCATAACCTTGATAAAGTTTGTCGAGTGGTTCCCTGATCCGGAGCCTGGCAGCTTCGATAGGTTCTACCTGGAAATCGGTATCGATACGGCGCGGTAGCTTGGAGTAGCGAAGTTTCGGTCGGGAGAGGGTGGAGTCGTACAAAGAGGGTTTGTGACCGATCTTGGAGGCACCACTGAGGGTGGGCTGCCATTCCCCCACGGTTACGATCTCTTCCCGGAGCTGGTCCTGGTCGTCTTCGGTCTGAGCGAACAGGGTTCCCATTCCTGGACCGGCCAGAAGAAGAAGAGGGATTATGTTGCGCAGGAAGACTTTCATGGCTTAGTCCTTTTCTGAGGGCTTGGGGTCGTGGATTTTTCGAGACCGGGTCGTATCCCTGGTGTCTTCGAACAGCTCTTCATACCCTTCTTCCTCATCGCCCAGGTCGATCTTCAATTCCTCTTCATCCAGGGGTTCCCGGGCCTCTTGTTCTTTTTCCAGTTCATCGATCTTTTCGAGCAATTGCTTGGCTTTTCCGGTAAGGTCGGGGTCGCTGTGATGCTCGATAATGCTTTGCAGGGTTTCCCTGGCCTGGAATAGGTCGCCCAGAGCGATGTAATTCTCGGCCAGCAACAGGAACCCTTCAGCTACCCAGTGGTCATAGGAAGGCTTTTGATGGACCAGTTCGAAAATGGCTTTTTCCGAGGCTTTGTATTCTTCCCGGATATAATGGACCTTCGCTGATAGATATTGGGCCTCGGCTGCGAATTCGCTGTCCGTGGTGTCCGTGGTTGCCTGGAGTTCTACCATGGCCTTTTCATAGTTCTTCTCGGCTATGTAGCTTTTCCCTTTGATCAGGAGGGCTTCAGCGATCACCTGTTGGGGGGTCTTTTCATCCTTCAGTACTTGATCGGCATAGTTGATGGCTTTCAGGTGATGGTCGAGTTGGTTATGACAGCGCATCTGTCCGATCTGCGCAGCCCTGATGTTGGCCTGGTATTCGGCGATCTTTTCAAGTTCCTGGTATTCCTGAAGGGCTTTTTCGTAATTCTCCTCCCGGTAGTTCAATTTGGAAGCGCTGGCCAGGGCTGGTTCAGTGAATTTGTTGTTCGGTTGCTGAATGACGTATTCGTAGTCTTTCAGGGCCTTTTCATACAATTCCAGTCGGTACTCGGCTTCGGCTTTGTAGAAATGGGCGTTCAGAGCGAAGTTGGCCGGATGGAATTGGTCCAGGTATTTGTCGAAAGCTTTGATCGCTGCTTTGTATTCCCCGTTCATGTAGCGTTTTTCCGCTGACTCGTAGTTGGCGATGTCCACCTCTTTCTTGGAGATATTGATCCCTTCAAGGTCAGCCACGTAACGGTTGTAATCCTCCATTTGGCCCAGGTCCACATAAACGTCCTTGATCCGGTCGAGGGCTTCCCTGGAGGCTTCGTAGGAGGGGTTTTCCTCTACGATACGTTTGAAAATACCAAGGGCCTGGTCTGTATTCCCTTTTCGGTAATGGATCAGGCCGATCTGCAACAGGGCTTTTTTGACGTATCGGGCGTTGGGGTGCTCATCCACCACGGCGTTGAAGTACTCCAGTGCTTTCTGATCCTTTTCCTGGCGGAGAGAAGACCGTCCCAGTTGGAATTTGGCTTCTGCAAGATAGGGGGAGTCAGGATGCTCTCTGATAAGCTGTTGAAGGGTTTCGGTCTTTTGTTCTTCTTGCTGCATCAGTCCGTTACAAAGCGCCAATTGGTAAAGCGCGTAATCCCGGTCTACCTTGCCCAGGTCCACAGCTTCCCGGTAATAGTCCACGGCCTTGTAGTATTCTTTTTGCACATAGTAACAGTCTCCGATCCGGAGCAGGGCATCGTTCCGGCGTTGAGGGTTGACTTTTTCCTGATCGGCGAATTTGCGGAAGCTCAGAGAAGCTTCTTCGTAGTTCTTTTGGTCGAAGCGGGCATATCCCTTTCCGTAATAGGCGAGATCGTACAGTGGGAGTACAAAGGCCCGGGGGGCTTTCTGGAAGATCTCATAAGCCCGGATAGCGGCATCGAATTTCCTTTGTTGGTACAGAGCTTCCGCTTTCCAGTACAGGCTTCTTGCCTGTAACCTTGGGTTCACCGGGTATTCCCCGGCTTTGTTAAAATACCGGATAGCCGCTCCGTACCTGCCGTTCTGGTATTGCTGGACCCCGAGGTTGTGGGCGATCATTTGGTAAGCGGTCCGCAGGCGGATGTTCTTGTCCCTGATCTCCTCCAGAGACTCCAGGGCGACCTTGTAATTTTTGGAGGTCAGGTACAGGTCGGTCAGGTATTCATAGGCTTCTTCGATCCGGTCAGAATCAGGATATTCTTCGATGAATTGCCGGAAAGCGCTTACAGCAGTGTAATAAGGATCAAAGGAAAGCTCATAGGACAGTTTCGCATAATTGAACAGCGACTCTTCCCGGATCTCCGGATCGAAGAACATCCGGGAGGCGGAGCGGAAGGCGTTCCGGGCATAGTTCTTCTCTTCCTGGTCCAGGTAGATATGGGCCATATGGTAATAAGCGGTATGGGCCAGGCTGTCTTCTTCGTTAACGATCTTTTTGAGTTGTTCCAGGGCTTTGTTGGGCTGACCGCTCTTGTAATAAGCATACCCCAGTTGGTAGTGGTCTTCCCGGCTGATATCATAGGTTTTTTCGGCGAACTGCTCCAGATAGGGTACAGCGGCCTCGTAACGTTCCGTACGGTAATAGGCTTCCCCGATCAAACGGGCGATCTCGGGGGCTCTTTTGGTCCCTGCTGAATCGAGGAAAGGGGGGGCATAGTTGATGAGGTCATCGTACTTTCCCTGCAGGTAATAGATCTGGGTCAGGTAATAGGGAACGATCTCCCTGAAGTTCGGATGGTTCCGGATCTTAAGGAAGGCTTCCAGAGCAGTCTGGTAATTCCCATTCTGGTAAGCGATATGGGCATAGTAATAATTGGCCGGACCGAAATAATCGGATCCCTGGCGGTCCTTGATCTCGAAGAAATGCTGCGATGCTTTTTCGAACTGTTCTTCTTTGAAATGGCTGTATCCTACCTTGAAGTATTTTTCGGCGACCTGTTCTTCTGAGAGGTCGTAGTCCTCCACTTTGCTGAACCATTCAATGCTTTTCTCATAGCGTCTCCGGCGGTAATTGTACTTTCCAAGTTGGAAATAAGCCGGGACGAGCCAGGGACTCTCCGGATGATCGGCGATGAACTCCCGGAGTTTGTATTGGGCATCTTTGTTGAAAAGATGAAGGGCACACAGGGCGGAATAATACTCAGCCTCGGCCCGGACCCGATCATTGGGGTCACTGATGTTCTCGGTGACCTGATCGAACTTGGCCTGGGCAGCGGCATATTTTTCCTTGTCATACAATTCCAGTGCGTCCTGATGTTCCGTCAGGAAGTAGAAATGAGCCGATTTCTGAGCGTTGCTGCCCAGAGGAAGTACTCCTGACAACAGGAGGAACAAGATGGAACGGAAGATGGTCTGCTTCACAGAAAGCATGTGAATGAACTTCTACAGACCTTAAAGCTAATAAGGGCTGCATCTGTCGCGGGATACAAAAGCGATAATTTATCAACGCAGCCGTGTTGAAATTATCCTCGGACAACAAAGGAGCATCAGGCACCGGAGTGCGGAATATTTCCCATCTTTACGCTACAAGCCTTTACGATCATGGCAGAAGAAGAAGGTATCATAGATCTGAAAGGATGCAAGATCCACCAGGATAAGGATCTGGTGCTTTCCGATGTCGACCTGCGGGTGGATAAAGGGGAGTTCGTTTACCTGATCGGCAAAACGGGAAGCGGTAAAAGCAGTCTCCTGAAAACGTTTTACGGTGAATTACCGCTCCGGGAAGGGGAAGGAAAGGTCGTGGGCTTCGATCTTCGCAAACTGAAAAAGCGACAGATCCCTTACCTGCGCCGTAACCTGGGCATCGTGTTCCAGGATTTTCAATTGCTGTCCGATCGTACGGTCAACGACAACCTCTATTTCGTTATGAAAGCGACTGGGTGGAAGGACAAACAGAAAATAGAGGAACGGGCACAGGAAGTCCTTGATCGGGTTGGTCTTGGGACCAAAGGGTTCAAAATGCCTCATGAGCTTTCAGGAGGAGAACAGCAACGTGTGGCGATCGCGCGGGCTCTGGTCAACGATCCCGACCTTATACTGGCGGATGAGCCTACAGGCAACCTTGATCCCGAGATCAGCAAGGGGATCATGGGCTTGTTGTTCAAGATCAGTGAGAACGGAAGGGCCGTGGTAATGGCGACCCATGATCTGATGCTTCTCAAGGAGTTCCCCTCCCGGACCCTCCGCATTCATGATGCTAAGGTCGGGGATGCTTCTTCAGCAGTGCTTTGATCTTTTCCGCATTCCGGGCATTGGAAAAGGTATTTTCCAAAGTTTTTTTTCGCATTTCGAGTTCTTCGTTGGAGTAGGGTTGCTCCATGAGGGTGTGTAATTTCTCCTTCATGCCCCGGGGGTCGTTCTCTATATGACAAAACTCCTCCAATCCTGTATCCTTTACCATGGGTTCGTTCACCAGGCAGTGTCTCCCTTTGAAAAGAGCAGATAACAATTTTAATTTGATCCCTGTACTCTGAAAAGTAGGAAGGATGTTCACCTGGGCCTGGCTGACCAACTCATCCACTTCGGAGGCTTCAATGTTCTCTTTCAGCTCAATGTTCGGATGCTGTACGACTATTTCCTGAAGCTGAGGAGTGGGGTTGCTACCAGCGATGATAAGCGGTAAATGGGATCCTTTGAAGACTTCGTGGATCAGATATAATGCAGCTTTGTTGTTCTCGGCTACTCCCAGATTACCATGGTAGAGGGCAAAGGTTCCGCGTCCGTTCAGAGCGTGGTCCTCACAGTTGTTGTGAAAAGCTGGGAGGAATTGGACCCGGTCGAATTTTTCCGAGAAATAAGCCTGGTCGTTCGGGGAGATGGCCAGAATGTGGTCGGCATGCCGGAGAGTTGACTCGAACCGCTTCAATTTCCGGGCTTCCAGCCTGAAGAAATTCCGTTTGATCGGTTTTCTTTCGGTCAGGGCCAGGGACCGGTAATAATGATGTTCGATGTTGTGGGTCCTGACCAGTTTTAGGCGGTCTTTGAACCTGGGGTCGGAAAGGTAATAGCATGTATGAAGGCCTTCGAAGAGGATAGGATGACCATCCTTCAGCAAATTTTTCGGAAGGTCAGGATGGGCCCGGCTTGAAACGATGAAAGGTTGAGGGCGGAAATGGAGCCATTTGGAGTAGTTCCGTGGATAATAGTGGACCTGGCTGCAGTATTTTTCCAGTTCAGCAGCGGGTTTTCTGCCGTTGTGAAAGCAATGAAGACGGATGTTCACCCCGACGTTCGTTAAAGCCCGTACCTTGTAGAATACGTCGATGACACCGCCATAATCAGCAGGATAAGGAATATCAAAGGAGACTATATGAAGGGACAGGCTCATGTGAGGGCTTCCTGGTAAAGGGACAACAGCACAGCTTTTTCTTTTCCCCACTTTAATTTGCCGGCTGCTTTCCGGACGTTGTATTGTAATTCCTTCATTCTTTCCGGGTCGTTGAAAAGGGTTAGGATATGGCCGGCCAGATGTTCCGGGTCGTGCTCTTTGGTCAGGAGTCCGAGGTCATGTTCGCGAACGATCTTTCCGACCTCGGGAAGATCCGAGGCCAGGACCGGCAATCCTGCCTGAATATAATCGAACAGCTTGTTCGGCAGGCTATATCGGTAATTAACGTTGGTATCCTTGTCCAGGGTTGCGCCAAGGTCTGCATTCATTGTGTATTGCATCATTTCCAGGTAGGGAAGTTTCCCGATGAAGCGAACCTTGTCGTCAAGGCCCTGCTCAGTAGCTCTTCGCCGGAGTGCCGGTATTACGTCCCCGCTTCCGATGATCAGAAGGAGGGTGTCATCCAGGAACTTCATGGCATCGATAAGTTCTTCGCCTCCCCTGTCCACATTGATACCGGCACCCTGGAGAATGACGATCTTTTGGTCGACTGGCAGCCCGAGCTCTTCCCGGCTTTTTTCTTTTTGCAGACCGTTTGTGTCGGGAAGGTTACGCACGACTTTCATGCAGATACCATATTCTTTTTCGTACAGATCGGCGATCGAGCGGTTGACGGTATAGGCGAACCTGACCCTGGGGAGGATAGATCGTTCGATCCTTTTCCATATGCTATGTACCAGGGGTCTCCCTTCCAGTTCAGGGACACCTGTGAAATATTCGTGGCTGTCGAAGACAAGAGGGACCTTCCTGAGCCGGGCGGCCAAAAAGCTGGCTGGAAGTGTATCCAGGTCATTCGCTACGATGAGGTTGCTTTTCCGGAAAAGGAGGGTCAGGAAAAGCCGGATATTATAGCAGGCATAGAACAGCGCGCCTTTTTCAAAAGGCAGGCGGAAACGTTGGGTCTTGTATGGTCGTTGATCCAGGGGCTGGCTCGATCTCATTTCCCTTCCGAATAAAGTGACTTCGTTCCCGTTGCGGAGCAGGGTTCGGGCTACTTTGTCCACCCTTTGGTCCGTGGAGAGATCGTTCGTAACGGCAATGAGGATCTTTTTGTTCAAGGGACGGGCTTTTCCACATACAAAAGTACCAAAACCTGCTATTTGAAGGCGAAGGGGAAGATGGGCGAAAGGAATCGTATTCGGGGAAGAGGACTGCACCCGGATCTTTTACATTTGCCTACCTTATCGTTATCATGACCCCTAACGTTGATCCCTGCGTTTTCGTATGATCCGTTTGCTCCACGACCATTCTCTCCTCCCATACAATACATTCGGGATCGATGTTAAAGCGGAACGCTTCACGGAAGTGGTGAGCGAGGAAGCGTTGAAAGAGGTCCTTTCCGGCAGCCAGGATCAGAACAGATTGATCCTCGGGGGGGGCAGCAACCTTTTGTTCACCCGGGATGTAGCAGGGTTAGTAATCCGGAACGGTATCACGGGGATCGAGTTGGTGGAAGAGGATGAAGCCAGCTGTAAGGTCAGGGTCGGAGCGGGAGAGAACTGGCATCAGTTCGTTCTGTATTGTGTGGACCAGTCTTACGGAGGGGTTGAGAACCTGTCCCTTATTCCCGGTAGTGTGGGGGCTTCTCCCATTCAGAATATCGGTGCTTATGGCACAGAGCTCAAGGATGTTTTCGAGGAATTGGAAGCTTTGGATCTCGAGGACCTGACGGTACGTACTTTTTCCGCCCGGGATTGTGAATTCGGTTATCGTGATAGTATCTTCAAGAGAGGGGCCAAAGGTCGTTTTGTGATCACGCGGGTGATCCTTCGGTTGTCGAAGAACCCACAGGTGAACGTATCTTATGGCACACTGGAGCAGGAGTTGGAGCGGATGGGAGTGGGTGAAGTCGATATCCGGGCGGTCAGTCAGGCTGTGATCAATATCCGGCGGAGCAAACTTCCCGACCCTGAAGAACTGGGGAATGCAGGAAGTTTTTTCAAGAATCCTGTGGTCAATGAGGCTGTTTTCACCCGTTTGAAAACTGAAAATCCTGGTATCAAGGGATACCCTCTTCCGGGGGGGGAGGTTAAACTAGCAGCCGGTTGGTTGATCGAACAGGCCGGATGGAAGGGGCATCGGGAAGCCCGTTGCGGCGTTCATGAGCGCCAGGCCTTGGTGTTGGTCAACTACGGAGGGGCCTCCGGGGAAGAAGTGCGTCGCCTTTCCGAAAAGATCAGAAAGGACATCCGGACCCGTTTCGGGGTCGAACTCGAGCCCGAGGTCAATATTTTTTAAGGGTCAGGCTATTACCGGTTCGTCTTCTTCATGTTTTTTTTTGATTACTTTATAAAAGGGGATTCCTTCTATCTTGCTGTCCAGCCAGCTGATGACATCGAAATATTCCATGATCACCTGTTCTTCCTTGTCTTCCCGGAACAATGCTTCCAATTCGGCTTTCATTTCCCTGAACAAAGCCTGGAGTTCTTCTTCCCTGTCGCTTAAGCGGGGAAGTTTTTTGATGTACTTCAGGAGGAGGGGTTCGGCCCTGGTATCTCTTTCTCGCTTGGAAAGGAAGCGGGAGGTGGATTTCGTGATATAATCGATCAGGTCGTAATTGCCCAGTTCATAGTGAAGAATAAGGTTGACCAGCCGGGAGTAGCTGTAGATATCCTGCCGAAGGATGCTCTCATTGTCGTTGAGGATCTTATTCAGCCAGTAAAGGGATTTGTTGTATTCCCCGATACCAAAATAAAGGCCGGAGATGTTGTAATCGAAGATCAGCTCATGTTCTTTGCTGATCTTGCCTTCGAACCCGCCCTCGAGCTCTATTTTCTTCATCAGGTCATGGACTTTATAATGCTGGCCGGTCTCAAGCAGGTAGAGCATCTCCCCCACATACTTGTACATGAAGAGTCGTACTTTCGGGTTCGGATTCTGGAAGATCTTTTCCTTGGACAAGTCCGCTAATTCATTCAGGGTCTTTCTTGCAGACCTGAAATTTCTTTTCTTGAGATAATAGCTGCGTTGGCAATTCAGGGCATAGGCATAAATAAGAGGCAGGTCTTGTTTGAGGTAATGGTTATCCTCCAATAATTTCCTTACCTGGGAGAAATCCTTGAACATCTCTTCAAGATCCAGGTCTGCCCTGTGGACGATCCCCCGGATATAATGACAGAGGACCGTCGCTCTTTTGGATAAGGCATTATTCACATTCTGTACCAATGGGTCGTTCTTGATCTCTTCGGCCAACTTCTTCTCCTTTTCAGCCCTGGCATAACCACCCCCTTTGTAGGCAAAATGGGACCTGGTCACAAGGATGTTATAATCTGCTATGTTCCTAAGCTTTTCGATCGCATCCTTCTCCTCTTCGATCAGCCCATCAAGATCGGAAGTGAACTTCCCGGCTTCGAAATCCTCCAGCATCAACTTTTTCTCCCAACTGATGATCTCGGACAGGAAGTAGAATTTATCGTTCTGGGTCGCGAATTTCTTCGCCTTTTTCAGGATCTTTTTACATTCTTTAAAGAGGCGTTTGCGGTAAAGAATATCAATGTTCTTCAATTCTTCCTTGAGGGTTGAATTGGCTGAATTGTCGGAGTGATAAGCACGAAGACTTTTCAGGATCAGTTTGAAAAGGTGGTTCTTTTCCGAAGGAAGGTGTTTGATGAAGGTCTCTCCTTTGAATTGTGTTTTCAGGGCTTCTTCATCGTACTGCTTTTGTTTCTCGATGGCATCGAAAAGCTTCAGGTAGTTCTTGCTTCCGGATTGCAGGGAAGAGTGAAGCTTGAAAAAACGCTTCTCGGACCGTGTCATGGACCTGATCAGGTTGAATAGTTCAGGCGATGGTTTCATAATTGATGATCATATTCTTGTATTCTCGTTGGTCAAAAGTGTTAAGGAAAAAACATTGATGGAGAAAAGATTTTGGTTAACTCTTGAAATCCTGAAATTAAGATCAAGGAGTTTGCTGATATATACAACCAACCGATTATGCTTATTTTGGGCATATATTCCATTAAGATAACAAAAATTTATTCGGATCATGAGCTTGGTTTGGAAAAGAATCGAAATGGTTTTATTTGGAGTAGTATGACGAATAACCCTGGTTTCCTTCGCAAGACCTTTTTCCATTTCATATGAGGCATTACTTTTGGCCAATACGCCTTATCGTTTTCTTCGTTGGGTGCTATTATGGGACGGCTGACGGACAGGTTCGCTATCCTTGTCATCGATACAGGGTTGCTGCAGAAGATGCATTGAAGGGTACCCGACAATTGACAGCTTCTGCTCGTTCCGATTCGCTGAATGTGCTCCATTATGACCTCACGCTTTTCATTGATCCCGAAGAAGAGCAGGTCAGTGGGCATTGCAGGGTACGGATGACCGCGACTGGTGACGGGTTGAAGGGGGTTGCTCTGGACCTTCTCGGTTTGAATGTTTCCCGGGTCCTTTATCAGGATGATCCTTTGGACTTTCATTATAACGATACGCTCCTGACCGTCCCTTTGAAAAAACCTATCTCCCCTGCCGATACTTTTTCCCTTACCGTTCATTATGAGGGAAGTCCGGTCACGGACCCTTCTGGATGGGGGGGCTTTTACTTTGAACAAGGAAAGGCTTTCAACCTGGGGGTCGGCTTTCAGGCTGACCCGCATAATTACGGAAGGGTTTGGTTCCCTTGCGTGGATAACTTCGTGGACAGGGCCACCTATTCCTTTCATATCACGGTTCCGGAGAAAATGCGGGCCATTTGTAGCGGAAACTTTCAGGGTTCGGAACGGAACGGAAAGGGAAGGGAATTCCACTGGGAACTGGATGACCCGGTCCCGACTTATCTGGTATCAGTGGGAGTGGGGGAGTATGAGTTCGTGGAATGGACTTATCGGAGCATTACCGGGGATACGGTTCCGGTCCGGATAGCTGCCCAAACTTCCGACACCGGAGCGGTCCGGAGTTCTTTTTCCCGGCTGGAAGCTGCTTTGAATGGGTATGAAAAAGCATTCGGTCCCTATCACTGGGACAGGGTGGGGTATCTGTTGGTGCCTTTTGCCGGAGGAGCTATGGAGCATGCTACCAACATTGCCTATCCTGAACGTGCAGTGGGTTCCATGGCCAGCGAGGACCTGATGGTCCATGAGCTTTCTCATCATTGGTGGGGAAATCTCGTCACCTGTGCTTCTGCTTCCGACATGTGGATCAACGAGGGAATGGCAACCTATTCTGAATTCCTTTTTCAGGAGACTGTGGGAGGGCGGCCAGCTTACCTGAAGGCTGTTAAGGACAATCATAAAAAAGCGCTTATGGAAGCTGCTGCCAGGGATGGTGGAAAACATCGTGCGGTCTACGGCCCCCCTCATGCCTATACTTACGGCTCCCATGTGTATGACAAAGGGGGAGATGTAGTACATACCCTCCGGAGTTTCCTGGGGGATAGTTTGTTCTTTGCAGGACTTCAGGAGTTGTTGAGAACACATGCTTTCGATACACTCAGTTCCTGTACTTTCCGGGATCATCTGGATGGCATGACCGATAAGGACGTGAAGGCTTTCTTCGATCAGTGGATCTTCCAACGGGGGTATCCTCATTTTGCGGTCGATTCGTGGAAGATTGAAGCAGGAAAGGTTCGGGTGAACGTGGAGCAACAGCGGTATTATGCCCCTGATTATTTTACAGGGGTCCCGCTGACCCTTACCTTGATGACCCACGATGGCAGGGTCAGGGAACATCACTTTCAAATGTCAGGTTCCTACCATACGGAGACCTTCCAGAGTGAGATCACTCCGGCATATGTGGGGTTGAACCTGGGAGGGGCCGTCAGTGATGCGACCCTCACCGATACCCTTCGGATTACTTCGGAAGGGACCTATGAAGGGATCTACAGTGACCTGACCCTGAAACTCGAGCACCCCCAGGAGGCATTTGTAGCGCTGACCCATCACCTCACGCTTCCGGCACCCTTGCAGGATGGACAAATGGAGTTCAGACTCACCAAACAACATTATTGGTCGGTGGATGGAGTCTGGAATGGGGAATTGAAAGGTGAGTTGAGGACCCCTTATGATGGAAGATCCTCTCAGGGAGGTCTTGATGCATTAATGATGAATGAGGAATGGTTCCGGGAAGAGAACCTCGTCGTTTTTTTCCGCTCTTCTGGAGGTGAGGACTGGCAACTCCTGGAAAAAGCCGAAGTGAGGCCGGGAAGCGAAAAAACGGATCGCAAGGGAACGATCGCTCTGCCTTCTGTTCGGAAGGGGGATTACGTGCTCGGACTTCGAAAATAGATCGGGCCTTTTCTGGTATTTTTTTACCTGTAACACGTTCTTTATAAGGTTCGTATATCCTTATGAGAAATGTTTGTGGAACTTCAAGAAGAAAGGAGGGTAGTGTATGAAGGATCCGAAAGAAAGGTATTTGACCTTGAGCACAGGAGGCGTTACAGCTTTAGGGTTGATCGCCTATTTCATGCTGATGAACCTTGCCGGTCTTGTGGAAGTCGTGGAGTTGAGGATATTGAATTTCCTTATTCTCGGTGCTGGGATCGGGTTCGTCCTGTGGCATTTCAACGATGAGTACCGGGAAGACCTTACTTACCTGAAAGGAATGACGTTGGGATTGTGGACTACCTTTTCAGCAGTAGCGCTGTTCACGGTCTTCCTGTACATCTACCTGCGGGTCGATACCCTTTTCATGGAACATATACGACAGCATGTCATGTTCGGGGATTACCTCACGCCGGTAGCTGTAGCTGGAGCCATATTCTTTGAGGGGGTCAGTTCAGGGGCGATCTTCACCTTGATGGGGATGCAGTATTTCAAACGTCCCTTTGCTGATAGCAGGCGGTTGAACAACCAGCATTAAGAGATTCCCTTGATCCGCTCCCAAAAGGTTGACAGGTCTTGCTTCCGGATCGTGGAGGCTCCTTCTGTTCTTTTGATGGAAAGTTTCCCACCGGGTGCTGGCGTGATGCGATAGGTGAAAACAGGTCGTTCCTTTTGGGGGGTCCCAGGGTCAAAGTCCATTACGCCGAACCGGAGGTCATGGAGTAGCCATGTTCCGGGATTCTCTTGCCGCAGAAGGTAATAGCCCTGGGTCGTCTCGAGTAGCTTGTTGAATTTGTCATATTGCTGAAGGGACTGCAGGTGTTGCCGTTGTTTGGGGTAGAAAAGGAATTTTTTGGGGTGAGCGTTATCCAGAAGCGAATGATAGCCGATCAGAAAGCCCTTCGGGGTTTCTGCTATGCTGGTCCAGAGCAGGTTGTTCAGCGGGGTGGGTTTAACCTGGAAGCGAAGGATCCTTTTTTCCTGCTCATCAAAGGCTTGTTGGAAAGTGTGTTGCATCCAGGCTTTGTTCCCAAGGGTGAGGATCATGTATGCAGAGCTGAGGAGTAAGCCCAGCCGGGTCATACGGATACGGGCTTTCCCTTGTTTTCTCATCGCCGCTATCAGGAATAGCAGAAGGGGTAACGTGTATAGCGGGTCGATGACGAAAATGTTCTGGAAAGCTACCTTCAACTGAAAGGGCCAGAACACTTGTGTTCCCCAGGTGGTGAAGCAGTCCAGCAATATATGTGTCCCCAGTATCCACAGGCTGAAAAATACCCAGGCCTTGCGGCTGATCGATAACCGTCGGTGGAAGTGATGGAGCAGGGAACCGAATACAGCTCCTCCCAGGAGAATGAAGATCAGGGAATGAGAGAATCCACGGTGAAGGCGGGTGAATTCAACAATGTCCAGAAAAGCGAAAGTGACCACATCCAGGTCTGGAACAGTTCCCAGGATAGTTCCCCACAGGACAGCTTTGTTGCCTGCTTTCTGACCAAGTACCGCATCGCCTACAGCACCGCCAAGTGCGACCTGAGTAAGGGAATCCATGATCCGCTAAGGTAGGAAAGGAATAAAGCAGGAGCCTACTTGCTGATGATCTTGAACTCCGTTCGCCGGTTCTTTTGCCGGCCTTCTTCCGTTTCATTGGTGGCGATCGGCTGCTCCTCCCCGTACCCTTTGGATTCCAGCCGGTTTTTGTCGATCCCGTGGTCGACCAGGTAATCGACCACTGCTTCGGCCCGTTTCTCGGATAACCTTTTGTTGTAGCTGTCCGATCCCCGGCTGTCGGTATGGCCTGAAAGCTCGATCCGGATATTCGAGTTCTCTTCCAGGACCCGGGCGACCCTTTTCAACTCAGGAATACTTTCATCCCGGAGGGTAGCTTTGTCGAAATCGAAGAAGATGTTCTTGAGGATGATCTTGCTCCCCACGTCGATCGGCTGCATGTCTATGTTCTTGGTGATCTCCTTATAGGCTGCAGTATCCGGCAATTTGAAATTCTCGGAATGGAAAAGGTAGCCTTCCTTTTTTACGGCAATGCCATAATTTTTACCGGCCGGGAGGGAGATGAGGTATTTACCGGATTCGGCATCCGACCGGGTTTCGGAAATGATGTCGCCGGTCTCATTATTGGTCAGTTCAATGTCGGCCTTGAGCGGTCTCAGGTTCTTGGCATTGCGGATCAACCCCTTCAGGATGGCCAGGTTGCTTTCGCGGACCTCCACTTTCGGCTCGATCACTTCCTCCTCAACAGGCTGGTTGAGGCTGGCGATCAGATCGTCCTCGGTCTGTAGTACGGGTTCTTTTTCAGGCCCCAGGAAGGTGATGAGGTACAGGTCCTTTTCACCCTGCCCTTCTTGTTTGAAAGAGGAGTAATAAGCATGCCGGCCACTGGCCGATACCACGAAAAAGACATCATTGTCAGGAGTATTAATAGGGTATCCGATGTTCTCGGGTTTGCTCCAGCCGGTATCGGTCTTAACGGACCGGAAAATATCGTATCCTCCCATGGTGTTATGTCCCTGAGAGGAAAAGTAAAGGGTTTTTCCGTCAGGGTGCATGAAGATGCCGTCTTCATCATATTTGGTGTTGATGGTCGGCCCCAGGTTCTCGGGTTCTTTCCAGCGTTCTTTTTCCGGATTCCATTCGCTCACCCAGATATCCTTGCTGGCCGGTCCGGGATTGCTTCTGTCCCAGTAATGCGATGCATCTTCCTCACCCATGTTCCCATCAGGGCGGGTACTGATGAAATAGAGCCGTTTGCCATCATAGGAGTACCAGGCGGAATTCTCGTAATATTTGGAGGAGACGTGCTTGTGCAGGACTTCGGGTTCCGTCCATTCCCCGTCGATCTTCTTGGTTTCGTAGATGTTCCCGTCCCCGTTGTCGCTCTTATAGACGAGCAGTTTTTGCCCATCCGGGGAAATGCCCACAGTGGCATCATGGTCGTCCGTGTTGATGTTCTCGCTGAAATTGGTGGCCTTTGTCCAGGTGCCGTCCTCCCGTTTCCTGGAGTAGTATATATCCTCATGGTACATGTCGAGCCCTTCCACTTTCTCCCCACCTGTTGTGCTCGGTCGCCTTGAGGTGAACAAGAGCAGGCTCTCGTCCGCGTTGATGATAGCGGCATATTCGGGATATTTCGTGTTGATGCTGTCCCCGAGGTTGTCTACCCATACCCGGATCGGATGAGCACTGAGTTTCTGCCCGGTTCGGGCTTCTTGGATTCGTTTGTTCACTTTTTCGTATTCGAGGGTTTGGGCTTCATCCTGCGCATTGACCGTTTTCCGGTACTGAAGGTATTCGTTGATGGCCTGATCCCACTTTTCCTGCAGGTGGTAGCCTCGGCCGAGGAAATAATGGATCTTGGGGTGGACTTTGGGATCCAGTTGGTAAGCCCTTTCGAAATAGGAAATGGCTTTGAACTTGTAGATCGGGGAATAGAGAAAGCATTGCCCGATCTTGAAATTCAGGGCTGCATTGCTGGGGTTGAAGGCCTGGGCTTTTTGATATTCTTCCAGGGCGGGCTTCCAAAGTAAGCGGCTTCGCATCAGGAGTTCATCGCCCCGTTCGATGGCATCGATAGCATCGTTCAACTTACGTCGCCAATTGTCCACTTCGTTCCGGAAGTTGTCCTTGGAAAATTCCACGTTCTCCTGGCCCCATGCAATGGTCGGTAATCCCATGAAAAGGATCATCAGGGGAAGGAGCAACCGGCTTTTTACCGGTGATGAAAAATGGATATGAGACCAGCCCCTCAGCATCATTGTTCGGTATTGCAGATATTCTGATGATACTTCCGGGCGGACCTGACCCCCATTTCGCCGGCTTTCTTCCAATCCTTGCAGGCCCCGCGGACATCTCTGGTCATTTCTTTGGCAATGCCCCGGTTCAGATAAGCATAACCACTCTGGGGAGCTAACTTCAGGACTTTGTTACAATCCCTGATGGCTTCCTGCCAGTTCTCGAGTTTGATGTGAGCCCCTGCCCGGTTCAGGTAGGCCAGGGCATAATCCTTATCGATTTCCGCAGCTTTGGAGAAATCCTTGATGGCTTCCTGGTATTGTTCCATTTTGTAATAGGTCTTTCCCCTGTTGTTGTATGCGATCGAATAATCCTCCTTCAACCGGACGGCCTGGTCGTATTCGGCGATGGCTTTCTGGTATTGGTCGGCTTTTCTCAGGGCTGAGCCGAGGTTGTTGTAAGCTAGTGCCAGAGAAGGGTCGGCTTTGATGGCCTGTTCATAATCCTGGATCGCTCCTTGTCGATCTCCCTTTTCCAGCTTAGCACTGCCCCGGTCATTGTAGGCATAGGCATGGTCCTTTTCCCGCGATATGGTTTCGGAAAAGTCATTGATCGCCTGATCATACTGTTCCTGCCTGAAGTGGAGTACCCCTCTTTTGTAGAAAACACGGGGGTTCTCACTGCCTTTTTGAATGGCCAGGGAGAGATCCTCAATGGCCTTGTCCAGTTCGCCGGAGGCTTCATAGGCCGTGGCTCGCTTGTAGAAAGCCTTGGTAAGGGAGTCGTTGAGGCTGATCACCCGGCTCAGGTCTTCAATGGCTCGCTTATGATCTTGCTGCGATAGGTAAACAGATCCCCTGTTCAGGTAAGCCCTGGCGTATTCAGGTTCCAGCTCGATGGCTTTGGAAAAGTGGCGGATCGCTTTTTCCTTATTTCCGGCTGCAAAGGCATCCACGCCTTGATTGTACTGACGATCCGCTTCAGGGTGGTGGAAAGCAGCGGAATCCGCGTTCGCGATCGAATCGATCTTGTTGAGGATGACGGAATCCTGTCCCTTCTGGGCAAAAAGGTTCAGGGAACTTCCCATGAACAAAAAGAACAGGATAAGGTTGGATGTTTGTTTCATAAGGTCCTCACGAACTTCCCTCTCCACTAATATAAGAACAATTCCGTGGGCGTTTCACCAAGCCATTTGGCAAGGGGAGGAGGATCGGATACCTTTGCCTTCCCACCCAACAAAGAGCACTATGAGCGAAAACTCCCTGCTGACGAGCGATGCCTTGAATTTCCTCGAGCAATATCTGAACAATGCCGCTCCTACTGGCTATGAAACCGCTGGCCAACAGATGTGGCTGGACCGGATCACTCCGTACATCGACGAACATTTTGTAGACCATTATGGGACGACCGTAGGCGTGATCGGTCCGGATAAAGGTTTCAAGGTTGTGATCGAAGCGCATGCGGATGAGATCTCCTGGGTGATACATTACATCACCGAAGATGGATTCCTTTATGTGAAGCGCAACGGAGGGTCTGACCATCAGATCGCTCCTTCCAAGCGGGTGAACGTTCATACAGCAAAAGGTCCGGTAAAGGGCGTTTTTGGCTGGCCGGCGATCCATATGCGCGATAAGGAAAATGAAACAGCTCCCAAGGCTGACAACATCTTCGTGGATGTGGGGTGCAGGTCCCGTGACGAGGTTGAAAAGCTCGGCATCCATGTGGGTACGGTGCTTACTTATCCGGATGAGTTCATGGTAATGAACGGGGACTACTGGGTAGGTCGTGCGGTGGACAACCGCATAGGAGGTTTTGTGATCGCTGAAGTAGCCCGTTTGCTCAAGGAGAACAATTGCGAACTCCCTTTCTCCCTTTATCTGGTCAATTCGGTCCAGGAAGAGGTAGGGCTCAAAGGAGCTACCATGATCACGGAGACCATTCGCCCGGACATTGCCATCGTGAACGATGTTTGCCATGATACCCGGACCCCTATGGTGGACAAAACGAAACAGGGGGACATGGGATGCGGGGATGGCCCGGTCATCACTTATGCTCCGGCTGTTCAGAACAAGTTGCTCGACCTTATGGTCCGGGTGGCTGAAGAGAATAAGATACCCTTCCAGCGGCGGGCAGCTTCCCGGGCTACCGGTACCGATACGGATGCTTTTGCCTACTCTACCGGGGGCGTTCCCTCGGCTTTATTGGCTTTGCCGCTGCGTTATATGCATACGACCGTTGAGACTGTTCACCGGGATGATGTGGAGAACCTGATACGGTGGTATTACCATGCTCTGCTTGCCATTGAACACGGGCATGATCTGCGGTATTTGAGCTGACCTTAGCCGGCCATCCATTGCATCAGCTGGGCACAGATGATCGCACCGTAAGTCCCCAGGGCATAGCCGAGAACCGCTATCAACACCCCTACGGGGGCGAGGGCTGGGCTGAAGGCTGAAGCTACGATCGGAGCAGAGGCGGCTCCGCCGATATTGGCCTGGCTTCCTACTGCTACGAAAAAGAAGGGAGCCCTGATCAGTTTGGCCACCAGCAGTAGTATGGTGACATGAAAAGCCATCCAGATGATACCGATGGCGAAGAGTCCTAGGTTGTCCAGTACTTCTTTCAGGTTCATTTTCATACCGATGGTGGCGACCAGGATGTAAAGGAAGACGCTTCCCATCCGGGAAGCCCCGACCCCTTCCAGTTGCCGGCCTTTTGTAAAGGATAGGATCAGTCCGATAGTGGTAGCCCCCACGATCAACCAGAAGAATGGAGAAGTCAGGGAAGTAAGGTTGAATTCCATGAGGGTGGCTTTGCGGGCCTCCATGAAAGGGGCGATCACATCAGACCCCCAGTGGGCGATAGCCGTGGCTCCGAATCCTACCGCAAGAACGGTCATCGTATCTGCAAAACCAGGTATCCGGGAGATGCTGGCCCGGTGATCTTCGATCCTTTTCTTAAGGTCCTCAATGGCAGAGGAGTCGGCTTTCAATTTCCGGTCCAGTTTTTCCGCAATGCCTGTTCCATAGAGCAAAAAGCCCATCCAGATATTGGCGACCACCACATCCACGATGATCATCGAGGCGAACAGGTCATCGCCGACTTCATAGATCTCTTTCATTGCGGCTTGATTGGCTCCTCCACCGATCCAGCTGCCGGCGACCGTGGATAATCCCCGCCAGATTTCGTCCGGCCCTGTTCCCCCGATGATCTCGGGAGCGAACAGACTCACCGCCCATATGGCGATAGCCCCCCCCAGGATGATGCTGAACGTGGCGGTCAGGAACATGATGAGCATTTTCGGTCCTAGGTTGAGGATCCCTTTCAGGTCGATGCTCAGGCAAAGCAGCACCAAACTGGCAGGGAGAAGGAAACGCGATGCCACGAAATAAAGTTGGGAGGAGTCCCCGGATATCAATCCCAGTGGCCAGTTCAAAAGAGCAGGAAGGAAATAACACAACAACAAGGGAGGGACGTACCGGTAAAAGGTCTTCCAAAAAGAATGGGAACTTCCCGAGGTCTTGAAAACAAAAGCGAGTACGAGGATCAGCAATCCCAGAACGATCGCATCATTGGTAAAGAAAGGTTCCATAATTGTCGGGATAGGGTCGAACCTGCAAAAGAAGGAAATTTCACGTTAAAGGTGAAGGATCACTCCAGAAGCGTGATGGTGCCTTTGTAAGTCTTGCCCTTGATCACAAGGGTATAGATGTAAGTACCCTCCGGAGCCCTCATACCTGCTGAATTTCGGCCGCTCCAGGTGGTGTTGTTACCGGTCGATACGAAGAGCAATTGTCCCCATCGGTTGTAGATCTTGAGGTCGGTGCAGTTGGTGTATTCACCGCTGGTCTGCACGGTGAAAACATCGTTCATATCATCACCGTTGGGCGTGAAGACGTTGGGGATCGTTACATCATAATAGTCTTCAAAACTTCCGGCAGAAAGGGTAAGGGTGGCAGTATCCAGGCATCCGTTCTCGTTCTCGGTGATCAGGGATATCTCCTCCTGGCTGTTGTAGCCGATCGAATGCTCGGTCTTATCAGCTTGGACTGTATCCTCACCCAGGTTCCAGAAATAGGTTTCATCTCCGTTCATCGGAGAGGGAGAGAGGCTCATTTCCAGTCCGTCGCACCGGATGCTTTCCTGGGAAGAGGTGATGGATGTATTCGGGGCTTCCTGGGTGTTGATGCTGGCTGTGGCTGAATCCTGGCACCCGGACGTGTCCGTAACGATCACTTGATAGGTCGTGGGTTGATCGGGGGCTGCCCAAGGGGAGGAAAGGGTGGTGTCGCTCAGTCCGGTGGTCGGGATCCATTGATAGGTAGCTGCTCCATTGGCTTGAGTGTAGAGCTGAAGTTGTTGGTTCTCGCACAAGTTGGTATCCGGTCCGGCTTCTACACGGAAAACATCGACCAATATTGAAGTACTGGACCGACAGTTGTTCGAATCCGTTCCGGTAACGGTATAGCTCAGATCGTTCGTAGGGTAAGCATCGGTATTCGCCTGGCTGGGGTTGCTCAAAAAGACCCCGGGTGACCAGGAATAGGAAGCGGCACCGGAGGCGGTCAGTTGCGCCGTGTCATCACGGCAGATATGGGCATCTCCTGCAATACTGACCGTGGGTAAAGGGTCGACGATCACCTGCACTGAATCCTTACCGATGCATTCTTGTCCATCTTCTACAATGACTTTGAAAAACGCGGTATCGGTTGGGCTGGCCCAGGTGGATGATGTGTTGGGAGAGGTCAGGGGGCCCTGGGGAGACCAGGTGTAGCTAACACCACCGGTAGCATTCAGAAGAACGGAATCTCCAGCGCATATACTGGTATCATTACCGGCATCAGCAGGTGGAGCTGGGTAAGGAGAGAGGATCATAGAATCCCGGGCCATGCATTGGTTGGTGTCGGTCACCCGAACAAAATACTCAGTGGTGTCGGAGGGGGCAGCCCAGGGATCGCTGACAGACGTGTCGCTCAACCCTGTACTTGGGGTCCAGGCGTAAACCGATCCTCCTGTGGCTTCTAACTGTACAGAATCTTGTTGGCAAACGGAAGTGTCCTGGCCGGCACTTGCTACTGGTAACGGGTCTACAACGACCCGGACGGAATCATGATGCTGACACCCGTTGGTATCTGTTACCACCAAACGGTAGCTCGTGGTGTCGGAGGGGCTTGCCCAGGGGTTGCTGGTGGAAGTGTTGCTCAGTCCTGCGTTGGGGGTCCATGTGAATCCAATGCCTCCGGTCCCCTGGAGCTGCACGGAATCTCCTGAACAGATGGCCGTATCAGGGCTGGCATTAGCTGTGGGAAGCGGGTTGACGATCACCTTTAAGGAATCCGAAGCCTGACATCCGAAAGCATCGGTTACCTGAACGTTGTATTGGGTGGTGTCTTTGGGGGAGGCCCAGGGGTTGGCGACGCTGGTATCGTTCAGTCCAACAGAGGGACTCCAGGCGTAAGAAGTGCCGCCGGAGGCCTGTAACCGGACCGAATCCCCGGTGCAGAAGGCGGTATCATTTCCCACATCGGTGGCAGGAGAGGGAACCACGTTTACCGTTACCGAATCGAGATGGGTACACGTATCGTTGGTGGCCATCACATAGAAGGTGGTGGTATCGGAAGGGGCTGCCCGGGGATTTGCTGAAGAAGCATCATCCAGGGAGGCAGACGGCCACCAGTTGTAACTGCTACCGACCGGGGAAGTGGGGGTGCCACCCAGAGTGACGGAATCCCCTTCGCAAAGGGTCGTATCCGGACCCGCTTCCGTGGGAACTTCATCTCCTATGGCCACGATCAAGGAATCAGTGGCGGAACAATTGTTGGTATCGATAACCTGGACGGTATACTTGGTCGTGTCCGCAGGTTTGGCCCAGGGATCGCTAATAGAAGTGTCGCTTAGTCCGGATGAAGGAGACCAGGCATAACTGCTTCCTCCGGAAGCTTGTAGTTGAGAGGAATCACCGGGACATACCCAGCGATCCGGCCCGGTATCAGCAATGGGAAGAGGGTTCGCGATCACATCGATGCTGTCCCTGTCCATACAGTTGTTAGGGGTTGTGATCGTCAGGTAATAGCGGGTGGTATCGGAAGGGGTGGCCCATGGGTCGCTTAGGGTAGTGTCATTCAGCGATTTCGAAGGCTCCCAGGCGTAAATGCCCCCACCTGAGCCTTGTAGTTGAACCGAATCCCCCTGGCAGAGGCTGGTGTCATTTCCTGCATCCGCTGTGGGAACAGGGTGAACGGTTAGGGAGGTACTGTCCTGGTTCGCACAGCCTTGCCCGGTGATGACCCATACATGGTAGGTCGTATCTGAAGCGGGGGAGGCTGTTGGGTTGGCGAGGGTCGTATCGCTCAGGCTGGAAGCCGGGGACCAGGCAAAGGAGCTCCCTGCCGGACCGGTAGGGCTTCCTCCGATGGATAATGAGTCTCCAGCACAGAGGCTTGTATCGGGGCCGGCGTTCGCCTCCGGAACAGGATGGACGGTCAGGGTCAGGGAATCGACCGCCGTGCAGCCGCTTCCATCCGTAATTTCTACATAGTAGACCGTAGTGGTGTCAGGGTATGCTTGAGGATCAGCGATGGTGGTGTCGCTCAGGCTGTCCGAAGGCCCCCATGCATAAGTGCCCCCGCCAGAGGCTTGCAGTTGAAGGGTGTCGCCTTCACACATCGAGGTATCCGGGCCGGCATCCGCACCCGCTGATCCCACAGTAACATTCACCGTGTCCTGAGAAGAACAGCCGCTGGGGTTGGTGACGGTCAGGATGTACTCGGTAGAGCTGGTCGGGAAAGCATCAGGGTCTTCGGCAGTGGGGTCGCTCAACGAACCCGACGGGGTCCAATTGAACGAAGATCCCACAGGACCGGAAGGATCACCCCCCATGGAGATCGTATCTCCCCAACAAATGGATGTATCTGCAATGGTATTGCTGAATGGCTGGTTGATGATCGTGATGGTCGTATCCCGGTCCGGTGCCGGACAGCCATGCACATTGTTATAAGACAGGGTCAGGGTCTTGGATCCTGCTGAGGTGTTCCAGTCCACCGTAACGGAATCGTTGTTCCCGCCCGATACGATCGTTCCGCCTGAAGCACTCCAGTTGAAGGTGCCTTCATGGATGGTATCGGTGTGGTATAGAATGCCGCTGGATCCCTCGCACAGTTCCATGGGGCCTATGATCTCAGGAGAGGTCGGGGGAGTAACGCTGATCTCATAAACGGTGTTGGTGGTCTTGGGAGGACATCCTTTGTCCGTGGCAGAAGCGGTGAAGAGGTAGGGCAATGCCTGGGCCTGTCCGCAACTGGTATTCCAGCAGAATTCGGTGGATACCGAATCGTCCCCGATGACAAGGGAATCCGCTGTTGCAGGAGGGTCGACCATGTTGCTGTCGAAGACTGACCCGTCGATTACAAGGTCCGTACTGTCCCCATTGGGATCATAAAAGTCGATGGGGAAGCAAAGGGAATCCCCCTCCTCGATGGTGTATTGCTTTTGTCCGCTTCCGTTAACCGTGGAAAGATTAGGGGGAGGATTGTCCGGGCAATTCGTCACCACGATCTGCAGGTCCCTTCGGGTGGTTCCGATCAGGGAGCCGTTCCGGTATTCCTTGATCTCGATGGCCACGACATGGGGCCCCAGGTTGGGGGACATGTATTCGGTATAGCCGGTGGAGCCATTGATGTAGGAATGGCCAGAAGGTCCGAAGGGTTGGTTCTTGTTGTAATTGGTCGCCCAGTTGACCGTGGGAATGGGAAAATTCAAATTATTGGGAAGTGGTGGGGCTGGTTGAGCAGAAGAGCTGTATCCACGAAAAGGGTCTACAAAGGAGAAGACCAATAAGTCCCCGTCCGGGTCTACTGCTGTGTTCAGAATGCTAGCAGTATCATCGACACAAATGGAAGGGACGGGAACATCGGAGAATACGGGGGAGCTGTTCTGGGTCAGGGTAGGGCCGATGTAGGCATTGAAGACCATTCCCTGTGATCCGGGGTTGTTGAGGTTCACAATGCTGTTGTTCCTGCAGCAGCGGTCGTAAAAAAGGTGGTACCCTGAAAAGGTGACGGGAAGGTCTATGGTGTCGATGTAGGTGGCCCGGTAATAGCAGGCGGTCACGGAGATCCCGCAATCACTGCTGATCTCTGGATTGATATCCGTGGAGTCGACCAGCGGCATGTTGATGGTCGTTACCCTTGGAATGCTTCCACTGGGCTGAGCAGGACCTTCATAGACTCCTACCTGAAGAGAGGGTTCAGGAAAACTGGTTCCCCAGAACTGAGAATTACAATCCAGGTAGGTCCTGAAATTGATCGCATAATTGTGATCTCCATCTCCGTCGGTATCTCCAAGGTATTCATAGGATATGTTCCCACCCACGAGGTGAGTAGACCAGGAAAAAAAAGGAATGCAAGCCCCCCCGGTTATAGTGATCAGGATAAGAAGGTGAGCAATACGGCTCATGGATGAACGATCATGATCGTTTCCGCAGCATGTTCTTGTTGTCCGTTGATCCGGACCGAATACATGCCTTCTTCAAGTGCTGTGGTGTTAATGGTTCGTTCAAAATAACTTTTGGAAAGGACCGGGTAACGATCGACGACCTTTCCGAGCATGTCCCGGATCGTGATCCATTGGGTTCCTTGGTGTTCCTGGAGAGGTTGGTAACGAATGGTCAGTTGTTCCCGGGCCGGATTGGGGAACACTTTGAAGGCTGGTGTTTTCTCCTTGTTAACATTGTCTGGTAGGGAAGTCGGCCCCATCGTACAATCCCATTTGGCCACGAAACCGGAACCTGATGCCTGATTGTTGGATACCTGTTCGAGGGTAAGGGCACTTCCGGAGGCTGTGATAGTTCCTCCTCCCGGTGATGTATTACCGGAATATTTTCCGAGGAGGGGAGCACTTGTACTGTTGCCATCATAGATGGCCAGATGGTCCCCGTTGGTATTGAAAAAGAAGGAGGTAAAGTTCAGGCTAACGTTGTTGGCCCCTGAGGGAGCGATGGTAATAACGCCATTGGTATTGGTGCTGTAATTCGCATTAGGGCCTCCATCATCGCTGACCACTCCGGAACAAATGGTTCGCGTGGCCTTAGTGCCCGATGTCGGCATTTGAACGGTGTCGCAATAAGCATGTTTATCCACAGTGATGTAACTGTTCTTGGTTCGTGTATCGCTTCCGTGGTTGTTCTGAGCGGTCAGAGTGACCGAGTAAATTCCGTCCTGGGTATAGGTGTGGGTAGGGTTTTGGTCCGGACTGGAATTCCCATCCCCGAAATCCCAGTCCCAGCTGGTCGGGTTGTCGGAGGAAAGGTCGGTGAATTGGACCTCCCCATCGCAGGTAGTGGTTGGTGTTGCTTTGAAGTCAGCCGTAGGAGCCGGAGTCTCAGGTTCCACTATTACTTTGTAATCTTCAGCCTGTCCTCGCTTCGGGTCATTGCAGGGGGTCAGCGTGGCTCCGACCTCATCCGATATCACACGCATGCGGAGGGGGGTATTCGTGTCAGCAGAAGCAGGAATAGTAACCTGGCCGGAGGGGTTCGAAGTATTATAGGCTTCGAACAGGAGCTCTCCGGGATCATCGAAAACGCCGTTGCTATCCAGGTCGAGCCAGACTTTGGTATCCTGAGGATTGCTTGGGCCGGTCTTGACGGTCAGGGTGTAGCTGTTCCCTGCAGTTACCGTAGCCCCGTGGGTACAGCTCAGGTCCGTGTAGCCTTCGGAAGCACTTCCGGTAGAAGCGTCCAGGTCGTTCAGGGTGACCCGATAGATCCCGTAATCACAGCAATAACTGAGGGTATTGGGGGTACAAGAGGGGGTTTTAGGAGCGCCATCAAGGTCGACCTTGACAAGATCCTGATAAGTAGTGTCATCGCTGTTAGCACCTTTATATACGGTGAGTGTAACGGTATATGTACCGCTGGAAGTATAGGTATGAGAAGGGTGTTGGGAAGCACTCCCGTTTCCATCCCCGAAATCCCAGGCCCAGGTGTCCGGGACATTAGCGGATTCATCGGTGAATTGCACCTGGCCATCACACGTTAGCGTATCGCTTACGCTGAATTCCGCTTCGGGAGGGAAAGTATTGGGTTGGATGATGACCGTATAATCCTCGGTCTGGCCATATTGGGGGTCGGAACAAGGAGTGGGAGTGGGGGTCCCCGTATCGTAGTCCGTGGACACCCGGCAACGGAGCGGGGTGTTCAGGACAGCATTTCCAGGGATAGTGACATCCTGCTGGACTTGCAATTGGCTGGTCGCATCCACCACTCTTTCCGCGGGATCGCTGAAAGTTCCGTCGTTGTTATAATCTATCCAGGCCCGTGTATCGTGGGTCGTGGGAGTGTCCGTAACAATGGTCATTGTGTAGGTCTGTCCCTCATAGACATTGGTCTGGATACAGGTAAAGTCGATACAACCTTCGCTGGCGGCATCCTGGGAAACATGGTGGATATTGTTGAAATGGAATTCCTGAACGCCGAAGCCGGGTTGGGAATTTTGGGTAGTAGGACTGCAATTAGCCGCTTTGGGGGAGTTCCCTGTACTGACCGTGATCAGGTCCTGTTTCACGACCGTATCCTTGCCAAAGGAATTCGAAGCGATCAGGGTGACGGTATAGGTGCCATCTGTTGCATAATTATGGGTGGGGTTTTGCTGATTGCTGGTATTTCCGTCTCCGAATTTCCACGTCCAGCCGGTAGGGTTGCGCAGGCTCTCATCCGTGAAAATGACCTCTCCGGTGCAGGTATGAGTGGTGTTGGAGGTGAAATCGGCGGATGGTGGAACATCCCCGGGGTCGATGGTTAGTTTAAGGGTCGGGCGTTGGGAGCTTTGGGTAGCCCCTGTGGTGACCGGGCAGACTGAGTTTTGGTCATCCGTGTAATAGGCTGTACTGGTGAACCCGGTCGTGTTCATGTACATTTCGGGATTGTAATTCCCCCATTGGTTTTGGAAACAAGTTTCGATCAGGAGGTTGGAACTCCCGTCCCATTGAAAAGGCGTGGAAAGGGTATGGATGTTCCAGTCCGCCTGGTCGGTATAGGTAACGGGCCCGAAAACGGTCGTGAGCCCTGTTTGAAAGGAGGATGACAAAGAATTCTGGGACACGTTCTTCATTTTGATCGTGAAATTCTGAAGGTCGATCCCGGCCATGTCGGCCACTTTGAATCCCAATTTTTCCACATCCCCCGATATCAATCCCCGAGAGGTCAGTTCCGAAGCTTTGATCAGAAATTGGTGTTTGGCACCTTCGTAGAAAGCACCATAAGGGCAGGGATAGCCCGTGAAAGAGGTGTTTGTATTGGAAGAATCCCCCAATACCACTGTTTGAGCATTCAGGTTGGTACAGAGGAGGAGAAAGAGGATAATAACACTGCGGGGGAAAGGGGGAAAAGTTTTATTGGATGGACAGGGAGAAAACATAGTTTAATATAAAGGTAAGTGTCTCTGTTATCAGGGGTTTGATTTGGAGCGACAAGCGGGATATTTCGCCGGCATCTTGGTCATTGCTTGGGGATAATTCCCTGCTGAGAATAGACAGATCCCAAAGAACATTCCTTGCTTCGACAAGCAAAAAGTTGATGATTAAAGATAAAATATTCTTTTGGAATAAGCTTTTCGCTTTCAAATTTATAGGGTCTTCAGGGTAAGGTTTATGGCTTGAATGATCTGAACAGAATGGATCGTTTATATTGATAACTTTGTTTTGAGGAACTTTTGATCATTTTTGCATGTAAGAGCGGTCCGGAGGTGACCTTTTTTACCGATTTGACCGACGCTTCTTAACATCATGGCAAAAAACCCGAATAAGGCTTTAGAAGTCTGTGATTCCCGGTATCAGGAGATCTACGGGAAATACGCCGGTCATTCGGGGAAGAAGGTCATCATGTCCCACTTTGGGGAATTCTCTCAAGAACTTGTGAATTCTCTTTCCAATCAGGTTGAGCAAGCAATGCTCGACTCCGGAGATAAAAAAGGGACCGTTAAGAAGATCTTCAGCATTCTTATCGAAGGCCTTCAAAACATCCGACTCCATGGAGAGAGAGATGAAAAAGGTGACCAGACTGCTTTTCTGGTGATCACTCAGGGAGAGGATGAATATCACCTGACCATCGGTAACCTTATCAGGAATGAGAACATCGATACGCTGAAAAAGAACCTCGACAAGATCAATGAGATGGACCGGGGGGCTTTGAAGGAATATTACATGGAGGTACTTACCAATGGCATGATCTCCAGCAAGGGAGGAGCCGGGCTCGGGTTCATTACCATGGCCATGAAGTCCAGTAATCCGCTTCACTATGAAGTGGAACCCATCAACGATGAACTCTCGGTCTTTACGGTAGAATCGCTCATTCAACGGAAGAAGAAATAACTTCCGGATCCGTTTTCATTCGCTTTTATTTTGCTTGAGGGATCATGTTAAACCTCCTTTCCTTCTTAGGAAAGAAAGTTATTGACCACCAGTGGGTCATGAATTTTCATTCCCTTTGGAAGAAAGTTTTTGCGGAGAAGGTCAGCGATATTTTTCAGGAAATTTTGGTCAGGTCGATCATTCTGTTGTATGTTTGCACCCGATCGACACGATGCCATCGCGTTTTGTGTTGGTCTATAAAGAAGAAGACGAGAGACCAGGCTCCATGACTCTCTAGCAACCCCGGGAAAGACCCGGAAAGGTGCTAAATCCTGGCCCGTAAGGGAAATATGGATCAAACGATGGACACTTCGTATTCCACTTCTCGCCATTTCCAGGGTTTTATCCCCACACTCTTTTCGAATTCTATCGAAGCGAACGGCGCAATGCCCTACCCTTGGGCGATGATAGCCAGCCGTTGTTGCTGACAGCACCTGCCTTCTTCTCTGCGTTGTATTGTTCTGATGCTGCGGAGTAGGCAAACCCTGATCTTCTCTCTTTTTATACCGTATTCAAACGTTTTAACATGGCTACTTCCAATAAGATCATTTCAACACAAGACTTTTTCCTTCACTTACCCTTTGCTGAATTGAAAATACAGCATGGCCCGGGAGAAAAGAATTTTCGCCCCTTTTTTCTAAAAGAAGCAGTTGACCTGCACGGTGAAGAGGACCTTTTTGTGGAGGAATTGGGAAAACAACAGATCAAGGTCGTGAAGATCGAAGCTCCCCTTCATGAGGAACGTTTCTTTCCCGCGGTCTTTTTGAATTAAAAGTGAACAATGGAACTTTTTACAAACGTATTCCGATGTCGGAGATCAAGAAAAAGACTCTGAAAGGCCCTTTCCATCTGGAGAACGGGGCTGTACTCCCTGAGTTGGAGGTCGCCTACACCATCCTGGGGGAGCCGAACGCGGATCAGAGCAATGTAGTATGGATCTGTCATGCGCTCACCAGTAATTCTGACCCCATGACCTGGTGGGAAGGAATGGTCGGCCCCGGAAAGTTCTATGACCCGGAAAAACATTGCATCATCTGTGCTAATATCCTGGGGTCGTGTTATGGCACGACCGGACCGCTCCATCCAGAACCCGCTACTGGTGAACCTTGGTACGAGCGATTTCCCGAAGTGACCGTGCGGGATATGGTCCGGGTCCATGACGCTTTGAGAAAAGAACTGGGGATCCAGAGGATCCAAAGCTTAGTAGGAGGTTCGCTGGGTGGCCAGCAAGCCCTGGAATGGGCTGTTCAAGCACCAGAGCTCATCGATGACCTTGTGTTGTTATCCACCAACGCTGTTCATTCCCCCTGGGGGATCGCTTTCAATGAAACCCAGAGAATGGCAGTGAAAGCGGATCGCACCTACTATAGCCGTCATGAAAATGGAGGGAAGAAAGGGTTAAGTGCGGCCCGGGCCATTGCTTTACTGAGCTACCGGAATTACGACACTTATGAAGGAGCTCAGCAGGATCCCCGGAATGTGCCAGCCGGAGAAAAGAAAGCTGCTACTTATCAGCGTTATCAGGGAGAAAAACTGGTCCACCGTTTCAATGCATTTTCCTATGTTACGCTTACCAGGGCCATGGATTCGCATGATGTAGGAAGGGACAGGAAGAGTGTGGAAGAAGCATTGGGTCAGGTCAAGGCCCGGACCCTGGTGGTCGGGATCCGCTCGGATCTGCTCTTCCCCATTGCTGAACAGCGTTTCCTGGCACAGCACATACCGGGGGCCAGCCTCGCGGCCATCGATTCCCGATACGGCCATGATGGGTTCCTCCTTGAACATGAGCGGATCACCGCCGCTCTGGAACAATTTTATCAAAAAAACATCCCTAAAAAAAAGATCGATCATGAGCCAGTCACTTAAGATCGGGTTGTTCGGATTCGGCGTTGTCGGACAAGGATTCTACGATGTTCTTCAGGACAGCCCTTTCCGCGACAACCTGACCGTGGAGAAGATCTGCATCAAGGATGCGGACAAGGAGCGGCAACTGCCGGCCTCTTATTTCACTACCTGCCGGGAAGATATCCTGGAAGATGATACCATCGACCTTGTGGTGGAGGTCATCGACAATGCTCCGGAAGCTTTTTCCATCGTGTCCCATGCGCTGAGCCACGGCAAGGATGTCGTGACAGCGAACAAAAAAATGGTGGCGGAACATTTGCAAGCGTTGTTCGATCTGCAGGAAAAACATGGTACACGCCTCTTATACGAAGCCGCTGCCTGTGCCGCGATCCCCATTGTTAAAACGCTTGATGATTTTTATGGGAAAGAAGAACTGAAAGCCATCGGAGGGATCTTCAATGGTTCTTCCAATTACATCCTTACCCGCATTGAAAAGGATGGGGTTTCCTATGAAGATGCTCTTGCCAAAGCCCAGGAACTGGGTTTTGCAGAGCTTGATCCTACCCTTGATGTGGACGGTTACGATGCGCTTTACAAGACCCTGATCTTCGCAGCTCAGGGATTCGGGGTGTTCCCTGATCCGGATAAGGTCTTCCGGACAGGTATTTCCGGATTGACCACTGCGGATATGGACCTGGCCCGTTCGTTGGGGACCAGGATCAGGCTCCGGTCCAGGGTGGTGCGGACCACCGGGGACCAGGTGGCTGTTTTCGTGGCTCCTCATTTTGCCACTGAACAGGAAACCCTTTATCATATCGAAGGAGAAGATAATACGGTGACCGTGGAGGCTACCCATTCCGGTCCGGCTGTCTTTACCGGAAAAGGAGCGGGCGGTTCTCCCACAGGAAGTGCGGTCCTGTCAGATGTAGTGGCCATTAGCCAGGATTATCGCTATCCTTATACCAAGCGTCGTTCTTATCCTGAACATGCTGTAACGGAAGGGCAGACCCTTCGGGTCTGCTGCCGGGGAGTGAACCAGCGTGTGTTGAACGCACTCGATTCTGCAGAAAAAGAAGGGGAAAAAGGAGAATGGACTTTGTTGAAGGTTGCCCTCGCAGACCTGCTTAAGGGACGAACGATCCTGGAAGAGGAGGGGGTATTCCTCGCGACCCTTCCGGATGAGGTGACCTCTCTGGAGCCGGATGATCAGGAAGTATTGGCCTCTTCCTGATCATTCCCCGCCTGAGAAAGGTGTTCCCGGATGGCCCGGGCCCATACCCGGTATCCCCGGGTGTTGAGGTGCAGCTGGTCGGAGGTGTATTCGGCCTGTAATTTTCCCCTGGCATCCTCAAAGAGAGGATAAAGATCGAGGTAGGAATAGTCGAATTCCTTCGCCAGTTGTTCCAGTTCCTGATTGATGTGGCGGGCCCGTCGGTTGATCTCTTCGTAATGGATGTAAAGGCTTCCTTCGATGGAGGTAGGGAGGATACTCTGGACCACGACCTTGGTTTGTGGTGTTTCATGGTGGAACCGCTGGAGGATCGTCTGGTAATGACTGAGAATGGTGTCATCTGGAATTCTTGCGATGATGTCGTTGATTCCGATCATCAGGAAAACTTGTGATGGACGGTGCCGGGTCGTTGCCTTTATTCGGCGTAGGAGCCCTTCTGTTACATCGCCGCCGATCCCATGATTCACCACAGGAGTATCCAACAGGGTTTCGTCGAAGCCAGCTGAATGGCTGTCCCCCAACAACACGATCGCGTTATCCGGGATGTTGCTGTTCTTGAACTGTTCCATTTTTTGTTGCCATTGATCGGATCCCAGAACCTTTCGAACGATGAAGACCCCTTTATAGGTGCGGTAGGCCCACAGGGAGGCAGCTCCCAAAGCGATCAAAGCCAGTACGATCATCAGGGCTTTGCCAGTCCTTTTGAAACTCATTCGTGCCATGTGTGTCGTTCTTTCAGGAAGCGAATTTCGCCAGGACGGTCCGGGCACCGGTCACTTTCTGATCCAGTTCTGTATGAACGGTTGTTCCCGGAGGAAAGAAAATGTCCACCCGTGAGCCGAATTTGATGAAACCCATTTCCTTCCCCTGTTCTACTTCATTTCCTTCTTCTGCGTAACAAACGATCCTTCTGGCCACGGCTCCGGCGATCTGGCGGACCAACAACTGCCGCTCCCCTCCCTGATCGAGAACAAGCGTGGTGCATTCGTTCTCAGAGGAAGATTTGGGATGCCAGGCGACCAGAAAGCGCCCAGGGTGATAGCGGAAGAACCGGATCATCCCTTTGATGGGATACCAGTTCATGTGAGGGTCCAGCGGGGACATGAAAATGGACAGTTTGATGCGCCGGTCATTGAAATACTCCGTTTCCTCGACTTCCTCGAAAGCCACGATCTTCCCGTCCGCCGGAGCCAAAATGTCCTTTTCATTAAGCTCAGGTAGGGAGCGTTCCGGGATCCGGAAGAACTGCAGGATGAAGAGCATCAAAAGGAGAGATCCTCCGATGACCGGATAAAGGATGGCCACGTCATTCCTCAAGGCAATAGTGATCCCATTGATCACCAGAAGTGCCAGCAGAACGACCATGATGGTCCGGTGCCCTTCCTTGTGCAGCCTCATTTTCGGAGGATAAAGGTAAGAATATAAAAAACGGGACAGCGACAACGACGGAATATGCTCCCCAGATCTTGTTCCTTTGTGATCCGTTTTCTGATGACACCATGGAACACGACCGTGAGAATGAATATCGCCGCCGGGAGAAGCATTTCCGGGAGAAAGCCCGCTCTTTGAAGCAAAAGCTCGACCGTATCGTGGGGTTACGGGTGATTTTGTTCGGGGCAGGAGTGGCCGGGGTTGCAGCTCTTTTCCAGCTCGGAACATTGCCGGGGATCCTCGGGCTTATCGGTTTTTTGGTGATATTCCTGTCCATGGTCCGTTTCCATGGGAACGTGCAGTATGAGTATCGCTTTGCCAAAGCCAGAGCAGAGGTTTGTGAGGAAGGAATGACGGCTTTGCAGGGAGATCATACCCCTTTTGATGATGGCCGTGAATTCATCGATCCTGAGCATGACCATTCTTATGATCTGGACCTCTTCGGAGAGGGAGGGGTTTTCCCCTTGTTGGACCGCACGTCTACTTATCAAGGAAAAAAGAACCTGGTGGGCCGGTTGCTCAAGCCCGACGAAAAGGCGGAGAGGATCCTGAAGGTCCAGGAAGCTGTTCATGAGCTTTCTGGGAAAACAGACCTTAGGGAAAGTTTAAGAGCTCGGGGGAAATTGTTCCGGGACCAGGGACAGGAAGAAGAGCGACTGATCGGGAAACTTAGCCGGGAAGCTCCTGTTCCATTGCTTGGAAGCATTGGAAAAGTGCTTCGCTACATCGTTCCGGCTATGTCCGTGGCTTTGTTCTTCTTCCTGTTGATGGGGATGATCACTTTCGGGCAGTACTTGCTCTTCCTTGTGCTACCCTTTGGTCTTGTAGGATGGAAGATGCCGGCGATCCGCAGACGATTCGGAGCGATAGAGGCCTATGTAGCTGTTATTAAAGGACATGCAGGTATTCTGGAAGATCTGGAGCAGGAAGATCTTCGGTCGGAGGAGTTGAGGAAATTGAAGGAACGCGTGGTCGCGCGTGGAGGAAAAGCCAGTCAGCGAATCCTCCGGTTGCAGAAGATCGCCGATGCTTTTGAAAGCCGAAACAACCCTTTTGTAGGGTTGGCCCTGAATGCTTTGTTGCTGTGGGACTGGCAATGTGCTTTTCGCCTGGAGAAGTTTCTGGAAGAAGAGAGGGATAACATGCATTCCTGGTTCGAAGTCGTGGGCGAACTGGATGCCTTGAGCAGCCTTGCTACATATGCTTATGAGCATCCGTATCATGTTTTCCCGGTCCCTGGGCAGGAGGGACCTTTGTTCGAAGCTGTAGAGCTTGGCCATCCGATGATCGCCCCTGGCGAGAGGGTGAATAACAATTTGGAGCTCTTGGATATAGGGCAATTCCAGATCATAACCGGAGCCAACATGGCTGGGAAAAGCACTTTTCTGAGAAGTGTGGGAGTTGCCCTTGTGTTAGGCATGGCAGGGACAGTTGTTTGTGCAGAGGCACTTCGTTTCCGCCCTGTGCGGCTGATCACCAGCATGCGTACTTCCGATTCCCTGGCTTCCCATGAGTCCTTTTTCTTTTCCGAGCTCAAACGGCTCCAAAGGATCGTGGCCCACCTGGAGAATGGAGGAACTTGTTTCATCCTGCTGGATGAGATCCTTAAAGGCACGAATTCAGATGATAAGAAGGCAGGTTCCCGGGATTTTCTCCGTAAATTGATGCGTTATCAAGCGGGAGGTATCGTAGCCACTCACGATCTGGACCTGACCGTGTTGGCGAAGGAATATCCGGACAGGATCGGGAACCTTCGCTTTGAGGCGGAGATCCGGAAAGAAGGGCTTCATTTCGATTACCGGCTCAGAGAAGGGGTGTGCAGGAATATGAACGCTACCTATCTGATGCGGGAAATGGGGATCACGGACAAGCAGGAAGAATGATCGCTGGCAAGTACTTCAGTGATCAACAATTGTGAATAACTTCATTGGAAAACTTGTGGATCCTTTTCAGCGATCCGGCAGGGACAAACCTCTGCCCCTGTACTATCTTTGGTGTCCTTTTCCGAAACGAACGTGTTGATAAGACCATTATATGGACGAGCTTTCCGATAAGATCAAAGAGGTGAAGCAAAAAGCGGCCCGCACTGCTGCTTCAGGTGACAGGAGTGGATTCGATAATGCCAAACTACCTCCCCAGGCGGTAGAGCTGGAAGAGGCAGTGCTCGGAGCTATGATGCTGGAACGCGATGCGGTAACAGAAGCCATCGATATCCTCAAACAGGAAAGCTTTTACAAGGAAGCGCATCAGAAGATCTTCGGAGCCATTAAGGATATCTTTGAACGGTCGGAGCCGGTCGATATCCTTACCGTGACCGATCAACTCAAGAAGGTGGGAGAGCTGGAGGTCGTGGGAGGACCTTATTTCATCAGTCAGTTGACTGATCGTGTGGGATCTGGCGCCAATGTGGAATACCACGCCAGGATCGTTGCCCAGAAGCACATCCAGCGGGAACTCATCCGGATCTCCTCGGAGACCATCAAGACCGCTTATGAAGATGCTACCGATGTTTTTGACTTGCTGGACAGGGCCGAGAGCGATCTTTTCGCTGTTGCCCAGGGGAACATTCGGAAGAATTTCGATAAGGTCGACAACCTGGTGGTCGAAGCGATCGAGGAGATCGAAAAGGCCAAGGACCATGAAGAAGGGATCAGTGGAGTGGAGAGTGGTTTCAAGGCCCTGGACCGGCTTACTTCTGGCTGGCAGCGTTCGGATCTCGTCATCCTGGCCGCCCGACCGGGAATGGGGAAAACGGCATTCGTGCTTTCTATGGCCCGCAACACCGCGGTCCGGTTTAAAAAGCCGGTCGGAGTCTTCTCTCTGGAGATGTCCTCCCTGCAGTTGGTCAATCGTTTGATCGCCAGTGAAACGGGGCTTTCCAGTGAAAAGCTCAAGAAAGGGGAATTGGCCGATCATGAGTGGCACCAATTGAACGAAAAGGTCAAAGGCCTTTCGGAAGCTCCTTTGTACATCGACGATACGCCGGCTCTTTCCGTTTTCGAATTGCGGGCCAAATGCCGGCGGTTGGTGCAACAACACGATGTTCAGCTCATCATCATCGATTACCTCCAGCTTATGACCGCGGGTGCAGATAAAGGTAACAGGGAACAGGAGATCAGTACCATTTCCCGGTCCATTAAGAGCATCGCCAAGGAACTCAATGTTCCCATTATCGCCCTTTCTCAGTTGAGCCGGGCTGTGGAGACCCGGGGTGGGGATAAACGCCCTCAGCTCTCCGACCTTCGGGAATCCGGGGCCATCGAGCAAGATGCAGACATTGTTTCTTTCATCTATCGTCCGGAATATTATGGCCTTACCGAGGACGAGGAAGGAAGACCCACCCAGAACATGGCCGAGATCATCATTGCTAAACACCGGAACGGTCCTCTGGATTCCGTGCCCCTCAAATTTATCGCCAACATGGCCAAGTTCGAGGACATGGACGAGACCTTCGAAGGCTTCGGGGATCTCGACCCTAATACCGATTTTGATGATTCCCCGCAGACTATTACCCGTTCCTCGAAAATGAACGAGAACGATCCCGGGGATAATTCCGGTAATGAAAGCCCCGGGGGCTTCCGCCCAGGCGATGGTGGGGGGGGAGAGCCTCCTTTCTGATCCCTTACAACAAAATTCGCCCGCTGGACGTTGCCCTTGCAAATGCCTCAGGAGTGCGTTAGTTTTGACCTGAGGTGATACCCTTTTATTATGGCCCGCTGGTTACTTTCCATTGTTTTCTTTTGCCTTGTCACCCTGGCTCAGGCCTCCAGGATCCTGATCCCGATGGACGGGTCGCAGAAGGATCATCTGAAGGCCTATGGTATCGCTTATTGGATCCTTCAACAAGAGGTGGAAGTCCAATGGCTGCTGAATTACAGGGGGGGGAGTTTTCTATTGCAGAATATAAAGGAAGTTCAGGATGAGTGTACCATCCGGGGGGTGAGCTACAAAGTGATTGCGGATGTGCAGGCCCAGAAGATCCTCAATGAGATCGGGAACCCGGAAGCCAATATGAAGGCAGTGAAATTGCAGACCGCTCCTGAGCTTGCCGTGTATTCCCCCAAGAGTAAACAGCCCTGGGATGATGCGGTAACACTGGTCCTTACTTATGCTGAGATCCCTTATGATGTGATCTATGACCGGGAGGTGATCAACGGGGAATTGCCGGAATACGACTGGCTTCATCTTCACCATGAGGATTTTACTGGGCAATACGGCAAGTTCTACAGAGCGTATCGCCATACGGCCTGGTACCAGGAACAGGTCAGGGAATCGGAAAAGATGGCGCATGAGCTGGGCTTCAGTAAAGTCTCCCAGCTTAAATTGGGGGTGGCGCTCAAGATACGGGAGTACACTGCAGGAGGTGGATTCCTGTTCACCATGTGTTCGGGAACGGATACCTATGATATAGCGCTGGCTGCCAAGAACGTGGATATCTGTGAACAGATGTTCGATGGCGATCCTGCTGAACCGAATGCCCAGTCATTGCTGGATTTCAATAATACCTTTGCTTTTGAGGAGTTCAAGTTGAACATGGATCCCATGCAGTACGAATTCTCTTCGATCGATGCGAGCCAGTTGCATAACCGCACTCCCAAGTCGCAGGATAAGTTCACTTTGTTCGATTTTTCCGCCAAATGGGATATCGTTCCTACCATTCTCACCCAGAACCACACGAAGGTGATCGATGGGTTCATGGGGCAGACCACCAGCTTTCACAAGGAATTCATCAAACCGGAAGTGTTGATCATGGGGGAGACCAAAGCCCTGAATACTGCCAAGTACATCCATGGTACTTTCGGGAAAGGGCAGTGGACTTTTTATGGCGGCCATGACCCGGAAGATTACAAGCATTATGTGGGAGACCCCCACACCGACCTCGACCTTCATCCCAACTCCCCGGGATACCGACTGATCCTGAATAACATTCTGTTCCCTGCGGCCAAGAAAAAGAAACGAAAGACCTGACCGGTAGTTTTTCTTTCTGAAGGTTTGGCAAAGCATTACCTTTAACCCCGTTCCATGCCGGATGTCATGAATAAAACGGTGAAGGCTGTTCTGGTTATTATCGGGTTGATCGCCCTGATCGGAGCCCTTTGGTACCTCCGGGCCATCCTTTTTTACTTGTTGGTGGCTGTTGTACTCACCCTGATCGGCCGTCCGTTAATGAACTTCCTGGAGCGGGTATCTATCAGGGGTTTCCGTTTGCCGCCTGCTGTGTGCGCATTGATCACGATCGTTATCTACCTGCTGGTATTCGTAGGATTTGTGAGTTTGTTCATCCCTTTGGTCGTGCAAGAGATCAGGATCCTTTCCCAGGTCCGTATCAGTGAAGTGATCTTCAGCCTTCAGGAGCCTTTGAAAGGGTTTGAGCATTGGTTAGAGGAGAATAAACTGGTCGAGAACATCTCTCTTCCCATGATCATTCAGGAGCAGCTTGCCGGCGTTATCCGGGTGGGAGATATTCCTTCTTTCTTCGGAACGTTGGTGGGTAAGTTGGGGGGGATCTTCATCACCTTTTTTTCCATCTTTTTCATGACCTTCTTTTTCCTCAAAGACAAGCATATGGTCGGTAATTTGGTGCTGGAGATCACCCCTGCATCCGCTGAAGAAAGAGTAATGCGGGTCCTTACCAATACCAAGCATCTGCTGACGCGTTATTTCGTGGGAATATTACTACAGGTGATCGGAGTGATGACGGTAGTGGGGATCGGCTTGAGCATTGTGGGGATAGAGAATGCTATTGTGATCGGATTCATCGCTGGCCTGATCAACATCGTACCTTATCTGGGGCCGGTACTGGGAGCTGTATTGGCTGTGGTGGTGGGGATAACCACCAATCTGGAGCTGGATTTCTATTCGGGTATGCTGCCCCTGTGTGGAAAGATCCTGCTGGTATTCATCGTGGTGCAACTGATGGACAATTTTCTGTTCCAGCCTCTCATCTTTTCGCGCAGCGCCAAAGCTCATCCGCTGGAGATCTTCATCGTGATCCTCATTGGGGCGACGTTAGCCGGCATCACTGGTATGATCCTGGCTGTTCCGGGCTACATCTTCATCCGGATCGTAGCCAAGGAGTTCCTTTCAGAATTCCGTGTGGTGAAGACCCTGACACGGGGCTTGTAATGAGAGGAATTCAGCGGAAAAGGGCCAGGTAGAAGACTACCATCGGCACAGCGAAAAGGAATGCATCGAATCGGTCCAGGATCCCACCGTGACCGGGGAGGAGTTTCCCTGAGTCCTTCAGTCCGAAACCCCTTTTCAGGAGGGAAATGGTCAGGTCGCCGAATGTTCCGAATATAGCGATGAGCAGGGCCATGATCGCCCATTCGTGCAAAGCGAGAAGGGGAGTATAGGTGGAAAGCATATATCCTGCTCCCAGGCAAAGCAAGGTTCCTCCGATGCTGCCTTCCCAGGTCTTTCCAGGGGATATCCTTTCGAGCAGTTTGTGCTTGCCCAGCAATTTCCCTGAAACATACGCACCTGTATCGTGGGACCAGATCAGGATGAAGACACCAAGGGTGACGTAGTTGTGGTCCGGGTCGCCGGCCAGAGGGTCGATGTGGTTGGCAAGGCTGGCCGGAAGGGCCAGGTAGATACTGGGAAGAAGGGTGAGGCCGATGTTGCTGAAGGGTTCCTTTTTGTTGCGGAAGAGTTCTGTGATCGGTACCAGCAGGAAGGCTGGCAGTAGCAGCAGCAGCCATTCGATGGTCCACAGCTCGAACAAAATGCCGGTGGGAAGGATATAGGCGACCAGTGCCAGCAGAAAGCAAGGAAGCGTCTGGATCGCAATTCCTGCATTGCGGAAGGTCTTGAGAAATTCCCAGGTCCCCAGTAGGGCGACCAGCAGAAGGATTGTCGCAAGTGAAAGGTCGTTCCAGAGGATGGCCCCGACCAGCACTGCGACGAACAAGATCCCTGTAACCGTTCGTCGGATGAGTGAAGACACTATTCCAGGTTCTGTTTGCTGATCAGGTTCTTGGCTTTCATGGCATCGTCCCGGTTCACATAAAGATGCACATAACCAATGGATTGGTATATGGAGTCCTTCTGATCGAGTACCACGGCATTGATTCCTTTGTCGTGCAGGAGTGACCGGAGAAATTGCACCTCGAACAGGTCGGGAGAGCTATGGATCTTCACCCAGTCCGGTTCCATGAGAAGTGTTAATGCTCATTTTCTTCCCCGGAAGAATAGCGAACTGTATCGGATCCTTTGAGCGTTTCTTCCTGCTCTTCCTTTTCTGGAGAAGGTTCTCCGGAGGTTTGGGAAGAAGGGGAGGATGAAGATTCTCCGGCCTCCTGGTTTTTTGGAGGAGTACCGAAAATGTTTTCCAGGTCTTCTTTGTAGATCACTTCTTCTTTCAGCAATCGCTCGGCCAGTTGCACCAGTTTGTCCTTGTTGTCTAACAGGATCTTTCGTGCTCGTTCATAATTTTCTTCGATGGTCTTTCCCACTTCATCATCGATCTCCTTGGCCATCTCATCACTATAGGGCTTGGTGAACTGGTATTCCTGGGAGCCGGTGGAATCGTAATAGCTGCGGTGCCCGATCTTTTTGTTGAGTCCGTACATGGTGACCATCGCATAAGCTTGTTTGGTCACTTTTTCCAGGTCGTTCATGGCACCGGTGGAGATCTTGTTGAAGATGACTTCTTCTGCGGCTCTTCCCCCCAGAGCAGCGCACATTTCGTCCAGCAGTTGGTCGGTCGTGTTTAATTGTCTTTCTTCCGGTAGGTACCAGGCAGCGCCCAAAGACCTTCCGCGGGGGATAACACTGACCTTCACCAGAGGGGAAGCATGTTCGAGCAGCCAGCTGACCGTAGCATGGCCGGCTTCGTGATAGGCGATGGTCTTCTTTTCCTCTTTGGAGATCAGTTTGTTCCTTTTCTCCAGGCCAGCTATGATGCGGTCGATCGCACTCTGGAAATCATCTTTGTCGATCAGTTTTTTGTCGTGACGGGCAGCGATGAGAGCGGCTTCATTGCATATGTTG
The DNA here is from genome assembly GCA_964489175.1 of uncultured Flavobacteriales bacterium. Lineage (GTDB taxonomy): Bacteria > Bacteroidota > Bacteroidia > Flavobacteriales_D > CAYVSK01 > CAZAYA01. The sequence continues at coordinate 12,249 of CAZAYA010000003.1, read as the reverse complement.
GCGATATCGGCACCGGAAAAGCCGGGAGTTTGCCGGGCGAGCAGATCTACATCCACGGAAGGATCTACTTTCATCGGTTTGAGGTGGACGTTGAAGATCTGTTGCCGTTCGTTCAGATCTGGCATGTCCACGTAGATCTGCCGGTCGAAGCGGCCTGGCCGGAGGAGGGCTTTGTCCAGGATCTCGGCCCGGTTGGATGCGGCCATGATGATCACCCCGCTGCTGGGGTCGAAGCCGTCCATTTCGGACAACAGCTGGTTGAGGGTGTTCTCCCTTTCATCGTTCCCTCCCATGCTTTGCGACCGGCCACGGGCTCTTCCGATGGCATCGATCTCGTCGATGAAGACGATGGCAGGTGCTTTTTCTCGGGCCTGGCGAAAGAGGTCCCGGACCCGGGAGGCTCCTACGCCTACGAACATTTCCACGAAATCAGACCCGGAGATCGAGAAGAAGGGAACCTGGGCTTCTCCGGCCACGGCTTTGGCCAGCAGGGTCTTTCCTGTACCGGGCTGACCGACGACCAGGGCTCCTTTGGGGATCTTGGCCCCCAGGTCGGTGTATTTTTTGGGGTGTTTCAGGAAATCGACGATCTCCTTGACTTCTTCCTTGGCTTCGTCCAATCCTGCCACATCATTGAATTGTACATTGGTGTTTTCTCCTTTCTCGAACAATTTGGCCTTGGATCGTCCGATGTTGAAGAGCTGCCCCCCGGCACTTGAGCCGCCGCCAAGCCGTTTCATTACAAAGACCCAGATGGCGACCATGATACCGATGAAGATCACCCACTGAAGGAGTTCCTTGCCCCATTCGCTCCGGGTTTTGTGGACTACGGCGAATTGATGGTCGTCCTGGAGGGTGTTCAGCCTTTGCTGGAAGGTCTCGGGCGGGCCGATGTTGAAGTGGTAGTGTGGTCCCTGCTGTTTGGAACCGGTAATGAGAGGATCATTGATGCGCTCGGAATGTTCACTGTTTTGAAGGCTTTCGGATGAGAGAAAGACCTCAGCTTCTTCTTCATTGTAGATCAGGACCTTCTCTACCTGCCCGTCCTTCACCATTTGTTCGAATTCCTTGGGATTGATCTCCGTGGTGCGGGAATCCCAGGTGAAAAGGTTGAGGGAGATCAGCACGACGCCGATCACCACATAGATCCAGTAGAAATTAAAGGGCTTATTGGACCGCTTTTTGGGGTCGTCCCCGGAGGGGGACTGTTGGTTGTTCTTCTCCTCGGACATCCTCAGTGCAGATAATGGTCTTTGTGTCTAACCAAAAGCAGTGGCTTTTGTTCAGGTCTGGTGTTCGATCGGTTCAACTATCGCATCGGCCCACAGGCTTTCAAGATCGAAGAAACTCCGGGCTTCTTCATCGAAAATGTGGGCCACTACGTTCACGTAATCCAGCAGCACCCATTGGGCGTTCTCTCTCCCCTCCGTATGCCAGGGCTTTTCTCCTAATTCCTTGCGCGTTTGCTCTTCCACCGATCGGGCGATACCTTCGATCTGAGTGTTGGAGCGGCCGTGGCAGATCACGAAATAATCACAGATCGATTGGTGAACATCCCGCAGATCGATACGGACGATCTGTTCTGCTTTTTTTTCTTGCATCCCTCTGATGATGGAATCGGCTAGCTCCTCAGAGGATATTTCAGAAGTTTCTTTCTTAACGCTTTCTTCCTTCATTCACAAGGTGTGTTCACAAGAAGAACAAAACTAATCAAAATTGCAGGATCTTTGTTTCCTTTGATGATCGCATTCCCTTCATTGCTCCTACATTGAGAACACTATTCACCGGAATGTTCAGGACCGACCTCGATGTGGTCGATTCTACCAATGCATATGCGGCGTCCTTGCTGAAACAAAAGGAACTTCCCGAGGGAGCTCTTATAACTGCCAGAGAACAGCGTAAGGGTAGGGGGCAATGGGGGACGAGCTGGCAAAGCACTCCGGACAAAGACCTGACCGTTAGTTTTGTCTTTTATCCGTTCTTCATTCCCGCAGAACGTCAGTTCGACCTTAGCAAAGCATTGTCCCTGGGGGTTTCGGATACGCTGAAGGAATTTTTGGACCAGCGCAGGGAGGTCATGGTAAAATGGCCGAACGATGTGATGGTAGACGGGAGAAAGGTTGCTGGCCTGCTCATCGAGAATTGGTTGAGGAACAGCGTCCTCTCCTCTTCGGTTGTCGGGATTGGTGTGAACGTAGGTGGCGAAGGCCATGAGGCTTACGGAGGTATTTCCCTTGACAGGGCTACCGGGAAGCGGAACAGCATGGAGGAAGTCTTGTTGGCGCTTTGCTCTCATCTGGAGAAACGGTACCTGCAGCTGAAGCGGGGAGAACGAAAGGAACAGCATGAGCTATACCTGGAGCGCCTTTTTTTAAGGAATACCTGGGCGGATTACCTGTGGAAAGATATCCCGTTGCGGGCGAAGATCGTGGATGTGGACCCTACCGGAAGACTTATCCTGGAGAAGGAGGGAGGCGGTTACCTGGATTGCAGCATTAAGGAATTAGCTTTCAGGAATTGACCTGGACCAGGCGTTCTGCAATATGGTCGAAAAGCTTGCGTAACGGCTTTTCGATAAGGGTTTTCATAAAAGGGTTCAGGTCCGCTTCACAGGTCAGGTAGGCCTCCACTTCCTGCTCCCCTTTCTTGTTGAGGTGAATGTCCATGGTGAAAGCCACAGGCGTCTTGTCCGTTGTTTTCAGCTCGATCTTATCATAGGGGTGAGATTCCTTGAGTTCCAGTCCGATCTTGGCTGCTCCTTTTACTTTGAAGGTGCAGACCGAAGGGGATGCTTTCCAGTCCTCGATCTTGTCCTCAGGGAGCAGGTCCTTGAAGTTCTGGAGGTCGGAAAGTTGTTCGAACAGGGATTCCTGATCTTTAGGAACGGTTACATGCTGGCTTTCAAATCGCGTCATAGGTTTCCATGGAAATGCGTTCGCGATCAGTTGTGATCGGCTTCGTATTGCCGGGTCCAGGCATCAGGATCCTGGCTCCATTCTTCAAGGGTGGCTATCATTTTCTCCGGGATGTAATTCCGCTTCACGGCTTCCCGGATCAGGTGGGAATAATCGGAAAGCGTGATGAGCGGGCATTTGGCTTCTTCAAAACGTTCATCTGCTTTCCTGAAACCATAACTGAAGATGGCTGCCATACCTTTAACGGTCACTCCTGCTTCCCGAAGCGCTTGGACGGCTGAAAGGCTGCTGTTGCCAGTGGATATCAAGTCTTCTATCACAACGACTGTCCAGCCGTTCTCTACGACTCCCTCTATCTGACTTTTCCTGCCGTGTTCTTTGGGCTGAGGCCTGATGTAAGCGAAAGGGATCCCCATTTCCTGGGCTACGAGTACTCCCTGGGCAATACCCCCTGTGGCCACACCGGCGATCAGGTCCGGTTTCCCGTACTGTTCCTGAATGGTCTCCACGAATTGTTGACGGATGAAAGTCCTGATCTTCGGGTAGGAAAGGGTCTTCCTGTTGTCACAATAGATCGGGGAAAGCCATCCTGAACTCCATTTGAAGGGATCCTCAGGGTTCAACTCGATGGCTTTGATCTGGAGCAGGAATTCTGCTACCTTTGCTGCGGAGTCGTCCCTCAGGTCCATGGCGTCAAATGTACAAAGTTTTTGTTTACAATAAGGCCGTCATCCTTACGGAACACAAGGTTAATCCTGACCTTGAGCCTTCCGCTTCCTTCGCCTCCTTTTCCTCTTCTGATCAGTTGAAAAAGACCGTCAGGGATTTCGGGGCTGATCCCAGCTACCAGGTTCTGTACATTTATCATCATGATGAAGAAGCGCTTTGGAGAGCTTTTTGCGAAGGGTATGTTCATGTAGAAGCAGCAGGGGGAGTGGTGAGAGGAGACCAGGGGAACATCCTGTTCATTTTTCGGAACCATCTCTGGGACTTGCCCAAAGGAAAAATGGAGGAAGGAGAATCTCCGGAGGAAGCGGCGCTTCGTGAAGTGAAAGAGGAGTGTGGGATCCGCCTGGAAGAACGGACAGCATATATCGGAGACACCTACCATACCTATGAAAGGGATGGGCAGGATCACCTCAAACGGACTTATTGGTTCCGTATGTGGGCTTCGGAAGATCAGGAGCTGACCCCTGAAACGAAAGAAGGCATTACCCGGGTGGAGTGGATCGCTTCCGGCGACCTTCAAAAGGTGATCACGGCCACTTACAGCTCCATTCTCAACATTATCGAAAAGGAAGTCGGGGAAACCGGCAGTCCCTGATCACTCATCCCATACCTTCACTTTGCCGTTGCCCACGTTCTTCTTGTGGATCTTGTACAGATCGTTCTCCGCTTTCCCACTTGGTTTGAAGGCAGGAGCACGTCGCAACTTCCCGTTCTTTCCGATCAGAAAGAAAGTGGGCACGGAATATACGCCGTAGGCGTCCCTTACGGATCGTTTCCCTCCCAGATGAAGGAAGGTCCAGTTATGATCAGGATGTTCCTCCAGAAAGTTCATCATGTCCCCCAGGTTTTCATCGATGCATATGCTCACGAACCGGACCGAGGCCCCGTAGTCTTTCTGAAAACGCTGAATGATCCTGAGTTCTGTCCGGCTTTGTTTGTTCCAGGTGGCGAAGAAGCTAAGATAGATCGGCTTGTCTTCCATTAGCAGGTCCTGCAGGCTTACCATGACCGTGTCCTGATCCAGCAGGGAAAAGGAGGGAGCCCGGCTTCCTTTTGTAAGCCGGGTGAGGGAGCTGATCACGTTGCGGGCGATCATTCGGGTTTCTTCATGGGGAGTGATAAGGACCAGTGAGTCCAGGAGGGTCATCACGTTCTTTTGTTCGTAGTGCTTGTCATGGTAAAGTTGAGCCAGCCCTTCTATCGCTACGAGTTCCCGTATCCGCTGATCTTCCAGGAATTCGTCCTTTTTCAGTTGGTCCATGAGCATGCTCAGGCTTTTTTTCTCATTGACCGACACCCCTAACTGAAAATCGGTCCGGTGAAAAGAAAGGTCGAGCATGTGGTCTTCGTAGAAACTTTGGAAATAGGCCATGTATTCGTGGTGATGATACTGGACCGGCTTTTCTTTGAAATATCGGGCGTAGAGCTCTTGTTGGTCCCTGATCACCATCTCGTCCAGTTTAGCATAGACGTATTGTTTGTAGGTTTTGAAGTAAGGATCGCTGACGTCGTTGTAGCGCTTGTCCAACCTGGTCTTGAAGGAATCGATCAGGGTTTTCAGGGGTCGGGTTTCGGAAGGTTTGCGGTGGGAGGAAGTGTCCCGGGGAGTCGCCGGGGGAAGATCTTCCATATCGGAGGGGCGGTAACCACCGCCGGAATTCGTTTTATGGCGGGCGATCAGCTTGTAATTCTGCACGAAAAAATGCTCGTACAGCAAGTTCAGATCGATGATCAGGGTATTGGGATCGTCCTCGACCAGGCCCTTGAAGATCAGCTCTACTTTGTTGGTCCGGTTGATGGTCCGGGTTTGATCCTCCGGCAAAGGGGGGAATTCTATTGAATACTCCCTGCCGGGACGGAGGAAGATCTTGCCATTGATATCATCGATGCGGATCAGGGCTTCCCGGGTCTTTCTCAGGTCGGTTTCCAGTTCAAAACTCCCGTCGATCGATACCTTGGCTGAATCCAGTATCACCTCCTGCCGGGTCAGGTAATCTTCGAATATGATCAGCCGGGCTTCCTTCCCCTTGTATTCCGGAGCTTCTCCGATGATAGAAGCCTTTTCGGCATGGCTGGGGAGAATGGACAGGCAGAGGAATACCGACACCATGATATGGGGAAGAGATAGCGAGTTCACTGGGGTGGTCCTTTGATAGTGATGGCATCCGGGACGAACCGGGAAGGATCCCCGTTGTTCCGGATGATATCTCTTACGATGGTGGAACTTACAGGCGTGTGTTCCGGGTCGGTGGCCAGTAGAACGGTCTCGATGTCCGGGGCCATGGTCCGGTTCATTTGAGCGATGTTCCGCTCGAACTCGAAATCGTTAGGGTTGCGGAGTCCTCTTAGAATGTAAGTGGCGCCGATGGAGTGGCAGTATTCCACGGTCAGGCCGGAAAAAGTGTCCACTTTGATGTTGTTGTATTCGCGGAACACATCTTCCAGCCATTCTTTTCGCTGCTCAAGGGGGAAGAGGTATTGTTTGTTCGCGTTCACCCCGATCGCCACCACAAGCTCATCGAAAAGAGGAGCGCCCCGTTTGATGACGGTTTCATGGCCTTTGGTGATCGGGTCGAAAGACCCCGGGAATACAGCGATCCTTTTCATGATGGTCGTGGTCGGTTGCTTTGAACGAAGATAAGGATCCCTCAGGATGCACTGTAGAAACTCAGAACGGTCTTCCCATATTGCCTTCTTTCCTTGAGCGTTTCCTGGTCCGGGGGAGTATTCTCTTTACTGTGTTCTATGATCAGGGTTCCGGAAGGCTCAAGAAGGCCTTGCTTAAGGATGAGGTCGGTCAGTTCTTCGTATTGCTGGTAGGAGTAGGGAGGATCTGCGAAGATCACGTTAAAGGGGGGTGAGGCCTTTTTCAAATACCGCAGTACATCCATCTTGATCACATGCACCTCTGCGCCAAGGGCCTCTGCTGTCCGCTCTATGAACTGAACGGCCACCGGGTCCGTGTCCACGGCTATTACGGAAGAAGCTCCCCGGGATGCGAATTCGAAGGAAACACTTCCTGTTCCGGCGAAGAGGTCCAGGACACGGATGTTATCCAGTTCCCGGCTGTGTTGAAGGATGTTGAACAACCCTTCCTTGACCTGGTCTTGGGTGGGACGAGCTCCGATCTTCCGGGGTGGCCGGAGGAGCCGTTTGCCGAATTTTCCGCTGATCACGCGCATAGGTACTGGCAGAGGAGGGTGAAATGCTCATGGGGGTGGGTGCCTGCCGGGAGCTTCCAGGAGGCGATCTCCGGGGGAAGTTCATTGTAACTCACCTGGCTGATGTAGGTTTCCAGCAGGGGAGGCAGGGATTTCCAGGGGGTGCGCCCGGTGATCCGGAGTGGGGTGCTTTCCGGGGGCATGTCGAGTTCTTCTCGTGTATAAAGGAGAAAATAAGCCGCATCCTCTGCTGTGCTGACATGAAAATTGTTGTGGAAGACCAGTTCCTTGCCTCTGAAAGCCAGAACATCCATGTGATCTTCCCTGAAATTCCCGTGGAGGACGGGGGCTGTTCCGTATTTGTGTTGCCGGGCAAGGGTTTCGGTCAGAACACTCGTGTCGTGCAGGCAACGGATCTGGGGGAAGTGCTCCCGGAGGGGTTGGAGGAGAAGCTCGGGTTGATGATAAATATTGAAACAATCCGGGGTGGGGAGCGGGTCGGCTGCTGAAGCTGGCCCGGGGTCGAAACCGAAGTTCAGATGGATATGTTGGTTTCGCAACTCTTCTTCATGCAGTGCTGCAGGGACAAGTGTGGTCACTTCACCTGCATAGGCAGCGCTGACCGTTCTTGTTCCCGGAAGGTCGGCCCATTCATTTTTCAGCAATGCCCGGAGGGCTGCCGGGTATTCTTTCATGGATGGTTCAGGGTCGAAGCGATGTTCCCGGATCTTGTTGAAGGACTTTTTCTCCGGGGAAAGGGAAGCAAAGAGGGCCCGGTCCTTTTTCAGCAGGAAAGAAAGATGATCGGTCGAAAGTGCCACAATGACAGAAAGGGGTTAATCTCCCCAGTTTCCGCTGGCAGAAGCTTCGGTAAGGGAGCCTACCTTCAGTGTATCGGGGGGGGCAAAAGGGGAGGGGTCCTTAGCCATGAACACCGGTGTCCTCACACCTCCTGAGCGATCGATGACCCGAGTTTTCAGGATGAATTCCTCAGTGGTTCCTGGAACATAAGGCAAAGAATCGGCCTTGAACTCGAAGATCCTTTTTTTCCGGGCAGTTTGGGAAAGGAAGAGGGAATCAACCACGCTGGTGTAGAAAGTATCTTTCCGGATGATACCAAGCTCCAGGGCTTTTTCCTCGGTCAGTGTGTCCGGTCGTGTACCTTCTTCTCGAACATAAGCAATGGAGTCTGTTTTGAGGAAGTTCACGAGCGTGTCCCAGTTACCGGTGTATTTTTCATACCGGGATTTGAAAGCTTGTTCGGCGGTCCGGATATCCTTGAGGCTTTGGACCACCTTGTCCCGGTAAGCCTTCTTTTTTCGCTGGAATACCAGATCGTCCCGGATGACATCGTAGTCCAGATAGGCAACACCTACCGACCCTATCAAAAAGACTGCATAGAGAATAACCTGGACGATCCGATTGATGAGCCCCAGGGAGAAAAAGATCGCGATCAGCCCGAAAAAGGCAATGGCGGAACAGCCCAGAGTGAAAAGGTTGGATTGTCCTGTGGAAACGGAGAATACCATGAGGAAGATACCCGCCAACAAAGCAAGTCCGCCGGGAAAGAAGACGGTTTCAATGGTCCTGGTGATGTCGCTGAATTTCATGAACGCCCATCCTTTGATGGTCCACAAAACTAATATTTTTTCTCATCAGTACTGTCTATAATGATCAACTTTGTTCCTTTAGAACAAGCTGTCCGACGCCTTGCTGGATCGGATCCGGATGATCACATTGCAGGAACATATCCACGACGAATTCCCTCATGCTCCCACTGCCGATCAACAGCAAGCGATCGCTGTGCTGGGTGAATTGGAACGTCATCAACCTGACAGGGTGGTGCTGATCAGGGGATATGCGGGAACGGGGAAGACCACGCTGTTAGGTGCTTTTGTCAAAGCCCTTGCCCGGGTGGGAATAGGAAGTGTTCTGATGGCCCCTACGGGACGAGCTGCCAAGGTCATGAGCGGGTATTCCGGAAAAGCTGCTTTTACCATGCACAAGAAGTTGTATCGGCGGCAGAAAGGGAGGGATGAGCGCCAGTATTTTGCCTTGTTGAAGAACGAACAAAAGGATACGGTCTTCATCGTGGATGAAGCTTCCATGATCCCCAGAAGGTCCGGCCTGGCATCCTCTTCTTTCGAATACAGGGATCTCCTGGAAGACCTTCTTGAGCATGTTCATTCCGGGGAGCGTTGTCAACTTGTCCTGATCGGGGATGATGCTCAGTTGCCTCCTGTCAATGAAGGGTTCAGCCCTGCACTTGATGCACAGTATCTGGAAAGGAACTATCGGATCTCTATAGAAGAAGTTCAATTACAGGAAGTCCTGAGGCAGGCTTTTGATTCCGGTATTCTGGCCAATGCTACAGCACTTCGCCGGAGGATCGGCACGGAGGAGGGAGCCCCTTTTTTTCATCTGAACGGGCACAAGGACATGGTGAGGGTGACCGGGGAAACGCTTCAGGAGGAATTGGAGTCGGCTTACGGCGATCATGGCGCTGTTGATACAATGATCGTTTGCCGGTCGAATAAAAGGGCCAACCTTTTCAACCAGCAGGTCCGGGCCAGAATACTGTGGATGGAGGAGGAGCTTAACGGGGGGGACCTGCTGATGGTGGTACGGAACAATTACTATTGGTGTAAAGAGGACGAGCGCATTGATTTCATTGCGAACGGTGATATCCTGGAAGTCCAGAAGATCCTCCGGCGGATCGATCTTTACGGTTTCCGTTTTGCCGAAGTGCTGGTGCAGTTGGTGGATCATCCTGATGAACCGGAATTCGAAACCATCGTAATGCTGGACACCCTGATGATCGAAGCGCCTTCATTGCCCAGGACCAGGATGAAAGAGCTCTATTATGCCGTGGCAGATGATCATGAAGAACCGGACCGGCGGAAAAAACACCGTAAGATCATGGAGAACCCGTACTTCAATGCGTTGCAGATCAAATTCTCCTATGCGGTGACTTGTCACAAAGCCCAGGGAGGACAATGGCCGGTGGTCTATGTAGATCAGGGGTACCTGACGGAAGAAATGATCGATGACGAGTACCTGCGTTGGTTGTATACGGCTTTAACACGGGCGACCGAGAAGTTGTACCTGGTCAATTTCCATCCGCGTTTCTTTGAGGGAGAAGAGGGGTGATCAGGGGTGGATGCCTGGAATTGTTTTTCAAGGGTATCCCGGTGGTTCACCTATAGCTTCCGAAGTCCTTCACCCACCTTTGCCCCTCGTTTGTTAGCCTCCTTTTCTCGAGACAACCGGGGCTGAACCTGGATCGTTCTACCAATAAGATCTTTCTGGATCGTGGAAAACTTTCCGAGGTATTCTGGGTCACTTGACCCTGCTTAGGTCAGGTCTTTTTCGCTTCAGAGGGGAGGAAACTTTTCCTGATAACTTTTCGTAAATTGGTGAAAGCGATCTTGTAACCTTTTGAAATTCTACTTGAATTGAGTGCTGATCTTCATACTGTCCGGGAAAAAGAAGAAGAAAAGGCCTTGCTTGAAGGTTGCAAGAAAGGGAAGGCTGTAGCCGAGAAGCGGTTATATGAAAAATACTCCGGGGCCATGTTCGGAGTATGCCTGGGGTATGCCGACAGTTACGAAGAGGCCAAGGACCTTCTCCAGGAAGGTTTCATCAAGGTTTTCCGGAACATTCATAAATGCAGTGAGGATGGATCTTTGGGCGGGTGGATCCGCCGGGTGATCGTCAACAACAACATCGATCATTACAGGGCCAACAAACGACAGCAGGAAACGCAGGAACTGGATGAGGTCCATCTCAACTCCCATTATCAGGAGGCTGAAGAGGTGGACATTGGAGGGGGGTTCGGACAGAAAGAATTCCTGGAGCTGATCCAATGCCTTCCTTCCGGGTACCGCATGGTCCTTAATCTCTACCTTGTTGAAGGGTATCAGCATCAAGAGATCGCTCAACGTCTCGGTATTTCCGTTCAGACCTCCAAATCTCAGTATTGCCGGGCCAAGCGATTATTGCGTAAGAAGTTCGGCAGTCGTTTGAAGGAACGCTTGCTAGCGGTTATCTGATCATGAAGGGACAGCGATATACCGATCTCTACAGGGATCTCTTCAATTCGCTCAGGGAAACCCCTCCCCCTGAAGTGGGGCAGCAGGTTTTCGAGAGGATGGAAAGGGAGCGGTCCAGAAAACGAAGAAAATGGATCCTGACAAGAGGATCAATGGCCTTCTTAGTATTAGGGGTATTGGCTTCGTGGATGTTCCTCCCGGAGAGCGAGGATACTCCCGGCCGTGAGATGACGGAGGTCCGTGGAACTGGTGAAGTCTCTTCTTTGGTACCGGGGAACCAGGAAGCAGGGCCTGACGGGAAAATGACCGCTTCCTGGGACATGGAACAGTGGGGGGACAAAAAAAGCGAGGCCCGGCAAGAACAGAAAAATGGGAGGACTCGTGAGGAATATCAGATGACTGTAAACCAGGAAGAAACAAGAGAAAATGTTCAACCAACTGATCCGCATCTGAACAAAATGCCTGTTATGAAGACCCGGCAATTAGCAGCCGGATCGCCGAAAGGGGATATAGGGGACCGGGCCTTTGATGGTTTGGAAGAGCACGTGGTTGGAAAGGAGAGCAAGCGTTATGCCTCATTATCCTTCGGTCCCCTGGTGAAGATCAAACAAACCCGCTTGCTCGACAACAGAGCTTATGAAAGTTTCGACCCTGGAGCATCCATTCATACCCGGGCCGGGGTAACCACCGATATCGGGGGATTCGTCCGGTATCGCTTGAACAGAAGGCAAAGCATCCGGGCCGAACTTACCGTTCTGGACCGGACAGAACAGACCTATTGGAAAGAGAGCGAAGGAAATCCCCTCAAGGAAAAGACCCGTCTGGGGTATACTCGTTTGTCCGTTCTTTACCAGCGTCGGTCCCCAATAACTCTGGGTAGCACCCGTCACGGTATCGATCTTGTCGCCGGGGTTTATTATGGTTTTCTCCGTAATGCTACTCAGGAGATCGGGGAAGCGTCCCGCTCTCTCATGGATGAGTACAGCCGGCATGATGTAGGAGTGGAGCTTGGCTTGCAATACAGCCATGCCATTACTCCCCAACTGGACCTTTTCGGTGGAGTGCGCGCTACCTCGGGGATGATGAACATCTATAAAGGAACGGATGAATTGCCGGGGACTTTCAACCGGACCCGCAACCTTACCTGGGGGGTCGGGGTCGGATTGGAATACCGGCTTCGCCGTTGATCGTGTTCGGTCCTGTTCAGCCAATAAAAAAGCCCCCGGAGCTTAACGCTCCGAGAGCTTGGTAATCGACTCAGTCCCGAAATTTGTCCCGAAAGTTGTAATCTCTGTCTCTGACTCTCTACTGCGATGGGCGTCTCCGGCTGGTAGCGCACTTGAATGGGGTTCAAGTGGTCGCTGGTTCAAATCCAGTCGCCCCGACCATAAA
>CAZAYA010000002.1:43768-53904 GCA_964489175.1 uncultured Flavobacteriales bacterium | reverse complement strand
GCGTTCTTTTTCGGACCGCTGGATCTTGCCTTCGATCACTTCAGCCACATCCGTGTGCCTGTGTAGATAATTGTCCAGCTTCTCCTTGATGAAATCCATGATAAAAGCCCGGATGGTCTTGCCATTCGGCTCCATTTCAGTGGATCCCAATTTTGTCTTGGTCTGGGATTCGAAGACAGGGTCGACTACCTTGATGCTAACAGCTGCCACGAGCGAGCGCCTTATATCCACCGGTTCATAGTCTTTCTTGAAGAAATCCTTCATGGTACGGGCAATAGCTTCCCGGAAAGCACCGAGGTGCGTTCCTCCTTGCGTGGTATGCTGGCCATTGACAAAAGAATAATACTCCTCGCTGTATTCATCCGTATGAGTAAAAGCCACTTCAATATCTTCACCGATAAGGTGGACCATAGGATAAAGCGGCTCCTCGCTCAGGTTCTCCTGGAGCAGATCGATAAGCCCGTTTTTGGAGAAATAACGTTCGCCATTGAAATGAATGTTCAGGCCGGTATTGAGATAGCAATAGTTCCAGATCAGCCTTTCCACGAACTGGGTCCGGAACTTGTATTGCCGAAAGATCTTCTCGTCAGGGGAGAACGTGATACGAGTCCCATCCTGCTCATTGGTCTTCTCGACCTTAGCATCTTCTTCCAGGTTCCCTTCCTGAAAAACAGCCCGCTTCAATTCCCCTTCGCGGAAGGATTCCACCTTGAAATAGGAGGAAAGGGCATTCACGGCCTTGGTCCCGACCCCGTTCAATCCGACCGATTTTTTGAAGGCCTTGGAATCATATTTGGCTCCGGTGTTGATCTTGGAAACGCACTCAACGACTTTCCCGAGGGGGATTCCCCTACCACGATCGCGAATGGTCACCTCATTGTCCCTGATGTCCACATCGATCCGCTTCCCGTTCCCCATAACGAACTCATCGACGGAATTGTCGAGGACTTCCTTGATCAGGATATAGATACCATCATCGCGGGAAGAACCGTCACCGGCCTTGCCAATGTACATGCCGGGTCTCATGCGGATGTGCTCTTTCCAGTCGAGCGACTTGACGTCCGCTTCTGAATAACGGGGGGTGGGCTCCTGTTCTTGCGCCATGATCTTCGGGATTTATTCCATCGGATCCAACAACTGAAGGGTTGGACAAGTTTAAAGATACGAAGTTAAAAGCCCGTCAAACAGTCGTTGCGGAAGAGTTTTCAACGATCCGGAAGTGTTTCAGACATTGAACTTGAACAGGATCACATCACCATCCTTTACCACATATTCCTTTCCTTCCATGTTGACCTTACCAGCCTCTTTGCAAGCCTGCTCTGAACCGAGAGCCACATAATCCTCGTATTTGATCACCTCTGCTTTGATGAAACCTTTTTGAAAATCGCTGTGGATAACCCCTGCAGCTTCCGGAGCGGTCATCCCCTTTCGAATGGTCCAGGCCTTGACCTCTTTCTCGCCAGCTGTGAAATAGGTGGCCAATCCCAGCAGGTCATAGGCGGCATGGATCAATCGGTTCACTCCAGGCTGTTTCAAGCCGGCTTCTTCCAGGAATTCCTTTCGGTCTTCCGGATCATCCAGCTGAGCGATCTCCGCCTCCAATGCAGCAGCGAGCAACATATATTCAGCCTCTTCCTCCCGGATGGCCTCCTTCACTTTTTCCACATGCTCATTGCCCGATGCCACTGAACCTTCATCAACGTTACAGACATAAAGGATGGACTTATTGGTCAGTAATTGCAGCTCGTGTGCCATCGTTTCTTCTTCCTCTTCCAGGGCGACGGTCCTGGCCGAATGACCTTGCTCAAGCGCATTTTTATACCGTTCGAGCAAAGTAACCAAGCGAACGGCGTCCTTATCTCCACTCTTGGCCTCTTTTTGGGCCTTTTCCACTCGTTTTTCGACCGTTTCCAGATCCTTGAGCTGCAATTCAGCATCGATGACCTCTTTATCCCGGACCGGGTCCACAGAGCCATCCACATGAGCAATGTTATCATCTTCGAAGCAACGCAATACGTGAAGGATGGCGTCGGTCTCCCGAATATTGGCCAGGAATTGGTTCCCCAATCCTTCTCCCTTACTGGCTCCTTTTACGAGACCGGCAATATCAACGATCTCAACAGTGGTAGGGATGATCTTCTGAGGCTTGACCAGTTCAGCAAGCTTGTTCAGTCTTTCATCCGGGACCGTGATGGTCCCTACATTAGGGTCGATCGTACAGAAAGGGAAATTAGCCGACTGGGCCTGGGCATTGGACAAGCAATTGAAAAGGGTCGATTTCCCGACATTAGGAAGACCGACGATCCCACATTTCAAGGACATGAGCTGGGTATTTTGAGATGGCTATCAAAAGACCGATGAACCACCGGCCGTTCTTACTTACTCTTAAAAGGCGCGAATATATCAATTCAGGCGGTATAAAGAAGCTGGCCCGGATCTTGCTAAGTGGGGATATAATAACGATCGCTCAAAGTTATCAACATGGCGCCGGGCGGTTAAGCGCCATGTATTACTTTTGGTCAAAACCAGCGCCCCATGCCTTCCATAGAAGAACTTCAACAGATCTGTACCCAATGCCGGCGCGATATCGTGCGGATGACGAACGAAGCTGGGTCCGGTCACCCCGGAGGCTCCCTTGGATGCACAGAATTCATAGTAGCACTGTATTTCCAGGTACTGGAACACCAGCCCGAAGCATTCGACATGGACGGCACCGGACAGGACCTTTTCTTCCTTTCCAACGGTCATATCTCCCCTATTTGGTACAGCGTACTGGCCCGGAGCGGATATTTTCCGCTTAAGGAATTGTCCACGTTCCGCAAGCTCGATTCTCGTTTGCAGGGACATCCAGCCACGGAAGAAGGGCTCCCTGGGATCAGGGTGGCCTCAGGTTCCCTCGGACAAGGTCTCTCCGTGGCGATCGGAGCAGCTTTGGCCAAAAAGCAGAATAACGACGACCGCTATATTTTCAGTCTGCATGGAGACGGGGAGATCCAGGAAGGGCAGATCTGGGAAGCCGCCATGTTCGCGGCCAGCAAGAAAGTAGACAATCTGATCGCAACAATAGACTACAACGGAAGGCAGATCGACGGGGATGTCAAAGATGTGAACGACCTGGGTGACCTGCGCGCCAAATGGAGGGCCTTCGGTTGGGAGGTCCTGGAGATGAATGGTAACAAGCTCGAGGAAGTGCTCAGGACAATAGAAAATGCCAAAGGCCTTACCGGTAAAGGGAAACCCGTCATGATCATCATGAAGACCGAAATGGGACAAGGGGTGGATTTTATGATGGGAACCCACAAGTGGCACGGTGTTCCTCCGAACGATGAACAACTCGAACAAGCTTTGTCCCAATTGGAGGAGACCCTCGGTGATTATTGAGAAGCGGAACAAGCTCAGGGATATGGCCCGGCGCTGTTCAAATACCGTGGTCCTGGCTACAGGGGCCATCCTGTTATGTCTCAGCTTCTTTTCGGAAAGAACTTTGGCCCAGGATACCCCGTTGACCCGTATTCTATTCGTGTTCGATGCTTCGAATAGCATGAACGCGACCTGGGAAAAAAGCTCCAAGATCTCCGTTGCCCGCAGGCTCCTCAGCAATGCAATGGACAGCCTCAAAGGAACTTCAGACATGGAGTTGGCCCTCCGGGTCTATGGACATCAAACCCCTATACGGGAAGGGCAACAGGATTGTGATGACACCAACCTCGAGGTCCCTTTCCGGCCGGGCAATGAGGACAAGATCAAGCATGTGATCAACACCGTTCAGCCGAAAGGCACTACCCCCATCGCCCACTCCCTAGAAAAAGCGGGAGACGACTTCCCTTCCTGTAAAGATTGCCGGAACATCATCATCCTGATCACCGACGGGATCGAAGCCTGTGATGGTGACCCTTGTGCTGTTTCTCGCGCTCTACAGAAAAAAGGTATCGTCCTGAAACCATTCGTGATCGGGATCGGTCTCGATGAAAAGTTCATGGAAACTTTCGAATGCGTGGGGAAATATTTCGACGCCTCCGACCAGAAGACCTTCAAGAAAGTGCTCAACGTCGTTATTACGCAGGCGCTCAACAATACCACCGCTCAAGTGAACCTGCTCAACATCAACGATCGCCCCAAAGAGACCAATGTACCCGTTACTTTCTATAACCGGCTCAGTAGTGAGGTCCGATACAATTTCATCCATACCTTTAACCATTATGGTCGCCCGGATACCCTCAATATCGATCCGCTTCCGACCTACCGGGTGACCGCCCACACTATCCCCCCCGTGACCAATGACAGTGTAGCGCTGGAACCCGGAGAACACAATATTATCCCCCTGAAAACTCCTCAAGGACAACTGGAGTTGGAAATAGAAGGACAACGGGCCTCTGGTTCTTCTGTTTCATGTATTGTCCGACACAGAGATAGTTCCAGGACCCTTCATGTTCAGCATACTGGCACAAAGGAATCTTACCTGGTCGGGAACTATGATCTTGAGGTACTGACCCTTCCCCGAAAGCTGATCAAAGGAGTGAACATCGCCCAAAGTCATACCACTACGGTCACCATCCCGCAACCCGGGGTAGTGAACATACAATTTTCCGTTCCAGGCCATGGCTCGATCTTCCAGCGAACCGAAGCCGGAGAGCTGGAAAAGGTGTGCAACATTGAGGAAGATGTCCTGAAAGAACGCATCACCCTGCAGCCCGGGAAATATATCCTTGTCTTCCGGTCCAAGAATTCCCGGCAAAGTTTCTTCACCAAAGAAAAGACCTTCAAGATCAGGGAAGGCCGTTCCACCACGCTAAAACTCTGACCCATGACGAACCCATCTACCCCCGCAACCCGCATGAAAACTTTTGAGGTACAAGACAAAAAAGACACCCGCTCGGGTTTTGGAGAAGGCCTTTTGGAACTTGGGGAAGAAAACCCTGATGTGGTCGGACTCACCGCCGACCTGGCCGGATCCCTGAAAATGGGAGCTTTCATGGAAAAATTCCCCGATCGCTTCTATCAGGTAGGGGTGGCAGAAGCCAACATGATCGGGATCGCTGCCGGACTCACCATCGGTGGTAAGATCCCTTTTACCGGTTCCTTTGCCAACTTCAGCACCGGCAGGGTCTACGATCAGATCCGGCAATCCGTGGCCTACTCCCGGAAGAATGTCAAGATCTGCGCCTCTCATGCCGGTCTGACCCTGGGGGAAGACGGAGCCACCCACCAGATCCTGGAAGACCTTGGCCTGATGAAAATGCTGCCCAACATGACCGTGATCTGTCCCTGTGATTTTCACCAGACCAAAGCAGCCACCAAAGCCATCGCCGAGCATGACGGTCCTGTTTACTTGCGGTTTGGGCGTCCGAAGGTTCCCGTTTTCACACCAGCCGATCAGGATTTCCGGATCGGTCAGGCCGAAATATTGAATGAAGGAACAGATGTAACCATTATCGCCACAGGGCACTTGGTCTGGAAGGCCATCGAAGCAGGCCAACAACTGGTGCAAAGCGGCATTTCACCCGAGATCATCAACATCCACACGATCAAACCTTTGGATGAAGATGCTGTGTTAACATCTGTAAACAAAACCGGCTGTGCGGTCACCGCAGAGGAACATCAGATCAACGGCGGGCTGGGTGACAGCATTGCTCAAATCCTGGGAAGAAACCTCCCCACCCCTTTGGAGATGGTAGGTGTTAACGATCGTTTCGGAGAAAGCGGCAAACCGGATGAACTGATGACCAAATACGGCATTGATACCCCGAATATCATCCACGCTACGAAAAGGGTCCTGAAACGGAAGTAACGCACCAAATTTTATTCTACTATATATATAATCACCTTATTACCAAACTGTTAATAACTTTATCTAAAGTTGTTTCTCATTGCCTGTGACGGCACTTCACCCCCCTTCGGTTCGTAAAGCATTGATCAAGCGCCGCTTATCATTCAGTATTTTATTTTGTATAATTATTTAATATGTTTTATTTCAGTGGCTTATGAACTTTTATTGAAAGTGGAGTTGAGGCCTTGCTCTGAGAGGGGTAACCTGTCTTCTTCATCAGATCATTTTTTCACCTTCCGATCAAACCTGCCTCCTCCCCTCGCACCCCATTGAAAAAAGCATCAAACGATGAAGAATTGGTAAGACCTTATCAGGAAAATAATACCCAGCGGGGTGCCAGAAGAAAGGTCATCGTATGAGGCCGGTGTGGTTGCAAAACGCGTTCGTCAAGACCTGGGAGGACTGAAAAGTTTCATCAACAAGGTGATCTTTTCAACCTGCCTCCACCCTGGTCTGGACCTTCAGAAAGAACATGTAAAGAAGCTCAAAGGATGCGTTAAAATTTCATGGCAGCAGAACAATTCAAACGGGGCTCCTGGAAAGGATCCGCGAATATCGCAGAAAAGAAGGCGAAAGAAAGGCTGGTCACTGATACTTAGGTAAAAAAGAAAGAGGCATCCACGATCGAATGGATGCCTTTTTTAATTTTGCTGAAAAGCCATGCGATGAAAATTCCTTGCTGCCCCCTCATCCTGCTTCTTATTTTCTCTCTTTATTCTCTCCCTGGCGCAGCCCAGGTAAGCCAAAAAGGAAACATCTCTCTCGACCTCGGGGCAGGCGCAGGCTTTTTCGGGATCCGGTCTAATGTCAACGATAACAAAGGGGGTGCTGTTCCTCTCATTTTCCAGTTCAGAGGATATTACACGCCTCTCTCCGGTTACAATACTGGACTGGAGTACAGGCGATCAGAATACTTGAGGCGACCGAAGAACGACACGAGCCGTTATGCCGATAAAGCTTTCTCGAACCTGATCATGTTCAACAATCATTTTCATGTGATCAATAAAGAACGTTTTGGTCTCTATATTGGCCCTTCCATCGGTTATTCCAATATCGAATTGAATTGGGTGAACAAGAATGAGAAGGAGCGGAATCTTCGCGGGAAAGGTTTTTTGTTCGCCCTGAACACCGGTATTCGCTGGCTGTTCAACGATTCTTTCGGTATGTTCCTGAACGTCGACATGCTGCGCGTCCCTTACTTGGCGGATAGTTATTCCGTCAATGGTCAGTCCCAGGGAACGATCGGGTACAAGAACACCGGGGACGTGATCTTCAATTTCACGGGACAAAATGGAACGATAGGCGTTTCCTACCGTTTCTGACTTCTGTTCAAACAAGACCAGGGTGCGATGCCTGTATTTCCGATTTTTTTATTTAACGGGGATCTTTTGATAACGATCCCAAATAAATATATTTGCGGCTGTGTACCGATCGTATAATCCTTTAACAACGACCTCATGACCTCCAGACTTAAGATCGATCTTACCCAAGGGACCCTCGATGTAGAGGGAAGCGAAAAATTCGTCCGGGAGATATACAAAGAATTCAAAGACCGCATCGACCAGGGAACGAAAACAACGGCTTCCCGCGGAACGAAAAAAACT
Organism: uncultured Flavobacteriales bacterium; assembly: GCA_964489175.1. Classification (GTDB taxonomy): domain Bacteria; phylum Bacteroidota; class Bacteroidia; order Flavobacteriales_D; family CAYVSK01; genus CAZAYA01. The sequence continues at coordinate 46,473 of CAZAYA010000002.1, read as the reverse complement.
TCGACCTCTGGAAAAAAACGGGGTCGAAAACCTGGGAGGAAAAGAACAACAACCCGTGAACCTCAATTGATAGCCGATCTCAACCTGAAACCCAAAGGCAAGAAAAGTCTTTCTCAGGTTTATAATTCCTACAAGAAATTGAACAGGAATGAAAAATTCGTGCTCTATCTTGACTATTTATACAATACCGCAGGAGTGAAAAAGGTGAGCATAGACCACCTTTACACTTGTATGAAAGAAGTCGGTGACCCGGCGCCCAAACTGTTCAAACAAACCCTGAGTAACTGTAAGAACCAAACCGGCTGGGTGGACACCTCTGATTTTGACAACATCAAGCTTACTGCCCAGGGGAAAAAACACCTCAGCGAAAAACTCAAACAAAAACAAGATTCCTCCTCTGCTTCGGCGAAGAAGTCAACAACTTCCGGGAAAAAGAAGTCGACTTCTTCTGCCTCTTCCAAAACCACTAAAAGGAAGCCAAGCCGGAAAACTACTCCCAAACGGCGGAAGTCGCCAGCAAAGAGGTCAAGAAGTTCAGCCAGCAAGAAGAAAAGTCCGGCAGCTTCCTCGGCCCAAAAACCATCTTCCGCCACCAGCAGCCCGGCCAAAAGCACCTCTGTAAGCAGCGGGAGTAATACCAAGAAAAAATAACAGCTGCTTCTTTATCTGCTGTGCTGGTTTTTCCAAAACCCCCGAATTCCTTCGGGGGTTTTTTTATTGTCTCTTGTAAATTTGCCAATGAATATTAACGGATCAGAACATGAGCTTACAAGGAGAAAACGTCATCCCCGGGAACCACGGCAAGACTTTTTCCGTCAACATCAAGATGGAAGAGGGTATGGAAGAGGTTAAAAAAAACCTGTTGAACAAGATCAAGGGGATCAGAGAGGTAGCTTTCAGAACGGATGATCTCCCCTATGAAATGACCATTCATACCCGAACCCTGGTTCATGTATCAGACGTTCAGGATATTGTCAAAGAACACGGCTTTCATGCCGTTCCGAAAACGTTGTTCGGCCTGGAAGAATAGACCTTCCCCCTACTCCTTTTTCCAGACCCGCTTCAGGATCAACAGGTTCATCGGGTTGCTTTCCAACCCCTGGATGTCGTTCTGAACAAAACGGACCACCTCATCATAAAAGAGCGGGACCACAGGAGCATGCTCTACCACAATGCTATCCATCTTCCGGTAGTATTCATACCGCTTCTCGTCATCCACCTCCTTCATCGCTTTTTCATAAAGTCGGTCGAACGTTTGGTTGCTGAAGTGGGTATAATTCGGCCCCTTCGGGGAAAAGTTCTTACTGTAGAACAGCGCCAGGAAGTTTTCTGCATCAGCATAATCCGCGATCCAGGATTTTCGAAAAAAGTTGATCCTCGAACGAGCCACATATTCCCGGTGATTGGCAGCCGGGAGAACATCGATCTTGATCCGGATCCCCACTTCTTCCAGCTGATGTTGTATAAATTCACACAGATCAACATAATTGGCCGTAGTGGTCAACTTGACAGGAGGCATCCCCTCTCCTTTTGGATAACCCGCTTCGAATAATAATTCCCGGGCCTTTTCAGGGTCATACTCATATCCCCTGACCTTTTCGGCATCAAAGGAGGGCATTCCATAAGGGATGAAACCCGAGGTTGCAGGGCGTCCGATATTCTGTTCCAGGTGTTCGATCATTTTCTCGCGATCGATAGCATGGTTGATGGCCTGGCGGACCAGCTTTTTACGCAGCGGGCTGTTCTTCACCCGTTCCATATCCTCATCGACCAATATCCCCAGATAGTCGGTTTTCAGGTAAGGCTGCTTTTGCATGTAGAACTTGTCCCGAAAAGGGTCGTCCAGTTCCCCGGAACGTGTAAGGACTTCATCCTTGGTACTTCCCTGCGGATCGGACAGGAAATCATATTTCCCCTTCGTGAAGTCCAGAAAAGCAGAACTCCGGTCCTTCACGAAGGAAATGGAAACTGCATCAAGGTAAGGCAACCGGTTCCCCTCTTCATCCCTTTCAAAGTAGGTCTCGTTCTTTGTCATGATCAACTTCACCCCTTCCTTCCACATTTTGAACCTGAAGGGTCCGGTCCCAATCGGGTTGTTCCGGAAATCCTTGCCATAGTACTCCACCACTTCATGAGGTACCACGGAACAGTACTTCATGGTAAGCAGGCCCAGGAAAGGAGGAAAGGGTTCCTTCAAAAAGATCTTGAACGTAGTATCATCCACCGCAACGAAACCTGTCTGGTTGCTCCGTTCACTTTTTTCCAGGTTGGAGAAAATATAGGAACCAGGGGAAGCCGTTGCCTCATCCATGACCCGGAAGAAACTGTGAACGAAATCCTCCGCCACGACCTTTCGCCCTTCTCCATCCGGAAACACTTCATGATCGTGGAAATACACGTCATCCCTGAGATGGAAAGTATACACCCTACCGCTGTCAGAGATCTCCCATCTTTTGGCAATAGAAGGCTCCACCTCCATGTTGCTGTTCATCTGCACCAACCCATTGAAAAGCTGGTTCACGGCCCATATATTCTCAGTGTTACGGCAAAAAGCCGGATCGAGGGAAGTAATACCTGCGGAGGAATTATAGCTAAAAACGGTCCGCTCTTCCTCATCCTCTCCTCCTTTTCCTGTACAGGAAACGATAAGAAGAGAACCAACGAGCAAAACAAGAATCGAACGTAAGGACATGACAATAGCGCTT
>CAZAYA010000002.1:39307-43758 GCA_964489175.1 uncultured Flavobacteriales bacterium | reverse complement strand
ATGATACAAACCTCTTTCTCTCTGCTGGCCTGCCTTTCAGAATGTTTTTCCACAGATCTATCAACATTGGGCCGGGGGCTGCACATCCTGTATATTTGCGGTTCCTATGGAACAGTTCAAAACAGTTGCTTTCCATACCCTCGGATGCAAATTGAATTTTTCCGAGACATCGACGATCGCCCGTTCGCTCGAGCACGCAGGATATGCCCGGGTAGACCTGGATGCTCGTCCGGACCTATTTGTTTTGAACACCTGTTCCGTAACGGAGAATGCGGATAAAAAATGCCGTCAATTCATTCAAAAGGCCCGCCAGGCCAATCCTGATATCTATGTGATCGTGACCGGGTGCTTTGCTCAACTCAAGCCACAAGCGATCAGTGAGTCACCTGACGTCGACCTTGTCCTCGGAGCCAATGAGAAATTCGATATCGCTGGTTACATCGAATCGATGGAAAGGACCGATGGAAAAGCGACCGTTCATGCCGGCAACATCAAAAAAGCCCGGGAGTTCGTTCCTGCCTATTCATACGGAGACCGAACCCGTACCTTTCTCAAGGTACAGGATGGTTGCGATTACTTCTGTTCTTTTTGTACCATTCCTCTGGCCCGGGGAAGGAGCCGTAGTGCATCCGTAGCGGACACCCTTACCAAAGCGCGGGAAGTTGCCAGGACCGAAGTGCGGGAAGTGGTACTCACCGGGGTGAATATCGGGGATTTCGGAAAGGGAGCAGAAGAAACGTTCTATGACCTGATCCGGGAACTCGACAGGATCGAGGGGATCGATCGGTTCCGCATCTCTTCCATCGAGCCGGATCTGCTTTCCCCCGACATCATCCGGTTCGTTGCTGCCTCAGAGAAATTCGTTCCCCATTTTCATATCCCTTTACAATCCGGATCGGACAAGATCCTGGGCTTCATGCGCCGCCGTTATGATACAGCCCTTTATCAACAAAGGGTGGAAATGATCCGGGAGCTCATGCCCGATTGCTGCATCGGAGTGGATGTGATCACCGGAACACCCGGTGAAGGAGAAGCTGAATTCCTGGAAACCTACGAATTCCTGAACCGATTAGACGTTTCTTACCTCCATGTGTTCACCTATTCTGAACGAGCGAACACGAAAGCCGCAAAAATGGAGGGAGCCATCCCCTGGGAGGTTCGAAAGGAAAGGAGCAAGATGTTACGGATCCTTTCCCAGAAAAAGAAGCGGGCCTTCTACGAACAGCAACAGGGAAAACAAGGACTCGTCCTTTTCGAAGCTCAAGATCATGAAGGGTACATCAATGGCTTCACAAAGAATTACGTTAAAGTGAAGCTCCCCTACAACCCGGACCTGATCAACCAGGTCCACCGGGTTTCCCTCGATGAAGTGGACCGGGATGGCTTGATGAAAGCATCCCTCCTCTCTGAAGAGACAAGCCGGGCTTCAGCCTGAATTTTACAGGTCACCGACCAGCTATTGGCTCGTTTGAAGGACCTTTCTGACTTTCCTCCATTCTCCCCTTCATAACACGCCCCAAAAGGATCCCCATGCCCCCTCCCATCAGGTGAGCAAACTGAGAAATCTCATCATGCCGGAACACCCGGAAGAACTCCTGTCCCAGATAGATCAACAGAATGAGCACAAAAGTAAGAGGCAGTTTCCCCTTTTCCATTTGTTGAAGGGGGACCAGGGTTATGAACATGAAGACCACCCCGCTGATGCCGGTCAACCGCTCACTAAAGAACGCTGCGTGCAACAGAGCGGTCGTCAGGATGGTGATGCTCATCAGCAACAGCAACCACCAGGAACCGAAGCGCTTTTCCAGTATCGGCCCCAACAAGAGGGCCAGAGAAAAATTGGCCAGAAAATGCTGCCAGTTGGCATGCCCCAGGGAATAGGAAAAAAGCCGGATGTAATCGGTAGGAGCCGCAAAGTCGAAATGGGCGGGAGAGGTGAACAGCCAAAAGACATGTTCCCCTGCTATGAATTTCACACCCAACACCAAGAGGGAAAGGAAAGTGAAGGAGAGTATTACCGGGGCATCAAAGGTCAGTTTCATAGCAACGGTTTTGGCCTGATAAAGATCTGAAAGTTTGTGGATATTTGAACCTCACTCCAGTCTACTATGGAACTACACAACCTTTGCGACCAGGTCTGCCAGCTCAGCGAAGAAGTGGCAACCTATATCCGGGGACAACGAAAGGTCTTTCAAAGGGAACACATCGAGACCAAAGCATCCCACGATTATGTGACCCGTGTGGACAAGACCGCAGAAGAGATGTTCGTCCGGGGATTGACGGACCTGCTCCCGGAAGCTGGCTTCATTGCTGAAGAAGGTACTTCCGATAAAAAGGGAGAACGATACGATTGGGTGATCGATCCGCTGGATGGGACGACCAACTTCATCCACAATATTCCCAGCTACTGCACCAGCGTGGCACTTATCGAAGACCGAAAGCCAGTGTTGGGTGTTGTTGCCGAAGTGCCCCATCAGGAGATTTTCCATGCTTTTAAGGGGGGAGGTGCCTTTTGCAACGGGACCCCTCTGTCAATTTCCCCTGCTGATCAGATCAATGACGCACTTATCGTTAGTGGCTTTCCCCGGTTCGAATTCAAAGGATCGGACCGTTATATGGAAGTGTTCCGCCAGAGCCAGATCCTCTCCCGGGGCGTTCGGCGTTTAGGGTCGGCAGCGGCCGACCTGGTCTATGTGGCCTCAGGCCGGTTCGAAGTATTCTACGAATATGCTTTACAGCCCTGGGATGTTGCGGCAGGCACCCTGATCGTGGAAGAAGCCGGCGGAAAAGTAACAGATTTCGGCAATGGCGGAGACCCTGTTTTCGGGCAACAGATCCTGGCTACCAACGGAAAAGTCCATCAGGAGTTCCTGGACCTGATCCGTGAGAACGGGGTAAGGGACCTGTAAAGAGCTATCCGCGCTGCGGGGTGGACAAGCTGACCAGGAACAGGCCCAGGAATGTAATCGCACCGTTCACGATCAGCAATTCATAACCGAAACGATACCCGGCGAACCAGGCTTCTGAATAGGTGTCCACCCCCCAGGTAAGGACCGGCGACAAGATGCAGATCACGGGAATGGTCTTGTCCCGGACCCTTCGGGATGAAAGGATCCCGAAAAAGAACAATCCCAGCAAAGGCCCATAGGTGTAGGAGGCCACCGACAAGAGTTCATGGATCACGCTCTTGTTGGTCAGTCGGTTGAAGATCACGATCACGACCAGCAATAACAGGGACATGCCAATATGAACGATCCTCCGGGTCCGGATCGCCTGCCTCTCTTTCTGGTATTTAATACCCAGCACGTCCACACAAAAGGAAGTGGTCAGTGCGGTCAAGGCAGAATCCGCGCTGGAATACGCCGCTGATACCAGCCCCAATACGAAGAAGATCCCAACGGCCATGCCCAGTCCGCTTTCCAGAGCGACCATGGGATACAGATCGTCGGTCTTTTCCGGTATCGACATACCAATATGATCGGCATAGAGGTACAACAAGGCCCCCAGAGAAAGGAACAGGAGGTTTACCACGACAAGGATCGCGCTGAAGGACAACATGTTCTTTTTGGCTTCTCCAATGTTCCGGCAACTCAGGTTCTTCTGCATCATGTCCTGATCCATCCCCGTCATGGTGATGGTAATGAACATCCCCCCCAGGAATTGTTTCAGAAAATGACGGGAACCTTTGAAGTCGCCCCAGAAAAACCAGGAAGACATATCGTTTTCAGCAACCATAGTAACCAAGCCGCTCACTCCAAGGTTCATTTCCCGGCCGATAAGGACGATGCTTACCCCCACTGCGGTCAGCATGAACAGGGTTTGCAACGCATCGGTCCAGATGATGGTCCTGATCCCGCCCCGGTTGGTGTATAACCAGATGAAAAGAATGGAGATCAGGACAGTAACTTCGAAGGGAATGTTCCATCGACCGAACACGAACAATTGCAGCACATTGGCGATCAGGTAAAGACGGAAAGAAGCCCCGATCACCCGGGACAGCATGAAATAGAACGCCCCCACTTTGTAGGACATCTTGCCAAAACGCCCTTCCAGATAAGTATAGATGGAAGTTAGGTTCAGCCGGTAATAGAGTGGCATCAACACAAAAGCGATGACAAAATAACCGACGAAATACCCCAACACCACCTGCATGTAGCTAAACTGGGCCGCTCCCACCTGTCCGGGGACAGAAATGAAGGTCACTCCGGAAAGGGAGGTTCCGATCATCCCGAACGCCACCATGTACCAGGGGGATTCCCGATTACCGAGAAAAAAGGTAAGGTTGTCCGCTTTCCCGGAGGTCAGGCGGGCTACTCCGATCAAAAGGAGGAAGTAACCAAGGAACAGGCCGAGAATGATCGTTGCGGACATAGCTGGGAAGAGGTCGGAACAAAGAAAAGCAAAAATGGAACGATGTTCTTACCTTCGCCAGAAGCGGCGATCATCGCTTT
>CAZAYA010000002.1:15656-39207 GCA_964489175.1 uncultured Flavobacteriales bacterium | reverse complement strand
TATGCTGGTGTGTTTTTCAGCTCACCCGGTGCGGTCCGCATGGAGAACATGTTGCTCAACTGGATGGCCGGATTGGTCGATTATCCGAATAGTGCGCTGGGCAACATCAGTTCCGGCGGAAGCATTGCTAACCTCACAGCGATCGTCACGGCCCGGGATGCCCATGAGTTGAAAAGCAAGGACCTGGACCGAACGGTCATCTACGCCACATCCCACGTTCATCATTGTCTCAACAAGGCTCTTCGCATTGCAGGGTTGGGAGAATGCATTTTAAAGCACATTGCTGTGGATGGCCATTACCGCATGGACCCTCAAGCCCTGGAAGAGCAAGTAACCTTGGACCGGGAGCAGGGCCTGCTTCCATGGCTTTTGGTCGGCTCGGCCGGCACGACCAATACAGGAGCCATCGACCCGCTCGATGCCCTGGCCGATGTTGCTGATAAGCATCAACTGTGGTTTCACGTGGACGGTGCTTATGGAGCTTTTTTTCTCCTTTGCGAAGAAGAACGTCCCAAGTTCAGGGGCATTGAGCGAAGTGATTCCGTTGTCATGGATCCGCACAAAGGCTTGTTCCTGCCCTACGGCAGTGGAGTTGTCCTCGTCCGGGAAGGCCAAAAGTTATACGACAGCCATGTCTACCTGGCAGATTACATGCAGGATGCCTATTCCGAAACCGATGAACACTCTCCGGCCAACCTATCCCCGGAACTGACCAAGCACTTCCGGGGACTTCGGATCTGGCTTCCGTTAAAACTTCACGGGATCCGACCTTTCCGGTCCTCCCTCCAGGAAAAGCTGGAACTGGCCCACTACCTGTATGAGCGTCTGGAAGCTCTCCCCCGTTTTGAAGTCGGGTCGAAACCAGACCTGAGCGTGGTCATCTTCCGATATGTACCGGAGAACGGAGACCCTGACCGCTTCAATGAAAAACTGACGGAAGTTATACGGGAAGACGGTAACCTGTTCTTCTCTTCCACCCGGATCGATGGAACCTTTTACTTACGGGCTGCGATCCTTTCGTTCCGGACCCACCTGGATACGATCGATGAACTATTGACCGTATTACGAGAAAAAGCCGCGAAGATCGAGGAGCAGGAGGTTCAGGCCTGATCACTCCACCTTTTTACCGATGTAATCAGAATTCAAAAGGGCCAACGCCCCCATGTACTTGATCCGAAAGGAGATCAGGTCCCCTACTTTATAGTGGTACTTGGAATCCCCGAGGTCCATGATCAACATATCAGAACTGGCTCCGGCCACAGAGATCTTATCATCCTCCGGTTCGATGTATTCAGGGTCGATGTCCAGGAGACCAATATCGAGAATGGCCCGGTAGGAAAGCTTGCCATAATCCTCTTCGTTGATCTCTGTCATCTCTCCCTGCGGGTCTTCTCCCAATTCGCCGGTAGGCACTTTGGGCTTTTTGGTCAGTTCGATGATCTCCGCATAAAGTTTCAGTACATCTCCTTCCATTCCATCGATGACGTGCTGTTCAAAAAGATCGTTCCCGAAGTACAGGGTCTCTCCGATCCGGAAATGGTTCACGCCTTTGGGCAATCTTTTCTTCAGCAGCAAAGGGATCACCACGGATGTTCCTCCGGATACGTAGGGGATCTCCCGGTCGAACTTGGCTTCGATCAGCTGCTTGTATAAGCTGAGCTGAATGAGCTTATCCTCTGAAGGCATGACCCCGTACATACAGTTCAGGTTGGTCCCGATCCCAGCTATTTTGATGTTGGGGAGGTCGAACACTTTGGCGAAGAAATCGATAAGTTCACTGCCCATCACTCCTTCGCGAAGGTCTCCCATCTCGATCATGATGATGACCTTATGGGTCTTTTCCTGCCGGATCGCTTCATCGGACAACTTTTTGATGGTGCTGAACTCCGTATTGAAGCTTACATCAGCGTATTGCACAACCGATTTGAGGATCCTCCGGGCCGGAGGTTTGATGTAGACGGTCTGAACCGATTCGTCCAGTTCCTTGATGGACCTCAGGTTACTGATACGGGCATCATGGATCTCCTTGCAGCCAAGGTCGATCAGTTCCTGAAGGTAATCCTTGTTCCCACAAAGCAGTTTGGAAACGATCCCCCACTCGATATCATGTTTTTCGAATAACCGGTCGAGGTATTCGTAATTCTGGCGAAGCTTGTTGCGGTAAAGGATAATGAAAGCCATGCTTCCCGGATAGGTGGGCAAAAGGAGAAAAAAATCCCTTTGATCGGACCAATTTAAAAATTTTGCCCGATCCCTTTACTCGAAAAACCCCCTATCCAGGAATTCCAAGATCTCAGGATACAACAATGCGAGGGATACTGGTCGATAACTTGGTGAGCAGCTCATAGTTGAGATGATCACTCATCTCCCCGAAAGCAGATACGGAAATGGTCAGGTCTCCCTGGGTCCCGATGATCACCACTTCATCCCCTTTTTGCGTATCAGGAACGTCCGATATATCCGCGACCAACATGTTCATGTTCACGGTGCCGACCACACTCACCCTTTTACCGTTGAGCAATACGCGCCCCTGATTGCTGAGGGAACGGCTGAATCCATCGGCATACCCTATAGGGACGGTAGCCACTTTCATGCGTTCCCGGGCCATGTAGGAAGTCCCATAACCGATGAACTCCCCGGCCTCTACGTCCTTGACGTTCATGACCTTGCTTTTCCAGGATATCACCCGCTTCAAAGGCCCTGATTTGTTTTCCTTACCGGCAATGTATCCCATGAAAGTCTCAGTACTCGGCCAGAAGCCATACTGTAATATTCCGATCCGCACCATGTTCAAATGCATTTTCGGATAGGTGATCGTACCGGCGGAAGAAGCTACATGTAATCGATGGGGCTCCAGCCCGTGTTTTTTCAGCCAGCGGACCGTCTGTTTGAAAGCCTTGAATTGCTCTTGAATCCGGACATAATTCGCAATGTGCTCCGCTCCGGCCAGATGTGTACACACCCCCATCAGTTCGAAGTGATGGCGATGCCTTTTAATATAACGGATGTTCTTGCTAAGCTGTTCTTTGTTGAACCCGGTCCGGTTCATTCCTGTTTCCAATTGAAGGTGGATCCGTGCCGGTTTTTCCATCTTCTCCGCCACGTTCAGTGCAGCTTCCAGACGATCCATCTCAAAAACATAGAACTCGATATCATTCTCGATGGCCCAGAACAGCTCTTCATTGTCGATCAACCCCATGATCATGATATCCGTACTCTCTTTGCAAACCTTGGAGACCCGCAATGCTTCATCAGCATGAAAAACGGAGATGTGATCACACCCAGCTTCCTCTACCAAGGGCACGATCTCTTCGATCCCATGGCCATAGGCATTTCCCTTGACCACCGAGGATACTTTGACCTCAGGCCCCACATGGCTCTGGACAAAACGAATGTTGTTCTCAATAGCGCTTCGGCTCAGCTCAATATAGGAAGGCGGGAACATAGGAGATCATCAAGAGCTTTCTTGGTTGGTATAGAAGAGAAACGTGCAAACTTAAGGTTTTCCCCAGGCCTGTTCAGAGAAAGTCTCCCCTCAAAGTCCCAGTGTAGCGTCTATCAGACCACTAAAAACACTGATGCCCGGGAAGATAAGTTCATCCGGAAAATCATAATCCGGATTGTGAAGATCGGGTTGTTGTTCTCCAGAACCCAGCCCGAACAGAGCACCGGGTGCCAGGCCAGTGAAAACACCGAAATCCTCAGACCAACGGAACGGGTGCTCGATCCATTGAACGGGGAGTCCTTCTTTTTCGGTCACTTTCTGTACCAATTCCACCTGTTCCTTTGCATTAACGGTGGAAGGAAAGGTCTCCCGATATCCGGTCTCAAAGGAAAGCCTGTCCCGTTCAGCAACCTGTCGGACCAATGCCTCCGCCCGGCGGGTCAATTCATCAAGGTCCTGATCCCAATGAGCTCTCAGGGTAGCCCTGACCTCGGCATGGCCGGGACTGGTACCAAAGGCAACGGACCCCAGCAAAGCATGGATCACCGTAACGAGAACGAAGCCTTCATAGCCTTTTTGTTGCGGCAATTCATCGATGCCCCTTACCAGGTCTGCCATAGCTTTACCAGGGCTTATTCCATTCTCCGGTTCGCCAGCATGACTGGTCTTTCCATCCAAAAAGACCTCCATCCCTTTAGAAGCGGAAGCGAAGACGTCATTCCGAAGGAGCACGGATCCCATGGGGAAACCAGGCAAATTGTGCAAAGCAAAGACCCGGTCAGGCCGGATCCTTTCAAAGGCAGGATCTTCTACCACCCGACAAGCTCCTTCTCCGGTTTCCTCTGCAGGCTGAAAGAGCAATACGACCCTTCCCCGAAGGGGTTTTCGATCCTTCAAGACTTTCCCGACCCCGGCAAGGATCGTGAGATGGCCATCATGTCCGCATTTATGGGAAACATCCTTAACAGAAGACCGGTGCTCGAAGGTGTTGACCTCCCGGATGGGGAGCGCATCCAGTTCACAGCGCAATAAAATGGTCTCTCCAGGTTCTCTGCCTTCATAAACAAAGGCAACCCCATTACCACCCAAACCTTCTAACACTTCATCAGGTCCGGTATCACTCAGCAGGCCAACGACCCGACGGGCCGTTTTCCCTTCTTCTCCGGAAAGTTCGGGGTGGCTATGGACTTCCTTCCGGAAGTCGATGAGGGTTCGTAATACTTCTTCAGATAGCAATTCCCTGACTTCTTCCTTCATTCTTTCTTGTCCCCTTCTTTGGAAAAGCGCATTTCCAGGTATTTATTCGTGAACCCTGTTTTTTCGTAAAGATGAACAGCTGGATTATCGGGTTCCACATGAAGGGCTATGTCGCCAGTCGCCACCTCCTTGGCTTTTTCCATAAGCTTTTTGCCCACTCCTTTTCCTCTCATATCGCCATGAACAGCGATATAAACCAGAATATTCTCAGGAATATAACCGCTCATTCCCGTTTTGTTGACCACAACAGCGCCGACGACCCGACGACCTTCATATTCTACCAGAACAAATCCCCCTTCTCCAGGATAAGGGCTCAGGGCATAATCCACGGCCTTTTTGATGTATTCTTTGGGATCCCCATATTCTCCCAGATGTTCGAACAAGAATTCTACAATGTCATTCTGTTCCAGGAAACTGGGCTTATCCATGCTCGTATACAACTGCGTTTCCGTCATGAGGTCTATTTCTGATTTGATAACTTATGAACCAGTAGAAAGATACACAAAGATGCGGTGATCCCGAAAATATTCGGATCCAATTTAAAAGGCAGAGGAAAGGAAGATCCAGCCCATTCCGCTCCGATCAGCTGAGCATCCTTGATCGCATCGGTCACTTGCAACCGGGACATTTCATCAAAGTTCAAATGATCCAGCACACCAGGGAACCGTTCTTGCAAAGCAAGTAGTTTTTCTCTGGTAATAGCATCGGCAGCAACGGTGATCTTGTGGATCTGGAGAAAGACCGTCACCAACCCTCCTATCACCATGGAAGCCATGGCTGCTAAGCTGTTCCTGACCCTAAAGATCAAACCACCCAATAAAGGAACGAGCAGGCCGGAGACCATAAAAGCATAGGAATACAACATCAGGTCGAGTACCTGGGTCATGACCGTTGCTAAAAGCAATGCCCCTGCTCCCAAAATGAGCGTGAAAAGTTGGGATAACCGAAGGAACCGGTCGCTGTTATGGTCCAGTCGGAAAAAATGCCCGATGATATCCGATACCACATTACCGGAGCTGGCCATAAGGCAGCTGTCGGCAGTAGAGAGGATAGCAGAGAAATAAGCGGACATCATCAGCCCCATCAACCCCACCGGCAGGACCGTGCTCAGCAACATATGCAATCCTTTTTCAGGGTCCAGTTCATGAACGTCCGTCACTCCCAGGTGACCGAACATTCCCTGCATGGCAGCCACTTTAGCGATCAACCCCAACGTTACTCCCATGAAAGCCATCACCGGCCATTCGAAAAGGCCTGCATAGAACCAGGCCTTTTTAGCCGTTCGCTCATCCCGGCAGGAATAAATGCGCTGGTAAAGGGTCATTCCGACGAACCAAATGGGAATGATGGTCACTCCCCAATTGACGAGGTCTTGCCAGGAAATGTTCCCCATGCTAAGGTACTCAGGAGGAACAGCCTCCCTGATACCCGGCCATCCGCCTACCGCGTAATAGGACAGGGGAATGCCGATAAAGACCAGACCGGCCATGAGGATGATCCATTGAATGGTATCGGTATAGATCACCGCTTTGATGCCTCCCATGACGGTATAGACCACCGCGATAACGCCCATGATGAGCAGGGCGGTTTGCAGGTCGAGCCCGGGGAAAGTCCCGGAAGCCAGTTTGGCCCCGGCCAGGATCTGAGAACTGGTGAAGCCGATATAACCTACAGCAGAAATGATCCCTGCGATCAAAGCTACTCGGGCACTGAACAGGTAGCCGAAGACCTGCGGGAAAGTATAGAAATTCGCAAAGGCTTTTTTATCCTTGATGCGGGGGATCAGAACAACAGCACTCAACCAGGCCCCGATGAGTCCCGTGAACAACATCCAGGAACCAGACAGACCGATCACGAACCCCAAGCCTCCTAAGCCGATGGAAAAGCCTCCCCCTACATCCGTTGCTACCACAGAGAGCCCCACATGCAAGCTGTTCATGTTCCGCCCCCCTACATAATAATCATCTGCCCCGGTGTTCTTTCGCATGAAAAAGAACCCCACGCCAAGCATGACGATCATGTATACGATGAAAATGACACCGTCGATCAGACTCATGCCTGGACCTCCCTCCTCTTTTTTAGTATAGCGAACCTGCTTGTCATCCTCAGCGGCAAAAGTAAGGATCTTATGGGTTCCTTATTCAAAAGGTTTGGTAACCAAGCCTTTTGCGTAAATCCTGTTGAGAAGGACACAAAAAAAAGCCCCTCCGCTAAGAGGGGCTTTCCTTAATAAAGGAGGTGGAGGCATCAGACGACACCATTGACCTGGTCCTTCACTTTCTTTTTGAGCTTGTTCAACTCCTTTGTTTTTTCCTGAACTTCGCTCTCAAGGTCCTTTTTGATGTCGGCATATTGCTTGTTCAGGTCTTTGCGCGCCTGATCCACGTTCTTGCCGATCTCTTTCCGTGTTTTCTTTCCGCTCTGGGGAGCTACCAGCATGCCAGTAACAGCTCCGACCGCTCCTCCGATCAGGAAAGAAGCTACCGTTCTCATCGTATTCTTCATAATGTGTTTTGTTTTTAAGGATTGACCAAAATATACGAACAAAGAAGAGAAATGTCAACCGGGAACACAATGACAAGGGTCATTCCTTCTCTGAAGGGGCTATACCAAGAACCGGTACAACAAGTAGACAAGGCCTCCCCCGATCAAAGGGAGAAAGCCGTAGGAAGTCAATATTTTCAATCGCTTTCCCCCGGCCATTAAACATAAAAGGTATTTCAGCAAGGTATTGGCGATCGCTCCTATTATAATAGCATTATGGGCCGTAAAGGCCTCCACCCTATCTCCGCTAAGCTTTGCCATGGAAATGGTAATGGCATCCACATCCGTCAACCCTGAGATACTGCTTGCCCAGTATATTCCTTCCTCTCCAAATTCATTCCTGGCAAAAGCCACGATAAGTAAGACGCCCGAAAAGATAACACCGAACCGGAGCGCATCAGCCAGGTTCAAAGGATTCTTCAAGGGTTCTTGCTCCTCTACCTCCTTCTTCCCAACATGGAACTTCCGAACATAGAATGCTCCTACAGCACTTCCCACCGTCCCCAGGAGAAGCAAAGGGATGGTCAGTTCTTTTAAAAGACCCTGGTCCAGGAGGTACAGCCATATCAACATCCGGGGAAACATGATGGAAGAAGCGATCAATATCGCCGCTGCTTCTTCTCCTTCATTGCCAGCGTTTTTTTTGCTCTTTCTGGCATACAACCAGGCCACGGCGGTACTGGATGCAAAACCTCCGAGCATCCCAGTGATCAGTATACCTTTTCCTTTTCCGAAGAATTTAGCGATCAGGTACCCGGTAAAGTTGATCGTAACGAGGATCAGAACGATGATCCATATTTCCCGGGGGTTCCATACTGCATAGGGTCCGTACTCATTGTCCGGTAACAAAGGGAATACGAGAACAGCCAAAACGATGAATTCAATGATCGCAAGGATATCCCTTCTGGATAATCTCCCGACAGCTTGATGGATCTTAACCTTCCATGCCAGTAATGCAATGAGCAATACCGCCACTAACACTGCCAACCGGAGATATTGAAGATACACGATCCCTCCCAACAGGAAAGCCACCAACACGGTGAACTGGGTCGTTGCCCCTGATGGAGCCCTGCTGGCTCCGATGAAATAAGAAACCGTAACCATCAGGAAAACACCCAAAAATCCAACAACCGCTACCCACCAACTTCCATGATCGGCAAGAAGGAAAGTCAAATACCCCAGCATGGAAATAATGGGAAAAGTCCGGATACCTGCGAATACTTCATGGTCACTACTCTCCTCCTTTTCTTCATGAGAAGAATACTCTCGCTCCAACCCGATCAACAATCCGATGGCTGCGGCCAATAAGGCCCCGATCAGGAATTCCTCCCTGCCCGTCATCCAACCGTTCATTATTTCCCAGACCTTTTCCACGCCCTCAAGTTATCATATCTCGTAACAAATTCGCCCCGTCCATCCTCTCCTACCAAAAAAACCGGTCTGCCCTTGCGGACAGACCGGTGAATCTATAGGGTTCCTTTCCTTCCGATGCCTTTTCCTCTCTCCTTTGAAAGGCGATCCCGGAAAGGACGATCGATGCCGCCTGAAGGAGGCATTCTCGGGGTCGAATTTAGTACGGTCCCCCGGAGTAGACAATGACCTTGATCAGGCTTTCTCCTGAACCCCGGTCGTGATCTGCTTGATATTACCCACCTTCCAGGACCAGTCCCTTGATACGGTGATGTGGCAATATGCTGAAACACCGCATTTTTTGAATGCCTGTGCAACTTTTTCCGAATAACCCCCACAAGGCTCTTCCTGCAGATCATCGCCGCAATACGCTGCGAATGTATTGCGGGGCAATTGGCAAGACCTGCCGTCCTCATCCATGAGAAAATCCCGCATGCCGATCCGGGACAACTCCTGTTTCAATTGCAAATACTTGGCTTGGTCGGGTTCGTTCATGTCGAAGGTAAGCGTGACAAGAGAGCTCATGATCGATGACTTTTTACAGGTGCAGCACTTAGCGACACCCTCTCGGGTTTATCCGAACCCGGAAAAGTCATGGAACGGCCATCAAAAAAATCCGTCCAATCAAATTGGACTTCCTTAGGATCTGGAATTCGATGCCGACCTTCCTGGTCCGGGTCCGGGAGGTTCAGTTTTCGAGTCGAAACTACCCCTGCCCTATCCAGAACGTTTGGACGATCCGGCATGAAAACGACATCAAAATAAGACAATACTTTACATAAATAGCTTTATAACAGTTTATTACTATAGATATAAAGGGACATCCGAATTGTGGAAATTTTCGTCAAAATCCATTCGGATCGGATGGAAGGAGAGCCCTAAAACTGAATAAACGGAAGGTGGGAAGGGTCAGGGATTTCCTTCGGAAAGGATTTCGGGTCCATCGCTTTCGTACACGACCATGGCTTGCATGAACCAGGAGGTCACCTCCCCATACTCCATATCCTTCACTTCGAAGGTGTGCAGCGCATGGTAAGGTTGCCATCCTTTGTTGATGTGGTGATTGACCTCCTTTTCCAGAGAGTCCCAGTCATCGCTGTAAACCAGTTTGTAATTGACGATCTTGGCCATACTCAACATGTTTGATCCGTTCCCAAATTAGCCATTATTCATTCCCCACAGAATTTCTCATCCTGCTCTTTTGGTACAACCAATGTCCCCGGAACAGGAAAAACGTTCCGGTCAGCACAAAAGGAATGCTCAACCACTGCCCCATATTGATCAGAACATCGTCCGGCAGGGTCTGGTTCCGTTTGAAGAACTCCAGGAAGAACCGTGCTGCAAACACGAGCACGAGGAACAGTCCGAACATGAAACCATGCTTACGGGGTGCATTCGTTCGCGAGTAAACCCCCAGCAAAATGACAAAAATGAAAAGGTAGGCTACGGATTCATACAACTGGGCCGGGTGACGTGGTACAGGAGGAACTTCGTTCAACCGGTGGAATACGAATCCCCAGGCTGCATCAGTCGCTTCTCCCACGATCTCTGAATTCATTAGATTCCCCAACCGGATGAACATCCCCCCCAAAGCGATGGGCGTCACCACCCGGTCCAGGATCCACAACAATGGCCGGTGGGTCACCCTTCTTGAATAAACCCACAAGGCCAGAATGATCCCAATCGCTCCTCCATGACTGGCCAGCCCTCCCTTCCATATCTGAGGGATCTCTTCCAGATGCTGTGAATAATAATCCCAACCGTAAAAAAAGACATGTCCCAAGCGCGCTCCAATGATCGTCCCAACAATGGTATAAACCAGTACTTTATCCAACCATTCTTGTTGGATCCCTTCTTTGCGAAAAATACGGCTCAACACATAATGACCGCTCAGGAACGCCACAGCGAACAACAGCCCGTACCACCGAATGGTGAGGGGGCCGACCTCCACTAAGTTAGGGTCCACATCCCAGTTGATGACCATAGCGAGCATAGAACGCGCATTCAATAATGCGGCAAGTTTACAAAAATCGTGAAGACCCCTCTTTCAGGAGAAGCAAGATCGTATTGTTACCGATCAGGAACAAGGGTCGGGCCGCTCATCTTTTCTGGGAACAGGATCATGACCATGAGTGCCCCAGGGATGACATTTTGCGATCCGTTTCAATCCTAGCCATCCTCCCTTCAGGGGGCCCCACTCCCGGACTGCTTCCAGGGTGTATTCCGAACACGTGGGCTGATGCCGGCAATGTGCTCCAAGGAAAGGAGAAATACTGTATTGATAGACCCGGATCAGAACGATCAGTGGAAAGGCCAGTATCTTTTTCCAACGTTTCGTCATGCCTATTGCATATCCTCGTAGAACTTGCTGGCCTGAATATCGGTGTTGTCCTGGTATTTGCCTCCCTTATAGGTATGATAATCCCCCTGGATCGAATGATAGAAGACCTGACAGATCTCCACGCCGGCATAGACCCGAATGGGCTGAACACAAAACATTTCCAGGGTCCAGAAGCCATTGAATCCGACATCTCCGAATCCTGCCGTTACATGAACGAAAAGGCCAAGTCTTCCCACGGAAGAGCGCCCCTCAAGCATCGGAACGAAAGTGTCGGTACGGGTATGCTCTACGGTCCTTCCCAGGTATAGTTTCCGGGGCTCCAGCAACAGTCCTTCCTCTGGTATCTGAATTTTTTCCGAAGGGTTGGGCACTTTCAGGTTGTAACTGTTGGGGTTCAGTTGTTCTGGGTTGAAAGGATCGATGAAGATCGTGTCTCCCAAATGCTTTTGGATCTCTTTTCCGGAAAGGATCATGGTTTCAGGTCAAATAAGCGCTTATGAAGGTAAAGCAAAAAGCAGTAAGGACTCCCCAATTCAGCCCTGTGGCTATTCGAAAGCTTGATGCATTGAAGCGCTGGCTCAAAAACAGCCGAAGGAACAACACACTGTTGAGGGTCCCGTTGAGGAGCAAAATGCTCATGAAAATGTTGCTGAGCCAGAAGTTCCCCGACCAATACATGATCAGGTATCCGGCCAAAAAAGCCAAAGCGGTCCAGGAAAGGGCCTGATAAAGATTAAGGATCTGGGAAACACGATCAGTCAAGTATCTGGTAAGTTGTGCCTTCCTGGCCGTCCTTCAATTCGATATTGATGGCCCGCAATTCATCGCGGATGCGGTCGGCTGTCTCAAAATCCTTGTTGGAACGGGCCTGGTTCCGCATCCCGATCAGCAGGTCGATCACCTGCTCCAGCTTCTCATCTTCTCCGTTATTTTCGGGCCCTTCCTGCTTCAACCCCAACACATCGAAAACAAAAGTGTTGACCTCCTTGTGCAGTCTTTCAAAAGTTGCAGCCGACAATCCGGACAGGTCCTTTTGCTGGTTGCTGAATGCAAAGATCCGGGAAGAGAGTTCGAAGAGAACGGCCATTACCCGGGCCGTATTCAGGTCATCGTTCATCTCCCGGTAGAGTTGATCACACAGGTCGTTGATCTCCTGGTCCAACGCTTTATCCAACGCTTTTCCCTCCACATGTTCCAGCTGGTTCAATGCTTCAATGGCATGCATGAGCCGTTTGTATCCCTTTTCAGCTGCCTGAAGGGCTTCATTGGAAAAATCGATGGTACTCCTGTAGTGGCTCTGCAACATGAAAAAGCGGACCACCATGGGAGAATACCCGCTCTCCAGTAATTCATGTTCTCCACTGAACAGTTCGGCAATGGTGATAAAGTTCCCGAGGGATTTGCTCATCTTCTGACCATTGATGGTCAGCATGTTGTTATGCATCCAGTACCGGACCGGATTCTCCTTATAGGCTCCTTCAGCCTGGGCGATCTCACACTCATGATGAGGGAACTGAAGATCCATCCCTCCACCATGGATATCGAAAGGAACCCCCAGGTATTTGGTACTCATAGCGGTACACTCCAGGTGCCATCCCGGGAAACCTTCTCCCCAGGGAGACTCCCAACGCATGATATGTTCAGGCCTGGCCTTTTTCCATAAAGCGAAGTCAAGCGGATATCGTTTTTCCTGCTGCCCTTCCAGCTGTTCGCGGGATCCTGATACCAGGTCATCCACCACTTTACCGGAGAGGTCGCCATAAGGGTATCCATCCTCGAGGTACTGCTTCATATCGAAATAGACCGATCCGTTCACTTCATAGGCATAGCCGTTCTCCACGATCTTCTTCACGATATCGATCTGCTCGATCATGTGTCCCGAAGCATTCGGCTCGATGCTCGGGGAAAGCAGGTTCAGTCGGTCCATGGCTTCATGGTAACGGATCGTGTAGTGTTGCACGATCTCCATGGGCTCGAGTTTTTCCACTTTGGCCCGCTTGGCGATCTTATCCTCTCCTTCTCCTTCCACCTCATCCTCAAGGTGCCCCACATCAGTAATGTTCCGAACATAGCGGACCTTATAGCCCATAAACCTGAGGTACCGGAACAGCAGATCGAAAGTGATACCGGCCCGGGCATGGCCAAGATGAGGTTCCCCATAAACGGTCGGACCACATACGTACATGCCCACATGCGGAGGCCTGAACGGCTCGAACACTTCCTTTTGCCGGGTCAGCGTATTGTGGATCTTCAAAGGACCGTGGGCTCCTTCCATGACGATCGGGTCAGCGGTTCAACGTCGAAAAATAAAAAAAGAAGGCTGCCCCTGGTAAGAGCAGCCGGGATCGTGCAGACTGATCCTGCTGATCAGCCAAGGTCGCTGCGTACATAATCGAGGAATTCTTCCCGGGTCTTTTCTTCCCGGAATTTCCCGGAATACTCCGTGGTCACGGTACTACTGCTTACATCTTCCACGCCCCGCATGGTCACACAAAGGTGTCGGGTCTCCATCAGTACCGCAACATCATCCGTTCCCAGGGCTTTCTTGAGTTCTTCCATGACCTGTAGGGACAGGCGCTCCTGAACCTGCGGTCGCTTGGCATAATACTTCACGATCCGGTTGATCTTGGAAAGACCGATCACCTGGCCGTTCGAAATGTAACCGACATGGGCTTTCCCTACCATCGGTAAGAAATGGTGTTCACAGGCGGAATACAGCGTAATGTTCTTTTCAACGAGCATTTCGTTGTACTTGAACTTGTTGTTGAAAACCCGAATGTCCGGTTTGTTCTGGGGGTCCAGTCCACTGAACAATTCTTTCACGTACATCCGGGCTACCCGTTCAGGCGTACCGCTAAGGCTGTCATCGCTCAGGTCCAGGCCAAGGGTTTCCATAATGCCTTTAAAATGCTCACGAATGGTGCTCATCTTCTCCTCATCATCCTTTTCGAAAGCATCAGCCCGCATGGGCGTTTCCAGAGATGTTCCAATATGATCGTCACCGACCACCACCGGGTCCTTGCCCTCTTCTTCTGATCGTTTATCCATTTCCACTGTATTCCACAAAGTTTCTTTCGGTTTCATAAAGGATGGTTTTGAGGGAAAGGGCCGGTTCTAGTTTTTCCCGGAGTCGCTTCCAGATCACCATAACAATATTCTCGGCAGTCGGGTTCAGGTTACGAAAATCTTCCACATCCACGTACAGGTTCTTGTGGTCATAGCGGTCGATGATCGTGGTTTGGATAAGATCGCTCAGTTCCTTCAGGTCGATCACGTATCCCGTTTCCGGATCCACCTCCCCGGTCACTTTCACGATCAACTCATAATTGTGACCATGGTAATTGGGGTTGTTGCACTTCCCGAAAACCCGCTGGTTCTTCTCATCATCCCAGTTCGGATTATGCAACCGGTGAGCTGCATTGAACCGGGCTTTTCTGCAAACCGTTACTGCCATAAAGGCCTTCTCTCAGCGAGAATTTCGGCAAAGATAGTGGAATTTGCGGGTTCCGGCAATGTGTTCCGGGAGGACGAACAAGAAAGGACGGATCCCTGAGGATCGTTTACCTTTATTGCATTTACAAGAAGTCCTGCCTAATGGTCTTCCCTGGATGAAACAGAAGGATCCCATACCCTTTTCCCTGGACAAGATGTTCAGGTTCCTTGTGGTCATTGCCTTATTGCTCACCGGCGCTTACTTTTTCCGACCGGTCCTTACTCCTCTTATTTTCTCTTTTTTCCTGGCCACACTGGTACTCCCGCTGGGAAACCGGCTGGAACGCTGGGGAATCAACCGCTTTTTTTCCTCCCTGATCGTGGTGGTCGTTCTGTGCATCTTATTCCTGGGCGGGGTCGTATTCCTCAGTTATCAGCTCAACACCTTCATCGAAGAGCTTCCCGCCCTCCGGGAACGATCGCTGGCCCTCTTCCGGGAAGTTGTTACAGAGGTAGAAGCCCTTCTGAACATCGAGGACTTATGGAACGCCATGAACCTGAAAGCACAATCGGGAAGCCTGATCCGATCAGGAGGAACGCTTTTCAGAGGTGCAATAACGGCAACCTCCAGTATCCTGACCTTCATTGGCCTCCTTCCCATCTATGTCTTCCTGATCCTCTTCTACCGGAACAACTTCAAAGCCTTCCTCGATGCTTATGAACCGGTAGAAGGAGATCACAACAACATTGGGGTGTTCAACGAAGTGAAACAGATGACCCAGGGTTATCTCCGGGGCATTTCCCTCGTGATCCTGATCATTGCAACCCTGAACAGCATCGGACTTCTGATCCTCGGCATCGACTATGCCATCGCCATCGGGATCATTTCCGCCATTCTGACCATTATTCCTTACATCGGGATCGCTATTGGAGGAGCCATTCCGGTCATCGTCGCTCTGGTCACGAAAGATAGTATCTGGTATCCGATCGGGGTTCTGGCCATTTATGGCTTCATTCAATTCGTCGAAGGGAATTTCATCACGCCGAAAGTGGTCGGTTCCAATGTGGACATCAATCCTCTTGCTGCTATTACTGGATTGCTGGTGGGGGGTATGATCTGGGGGATCGTGGGGATGATCCTCGCCATCCCTCTGCTATCGATCGTAAGGATCATGTGCGAGCACACCGAACAACTGCGTCCCCTGGCGATCCTGTTGAACAACAAGAAACATTAACTGCAAGGTATCCGTGACAGCTCGCATCAAACATATCTGGCAGGTGATCCGGAGGTCCGTCAAGGAGTTCGCCGATACGGACCCGATGAGCCACAGTGCTGCGATCGCTTTTTATACCCTCTTCAGCATGCCTGCTGTGCTCATCATGATCATATCGATAGCGGGAACGGTCTTCGATCAGGGATCCGTGAGGAATAAACTCTTCGAAGAGGTTGAAGCCCTGGCTGGACCGGAAAGCGCACAAAGGGTCCAGACCATCATCGAGAACACAGGACTGGCCGAGCCCAGCACGATCGCCAACGCGATCAGTATCGGCATTCTCCTGTTCAGTGCTACAACGGTCTTCTCCATCATTCAGCATTCCCTGAACATCGCCTGGCGGGTTATGCAAAAGCCGGAAAAGAGCAGCATCATCAAGTTGCTGATCGACCGGGGGCTTTCTTTCCTGGTCGTGATCATTCTGGGGACCATCATGGCTGCTATCCTCCTTTTGGACACTGCGCTGGTGGTCATGAACGAATACCTGAGCGAATTCCTCAGCCGATACATGCCCGAACAATTCAATTACATCTACGAACGACTTCCGTTCTTGCAATGGGCGAATTACTTGTTGAGTACGGTCGTGATCACCTTTATTTTCGCCGTGATCTACAAGATCTTGCCTGATGTTCAGGTCAAATGGAGAGATGTTTGGGCCGGAGCCCTGTCCGCCACCCTCCTTTTCCTGGTCGGAAAGTACCTGATCGGCCTGTACCTGAGCAATAGTCCTATTACCTCCGCTTACGGAGCAGCCGGGTCGTTGGTCGTGATCCTGATCTGGGTGTTCTATTCGGCCATCATCATCCTCTATGGCGCCAGCTTTACCAAGACCCATGCCGACTACTTCCACCGACCTCATAAACCCCGGAACCGGGCCGTCGAATACGTTATACAGGAAGTTGCAAAAGAAGAGGAAAAAGGCATGAAAGCGGAAGCCTGACCTTCGTCAATAAGCCCACCAGTAATAGAGCAACTTGACGTATTCATTGTTCACCATGATCAACCCTTCTTCGGAACGCCACCACTCCGCTTCTACATAACTTGAACTGGGAGCCCCGACCAGGATCAGTTGAATGCCCGCATCTTCGAACAAAGGCCGGAAGACCATATTCACCCGTCGTAGGTGGAATTTACTGGACAGAACGATCGCTTTCTCGAAACCCCGCTCCTGACAATGGGCCACAACGGCCTGGGCTTCTTCACGGGTGCTGGTCCCTTTTTGCAGGAGTTCCACATCTCCAGCTGATACCCCCATGCGTAAGCTCAGGGTTCGGGTGACTTCGGCCTCGCTCATATCGATCCCCAAAGCTTTCAACAGACTGGGTTTATTAGCACCAGTACAGACTACGCTGGGAGCGAACCCTTTAGAGTACAAACGAGCAGCCTCCCGGCCCCGGTCCAGGGAATTACCGCCCAGTACATAAACAACATCTGCATGCTCCAGCCGGTCCTCAGTGATCAGGAAATTTCCCATCCCCCGAAGAAGAGGCCCTCTCAACAGGAATAACAATGCGAGGAGGAGCATTCCTCCTGTTGCTATCAATACCCGTGGTCGTTTCCAAAGCGGTTTCATCTACATTTCAATAAGCACCGTTCCATTTTCGGGTTCCCCATTCCAGGGACAATACTCCTAACAAAAGGAAAAAGAGCCATCGCAAATTGATCAGGTCCGTCAGCTCTTCCTGAGCATAAGAGACGGGTTTAAGGTTACCAGGGTCCTGCAAGAGACCACTAAGTTGATCCAACTGCCCCGGATAAAAAAGTTCACCATTGCTCTGACGGGCCATCTTGTACAACAACTGATGGTCGGCCACCGTATTGGCTAACTCCACACGAACAGGACTGACACTGAACACTCCTTCTTCAACATACTCCTTTCCGTTGTAGGAAGTGGTAGCCCGGTAAGAATACTCGCCCACCGGTAACCTTCCAGCATCCAACCGGTAAGCATCGGAGGTGCGGGTAAAGGAAAAAGGATACTCCCGCCCTTCGGCATCGGTGATGGTCATGGTCGCTTCCGGTTCATTGACCAGTTCATAACTCTTGTTGTACAGTTCCGCCTTGAACAGGATCCTTTCGTTCTCCCGAATATCGTTCTGGCTACTCACCCGGAAATAGCTCTTATCTTCCTTCACAGACAGATACTGGACCATCTTGGTCACCCATTCGTTATAAAAGGGGAAATCGTCGTTATCCGACCGATCGAACAATCGCCAGCGCCAATTGCCTTCTCCCATGATGATGCCGGTCTTACGTCCATCCCGGTCATTGAAAGCCACCAGCGGGTCACCGGTCTTCACCTGCCCGATCTTTTGCCGGAACAAAGTACTGACCGAATTACCCGTAGTTGTTTTGGCAAAGGGCACATGCAAGGGGGGCATTTCTTCCAGGGACTTCCAGGCAGCCTCACTCAATTGGAAAAGCGTGAACCCCTTTTCTCTTACCGGAGAAGCCTCGTTCATACGTCCACGGGCCGGCCGGAAGGTCACTCCTGTTCCAAGTTCGTTCATGCGGTTCAGATCACTCTGGCCGCCAACCACGAACAAAGTCGGGACCTTTTCTTCCCGAAGCTCTTCCAGTAACGACCGGACCCGATGGCGACCGGAAGGGAGTTGATGCAGGATCACCAGGTCATAAGGCTCGACCGACCCTGAAAAGTCATCCGCCGTTTCCGTCCGGACTTCATAATGGGCCTTGCTTTCGATCCCAAAGCGCAAAGCACGGAGATCAGGGTGAGGAGCGTGAGCGAGCAACAGAACCTCCCGGCGGCTGTCCAGCACATCGATGAAAACCTCCTTGGTATTGTTCACGGTACTTACTTCTCCTTCCAGTGGGGAAAGAGCCACCGTATAGCGCTGCAATCCCGTTTCTTTAGCCTCCAACTGGACAGGAACGATCCTGGAAAAAGACGTTTCCCCGATGGCCAGCTCTTTTTCCAGGAGCACTTCTCCCTCCCGTGAAACGGTAAGGATGGTTTCTTCTCCCTGGCAACGTCTGGCCTCTACCAATATTTCAAGAGGAAAATGATTGCCCAGATACGCCAAACGATTATGGGCCACGTCGTTGATCAACAGGTCCTTGCGAACGACCGTATCACCCAAAGCGACCGGGTATACCGGCACCTGAAACCGTTGCAAACTGTAAAGCGGGTTGCTCCCTTTGTTGTAAAGCCCATCAGTGGCCAGGACCACCGCTCCCAGGTTCCGTCCTTCATAGCGGGTACGAACTTCTTCCAGTAAAGCTGAAATATCAGTCTCCTTGTCGGGGAAACCTTCTTTTTTTTCATCAACCCTGACCTGTTCTCCGAAAGTGTAGGAACGCACTTCGAGGTCCTGCCCCAGTTCCTGCTCAAGTTGTTGCCACTGAGCGGGGAACTCCTGCTGAATGAAAGCGGTATCATGTACGGCGGTCAGGGAAGAAGAAGCATCCCGGGCCAGGATGACCACCGGTTGCTCCACTTCGCGCTGAACGGTCCTGATCATAGGTTCCAGCAAGAAGAAGGTCAACAAGGTGACCAACACCCCTCTCAGCACTGCCAGTCCCCAGCGAACGGTAGGCGGAAAACCCTCCGCCTGACGGCCGAAACGATATAGGAGAAAAGCATAAAAAGCCCCCGCCAAAGGGCAGAACAACAGGAACCACAACGGGTATGTGGTTATGATATTCAAAAGAGGATCAGATCAGGAAAGGTATGAAATGGTCGTATGGCGTGCCCCAAAGGCATCATGTCACCATACCACCACAAACATTGATCGTTTGCCCGGTGATGTAATCGCTCAGGTCGGATCCCAGGAACAGGCAAAGGTTAGCCACATCCTCAGGTTTCCCTCCTCTTTTCAAGGGGATCCCTTCCCGCCATGCCTTCAGGGTCTCTTCGTCGAGTTCAGCGGTCATTTCGGTCTCGATGAAGCCAGGAGCTATGGCATTGCAGCGAATGTTCCGGGATCCCAGTTCCTGAGCAATGGATTTGGTGAACCCGATGATGCCAGCTTTGGAAGCGGCGTAATTGGACTGCCCGGCATTGCCCTGGACACCCACCACCGAACTCATATTGATGATGGATCCACTGCGCTGCTTGAGCATTGGTTTCTGAACGGCTTTGGTCAGGTTGAAAACGGACTTGAGGTTCGTATCGATCACCTCATCCCATTTCTCCTCCGGCATTCGCAACAGCAAGTCATCCCGGGTAATGCCGGCATTATTGATCACCACATCGATCTGGCCATATGCCTCCAGGGTCTGGTCCACCAGATCTTGAGCTGCCTTGTATTCTGCTGCGTTGGACTTGATCCCTACAGCTTTTCCACCAAGTTCTTTCAGTTCATCTTCCAACGCTTTGGCCTTCTCTTCGGAGGAGAGGTATGAAAAGGCGATGCTCGCCCCGTTCTCCGCGTAGGTCTTAGCGACCGCTCTTCCGATCCCCCGGGAAGCCCCGGTAATGATCGCTACTTTTCCTTCCAGTAATCCCATGAATAATGTTTTCTTGTATTTGGGCGGAACGCCCACAACCACTGCTCAGTGGTAATAATGAGCCAAATATGAGGTCAAGCCTTTACTTTCAGTGCTTCGGCCATGGTCTCCCCGATCTTAGCAGGCGATTTGACCACGTGAATACCACATTCGTCCATGATCTTCATTTTGGCTTCGGCCGTGTCCTCTGCACCCCCTACAATAGCTCCGGCATGTCCCATTCTACGACCTTTCGGTGCGGTCTGACCAGCGATGAAACCGACAACGGGCTTCTTGTTGTTCTCCTTGATCCAACGAGCGGCATCGGCTTCCATGCTTCCACCGATCTCCCCGATCATAATGATGCCTTCCGTATCCGGATCGTCCATGAGCAACGCAACAGCCTGCTGCGTGGTAGTACCGATGATGGGGTCTCCCCCGATCCCGATACAGGTGGATTGTCCCATACCGGCCTTGGTCACCTGATCAACCGCTTCATAGGTCAGGGTCCCGGAGCGGGAAACGATCCCGATCTTGCCAGGATTATGAATGAAGCCGGGCATGATACCGACCTTGCATTCCCCGGGCGTGATCACACCTGGGCAATTGGGTCCAATAAGCCGGGTATTACGATCGGACAAGTATTCCTTGGCAGCGATCATATCCTTCACAGGGATCCCTTCGGTAATGCAGACCACCACTTTGATGCCGGCGTCAGCAGCCTCCATGATGGCATCAGCAGCGAACGGTGGTGGGACGAAGATCACGGAAGTATCAGCGCCAGCCTCTCTCACAGCTTCTTCCACGGTATTGAAGACCGGTCTGTCAAGATGAGTCTGACCACCCTTGCCGGGGGTCACACCTCCGACCAGGTCGGTACCGTATTCGATCATCTGTTCGGCATGGAAGGTGCCTTCACCTCCGGTAAAACCCTGTACGATCACTTTGGAATTCTTATCGACCAGTACGCTCATGGAGAGTTTGTTTTAGTAAAGTTGGATACTTGCTCAGACCCTTCAAAATTAGGTTTTTTGGGATCGTCCGCCAAGTTTTTGGCTAATTTTGGAAAATGTTGACTCAGGATCAGGCGACTATATGCGCCCTTTCCACACCTCCCGGTTCGGGAGCCATTGCCCTGATCCGCTTATCGGGAAAAAAGGTGTTCCCCATTTTAGCGGGGATCTTCTCCCGGGATATCCAGGAAGTGTCCTCCCATACTGCTCATTTCGGAAAGATCCAGGAAGGAACGGAAGTGATCGATGAATGCCTCGTTACGATCTTCCGGGCCCCGACTTCCTTTACCGGAGAGGATGTGGCCGAGATCGCCTGCCATGGCTCTCCCTACATCCAACAACGCCTCCTTCAACTTCTGCAGCAGAAAGGAGCCCGCCTGGCCGAACCCGGTGAATATACCCTACGGGCTTTTTTCAATGGCAAAATGGACCTTTCCCAGGCTGAAGCTGTCGCCGACCTGGTCGCTTCCGGTTCAAAGGCGGCCCATGACCTGGCCATGCATCAGATGCGGGGTGGTTTTTCCCGCGATATTGCCCAATTGCGGCAAGAACTGGTCGACCTTGCTTCCCTCATCGAACTGGAGCTGGACTTCAGTGAGGAAGACGTGGAGTTCGCCGACCGGGAAAAACTGACCAGCACCGTCTCCGATATCCTGAAGAAACTCCGCAGACTCGTTGATTCTTTCTCCGTAGGGAATGTGTTGAAAAAAGGAGTACCAGTGGCGATCATTGGCATGCCGAACGTCGGCAAATCCACCCTGCTCAATGCCCTAATGAAGGAAGACCGGGCCATTGTCTCCGACATCGCTGGTACCACCCGGGATGCCATTGAGGACGAGATCGACATCCGGGGGGTCTCCTTCCGCTTCATCGATACGGCCGGCATTCGCGAAACACCGGACAAGATAGAAGCCATGGGCGTGGAACGGACCTTCGAGAACATCCGGAAGGCTTCCGTCGTGCTCTACATGGTGGATCCGCTAGAAAACTCCAAAGAGGATGTGCAGCAATTCCTGACCACATTCCAGGAACAGCATGCTGACAACGAGAAAAAACTGGTACTCGTTATCAACAAATCCGATCAGGACCCTGAAGCAGCCCGGCGGTTCGAGGAACTCCCCAGGGCCGGAGTACCGGTCGTCAGTATCTCCGCTCGCGACCACCAGAACCTGGAAGCGTTGGAAGAACAACTTCTTTCCTACATCGATCAGGGGACCCTGTCCGGCCAGGACACAGTGATCACCAATGCAAGGCATCATCAAGCCCTCAGTCAGGCCTGCGAAGCCCTGGAACGGGTTCAGGATGGGATGAACAACGAACTTACTGGGGATATGCTCGCCCTGGACATTCGCAATGCCCTCCATCACCTCGGGGAGATCACGGGGGAAGTGACCACGGATGAATTGCTGGGGAATATTTTTTCGAACTTTTGCATCGGGAAATAACCACCCCATACTCTTCTGACTTTCAGATCAAATTGTTTACCTTCCTGCTGATCAAGCTTTCTTTTTGCTATGAGATCCCTGCTTCTTTTCACCCTCTTTCTTGGTATGACCTGCCTTCAGGTCCAAAGCCAGGCCCTCCTCGAGCCGGAGTGGATGATCGAAAGGAAGAGCGCCTCAGGAAACGGCAACGGTGAGGCCTGGGGCATTGACAGTGACCCGGCCGGTCACTTGTTCTGGTCGCCCAATATCACAGGAACAGGCTGGAATGCTGGCCTGGACGTGTTCACCTATAAACTGAACACCGACAGTACGGAAGTATGGCCCCAGCCAGCCCATTACTATGCCCAGAACAACCAGCAAGCTTACATTACTGTTGCCACGGACAGCGTGATCTACATCGGCGGCCGCTATTGTAACGGCATCGGAACGGAAACCTGCGACCTGTACCTCATGACGCTGGACAACACCACGGGCGACACCCTCTGGACCCTTACCTGGGATCAGGATACCCTCTATGAGGAGATCGACGGACTCGTTCCCACACCGGACGGCATTTACCTTACAGGCTGGACGGAAACGGACAGCACCGATATGGACCTCTTCCTCATGAAGACCGACCACCAGGGCTCCATCCAATGGACCAACACCTGGGGCAGCGACAGCGTGGACCATCAGGACGGTCACATCGTGCTGGACGATTCTGCCTTTTACCTTTGCGGGCTCTACAATGGCATCCCCAGTGCCAACCCATCGGTCCGGGGCCTCGATGGGCGCAGCCTGCTGGCCCGTTTTTCCAGAACGGACGGTTCCCTCCTCGATTCCACGACCTTCGGGAACAACAACAGTTGGTTCAACTTCGAAAATGCCCTGGGCATGACCTCGGATGGGGACGACCTCTATGTAATGGGAACGACCACTCCTTCCTCCAATAACCACCAACT
>CAZAYA010000002.1:0-15646 GCA_964489175.1 uncultured Flavobacteriales bacterium | reverse complement strand
CTCTTTGTAGCCCGGTACGACAAGCAACTCAACCGGATCTGGCACCGTACGTGGGGCGGTGATTCCACAGAGACCGGAAGAACGGTAAGGGTGCTCAACGACAAGGTCTACGTGATCGGTAGTACGAATTCTCCTCAATACAATGAAGGCGGTAAATATGATGTCGTCATGCTGATCTATGACCTCAATGGGAACTTCCTCAACTACCGGGTGTATGGAAATGGCCAGGACCAGGATGCCCGGGAAGCTCTTATTCTTGATAACTACCTCTACCTCACCGGTGCCACAGGAAAGTTTTCTTTCCCTTCCGACAAGGATGCCTACCTGGCCAAGTTCTCCCTGGATTCACTCGTTATCTCTACTGGAACTTCTTCTCAGAAGGTAGCCTCCGTTCAAACCTACCCGAACCCTGTTCAGAACAACCTGTGGGTGAGAACAAGGGGAACATCCGAACTTGCTGCCATGTATCTGTTCGATGCCCGGGGCAGGCGCATTGCCATCACCCCCCGAGCCGTTTCCGAAACCGTTCATGCACTCGACTTTTCTGACCTTCCTTCTGGTCCATACCACTTACAAGTGATCACCGGGACTGGAAAAGAACAGACCATCAAGGTTCTGAACGAATAAATACCGAAATGAACGGTAAGTACCAAAGCTCACGGGAATGGAACTGGATCAGTACGGTAGTGAGGTAGAAAAGACCACCTCACTTGCTTTTCGATCCTTGATCCCCATCAACAAAAACGCCGAACCTGAAATGGCCCGGCGTTCTGTGCATGACGAAAGGGGAAGTTCAGGACTTCCGGATAAAGATCAGGGGCAAACAGCGTCTTCCAGATCTTCGTTCCAGCAATGCCAATCCGTATCTCCAAAGTGGTGTTCGGACTTCACTTTTCCGGCTTTTACATCCCGGTGCCACTTGATGTTGACCGTTGCATCTTCTTTGGCATTATAAATATCGTAGAACGCATCATAGTCAGGATCTTGTAGGGTCGTTCCGTAAAAGATGTAACCTCCTTCACCCTCAGCACCATCTTCAACGTTGGTGTATTTGATGTCAGCCGTACCATCAGAATAACGATTCCATTCGATATCCAGGAATTCGACCTGGTTGTCGGGGGATTTGTAAAGTGTCCATACACCGCTGCTTTTGTCGGTCTGAGAGATCCCTTCATACCAAAGGAAATCCGAATAGCTCCCGGATTTGCTCACATACATTTCCCACTTGATGGTATTCGTACCAACTCTCCCATGGAGAGAAGCGGTATAAGTCCCACCCAGGGTCTGATAGTCATAACTCCAGATCCACTCCTTGTTCTGGGAGTCCCAGGTAGGGTCGTGGTTGAAAGCTTCCTGAAAAGCAGCGACCGGAACGATCAGCGTAACGGTCAGGATCGTTTGCCAGACCCCGACATTGAGCGCGGAGTAAGACCAATTGTCCTTGGTGCTATCCGTGCTGCTGCTGTCCAGGCTTTTCAGGTTGGCTTTCCCATCATCGAAATCGGAAAAGTCCGATACCATAGTAGATTCCGGCGGAAGCTCAGGAGCCTCGCCCGGATCTTCTTCTTTCTTACAACTTGTTGAAAAGATCAGCACGGCAGCAAAGAGAACCAGTGCCATGCGGGAGAAGAGAACAGCATTTTTCTTCATGACTTGAGGTTTTTGGTCTGTAAATGTTGGGGTAGAACGGTCAGAGGATACAAAAGTTACACCCTGATAATTCGATGCTATAACGCAGGATCCCCATAAGCCGTTGCTTCATCACTCCAAGCGATTCGAAAGCGTTACGGATGCTCCTGCCCAAAAGCCGGAAAGAGAAGTCCGCGTGCTCTTACGCAGCAAGCTTCCTCCCTGTCGCCAACGATGATCGGAAACATCCCACCGGTATCCCCCTTGCAAACCGATACCGATCATACCGATGTTCATTTTGAAGTCCAGAGCAGGAGTAAGCATGAAGGCTGGATTACGATAATGGGTTTGCTTTTGATCATCATAAAAGAACGCCTGCTGAAAGCCGGCGGAAGGAAGGTCTTCCTTATACAGCAGGTCGTATTGTCCATATTCCATGATCAACTGGGGGCCGAGGAAAAAATGTTCGCTCCCAAGAAGGTCTCCCCCCAAACCAGCCCCTAATAACCATCCGTCGAGGGTTAACCCGGTACGGTCACTGAGGTCTCTTTCCTCAGAGAACATGCTCATGTAGTGATAGGAAAAGCTGATCCCCTGGTTTTGATAAAAGGTGATCTTCCCTCCGATCATTATCCGGTAAGGGTCGAACCCTCTTTTACCCACCGACCCGAAATGATCATTCAACGGAGAAAGATCAGTACTCCATCCCCCCCCTGTTCCTCCGATGTGAAAAAAGAACGGCTCATCATCCCTTCTTCCCGGGATCTTTTCCTCCACGGTCTCTTTCTCAAGGGTGCGGCGGTTGATCACGATGTATTGGAACCGGTCTCCCAAAAAATAGGAAAGAGAGTCATCCGCAGCCACATCGAACATGTACAACCCGTTACCCTCTCTTCCGGGAAGGGCCTCCAGGTATGATAGCCCTTCAGGGTTTACCGTATTGATCTCCTGAAAAGTAGGGCCGTTCGGATAGAACGTGGCAATGGAGCATACTTTTCCTTTCACCAGGGGATCCTCTGAATGATCAATACGGCTAACGAGCGTGTTGAACACATACCGGTTGCACCCGTTCTCCAGTTTATTCAGGGAAATGTGGCACCGGCCGAACTGGCCGAAGAATTTTTGCTTCGGACGCTCTTCCAACAGTTCCTGGAATTGGTCATAGAGATACTCTTCCCGGAAGATGCCGGCCTGCATCGCCCGTTCCTGCTCAAGCTCAAAATAGTGTGCTCCGGCTTCAAAGCCTTTGATGATCTTTTTGAAATCCGTAAAACCCTTTCCCAGGTATTGCTCGTAGAGTCCTTCATGCTCCTGGAAGTCATCGGCCACGAGTTCCAGAGAATGGCGGGTGGAGTACCCGAACATTCCCCACCCCCGGAACATTTCCCGCTCTTGTTCTTCTTTCCGCAGGTCCTGATGATAACGATCAAGGGCTTCCAGGGTTTCCAGTTCCAGCCGGATCTCCTGAGGAGGTAATTCTCCATTATCCGGTATCAGCCGGGCAAGGACCATGACCGCAACCTCGGGGCTTTTTTCCAGATCGATACCAGCGACGCTGATCCGGTCCTCTTCCGGCAGCGTGGAATTGTATTCGCGAAGAGAGCGGTACAATTCTGCCTCCGGAGTAGAATAATGCTCGAAGAAAGAGGCGATCACCGTATCTCCCGTGTGCAAATACCTATTGATCAGCCAGGCAGGACCGTGACCGTATTCCACCATGAACACGTTCACGCCTGCATTTTGATGAAGGTATTTCAGCAACTGAAGCTTGAAGCGCGCATTGCTCTTCTGGAAGCGATGATCCTCCCCTGAAAAAAAGACTTTTTTATCCTTCAGATGGGGTGAGAGAATATCAAAGGCTTCCGGCGCTCCCGCATCGAGATCGATGCGATACCCTTCTGTTCCTTTCTCCTGTTGAGCGGAAAGCGTCCCAAGGAACAAAAGGAAGAACAGAACGAAAATGCCATTTTTCATGCCAGCGGAAGCCTTGCAAAGCGAAAAGCAAAGGTAGACAATGCCAAAGGACGCTACCTTTGTTTTCTTTGTACTTTGGATCCAGGCTATCATGAACTCCATATCCCTTGTTTCAAAAGCATCCCTCCTGCTCTTCCTTTTTTCAGGGTGTTCATCATCAAGCCCCTCCCCTGAAGTATCTTCCGGGATGGAGGCCTTCATGAGGAGTATGGACGGGCAAGCTGCCAGTGTTGAGCAGGGAATGCAAAAATTCGGGGCGGATTCTTTGGACACCCGCATACACATGTACGACCTGAAAGCCCCTCGTGTTCTGGACGCTTACACCAGAGAACAGGGAGATACCTGCTACATCATGCAATGCCAAAGTGGCCTGACCACGATCTCCTTTGAGGTTTGCTGGTGGCAGGGAAAGATCATACGGGCAAGAGAACAATAAAACATTAATGCCGGGAGGTTCCCCGCTCCTCCTTCAAATGAAGGTTCATATCCTTGGGCATATCCAGCGGCATATGCACCTTCCATTCACCATCTACCTTTTTAAGGTCGAGTTGGTTCTCTTTTCCGTCCGGCCCGCAGCAAAAATGAACGACCGCTTTATCTCCATTGACCTCTGTTTCCCCGACCTCCTCGAAGTTCCCTCGTTTCCCTTTGCCAGCTTTGTCCTTCAAAGCATTCAACATTCCTTCCATTAAAGCAAGCATTTCCGCTGTCTCTTCGGTAGCGTATCCTTTGGCTTCTTCTACTTCCAGTTCGTTCATGTGGCGAAGGAACGTTTCGGCTACTTCTTCCGGTCTTTTTTCACCCGGATCACAAGATGAAAAGAGCAAGAGCGGCAGGAAAAACAAGAGATGAAGAAAAGGCTTCATAACTTTGAACAGATCGGTTGAAGGAGAAAGATACGGCAAATGATCGGATCAAATGACCCGGAACCAGAACAGCTTCATGTATAATTTTCGCCCATGCGCATCTTCGGATTGATCGGAAAAAAACTGGAACACTCCTATTCAAGGGACCATTTTTCACGGAAATTCTCCCGGGAAAATATTGATGATGCTCATTACCTCCTCTTCCCTCTGGAAGCCCTTTCCGAATTCCCTTCTTTACTGGAAGAACACCCCGACCTGAGAGGCCTGAACGTTACCATTCCCTGAACACCCTGGACCCGACAGCGGAAGCCGTTCAGGCCGTGAACACCATCGATGTCCGGGAGAAAGAACTAACCGGTCATAATACGGATGTGATCGGTTTTGAGCGATCCCTGCAACCTTTATTGAAAGAACACCATCAAAAGGCGCTTGTCCTAGGAACGGGTGGAGCTTCCCTGGCCGTTCATCATGTCCTGAGCAAGCTGAAGATCGATGCCCTTAGCGTTTCCAGAACTCCTTCCTCCCCTGATGAATACTCCTATGAAAGGCTGTCCCGCGCGATCGTTGCGGAGTATCCGCTGATAATCAATACCACGCCCCTTGGCATGCACCCCCATACCGGTCAATGCCCATCCCTGCCTTACGAAGCGATCGGCTCTGATCATTTGTTGTACGACCTTGTTTACAATCCGGAAAAGACGCTGTTCCTCCAAAAAGGAGAAGTTCAGGGAGCAATGATCAAGAACGGGTTGGAAATGCTGGAACAACAAGCGGAAGCAGCCTGGGAGATCTGGAACAGGGGTCATCGCTGAAGACGAAGCTTACGCACCCATTCACGTTGTTCTCCACGGATCTCCAGGAGGTACAAACCGTTCCGGATCGCAGAGAAGTCCAGTTCCCGGGAAGTTTCCTGCTGGAAGGTGAGTTCCCCTTCCCATAACGAACGCCCCCTCAGGTCGAATAACCGAAGGGTATAAGTACCTTCCGTACTTCCTACCGGGAAAAGGGTGACCTTGCCTGTTGAAGGGTTGGGGTAAAGGACCATAACGTCCTTCCCAACGAATTCAGGGTTACAGGCAGGCGAGAGGATAACTGGATGAGTAGCCTTATCACCAAAGTCCGGATCATCCCCCATCTCCACGATCACATCCCCTTCCCTATCGCTCAAAGAGTAATCCCCGTCAATATCACAGGAGGGCTTGCTCGCACCGCTCATACCATCTCCAAATGCATCCTCGACGAGCAGTTCATAGCAGTCCTCCACCAGGCAAAATTCCTCTTCGATCTCCCGACCGCCTTGCACATCCGTATAAGGGCCTTCGGCATAAAAAACCTTATCCCCATCCAGCTCTTTCAACTCCCAACTCACCTCTGACCCCGAGCAATCGGTCCGCATGTTGAAAAAATACCAGTCACCCAGACTCCGCAGGTGGAACGAGCGATACAGGGAATCGTTCTCCGGCTGCTGGTCCTGAACCCCGTTAGGTTCCCGGCAAACGACCAACAAAGCGTTCTTTTGTTCATCGACCGTATCTGGCAGGGTGATCTGGGCAAAGGCCACCGTATCGTACGCTCCCGGTGCAAGGTTCCCGCTCCATTCATAGGTCTCCTTCTGTACTCCGTTCATCAGTAACTTCAGGGTGAGGGAGGTCAGGTCGTTCGTCCCGCTATTCCGGATCCTCACTTCGGGAGCAATATGATCCTGGCCGCAAACCATGTCCGGGACCCCGATCACTTCCATTACCGCTCCGTCGTTTGGATACTGAATGGCATTGGGGTCATACCCATCGATAGCATTTCCGCCGCTATTGTCAGGGTCGAGCCAATCTTTCAGGCGTGTGGAAGGCTGCCCCCCACGGTCCCAGGAAACCGAGAACTTTCCGAAATAATCGTTCACACTGCTTCCACACTGGGCTTGTCCTCCGTGAAGTTGTCCAATGACCCTTTTGTTTTGGCCGAACAAAGGGGATCCTGAAGAACCTGATTCGGTCGTCGTGTTCCGGTCCCATTGGAAGATCTGCCATTCGGCATTGGATGCAGAGGAACCGAATTGCGTTGAACCCGGTGGGTCGAGGTCGAAGGAGATCTTTTTGATATCACCTTTGGGGTGATGGATACAAGTGGTGGAATCCGGGACATTCCCCGAATGATCCCAACCCGCATAATAAACTTCGTAATGCGGCGGTGGTTGGGTGCTCATTTCCACCAAACAAAAATCTGAATCCGCATTATTGGCACGAAGCGTGGCCCCGGAAACGGACTGGCTGGTCGGTCCTTGCTGGTCCTGGCAATCCGGGGACTCATAATTGAAAAGGAACACCCAGTTGGAAACGCTGCCGTTGGCATAACAATGGTTCGCTGTCAGGAAATAGGGTGTACCGTCCTCCAGCGTATTGTTGACCAATGCCCCGGAACACAACCAGCTCCCGTTACTGATAACGAGCCCCACCGCTCTTTTTTGATCATCCCAGGGATCCCCCTCAGGACAATTGACGTTCATGTTGCAATTCCCGGAATCTCCATACCCCCGCTCCCCCATTTTTTCCGCTCTCTTCGCAATATCCCTGTAAGCACAGGAAACGCGGGTAAGCTTCAGTTCGCTTTCCCCGACCTTATCTTTGGGCTCCACCAGCTCCACAACCGCGTCTTCACCGGGGACGATGGTGGTGGCAAGACTTCCGGACGGCTTGTTGTTCCGGTGGGTGAAAGCGCCTAACACATGGCTCCTGTCCGGTGAATAGATGAACAATCGTGCACCAGGTGCCAATCGGAACCGTTCGAATCCGAAATTGAGGGAATAGGCTCCTTTAGAACGAATGCGGACGCGCCATACCCTTCTGCCGTCAGAAAGTCGTGTCGTTATTCCTCCCTGACCGGGGCTGAGGGCTGTTTGCCGGGGCACTGCGAACCGAAAAGGCTGAGGCGTGTTGTCCTGTGCTCGTTCTTCATCTTCCCGGAGCAGGTTTTTCCGGTCTACAGGACGTACATCCAGAACAGGGATCTCCTGCTCACCGCTTCCGGCATCCCAACCGGCTGGTCGCCCTCCATGCTGGACCTGGCCATAGCCAGGCAAGATCGTTGAGAATAACGACAACAACAACAGCAGGTGAAAGAGGATCCTCAGCATAAGTCCAGAGGAAAAGAAGCTCCCCGGCATTCATAACGCAAATACCAGGGGGAGGTTGTATATGGTGGAAAAGGACCGGCCATATCAATGTTTATCGAGCAACAGCTGTTTAAGCCGGAACATCTCATCCCGCAAAGCAGCCGCTTCCATGAACTCCTCATTCTTCGCTGCCCGGGCCATGGCTTGCCGGGTCTCTTCGATCGCTTTTTCCAACTGATCTTTGCTCATGTAATTCACCACGGGATCAGCAGCCACGGAAGCGTCCTCGGAAGGACCAGCATAAGCTTTTGCCTGCCCCGCCCGTTCAGCATGCTCTCTGGTATCATCCAGGGTTATGGTCTCCCTTTTCCCTATCGGAGTTGGTGTAATACCATGTTCCGTATTGTAAGCGATCTGTTTCTCCCTGCGACGCTCAGTTTCGTCAATGGTCCGCTGCATAGAACCGGTGATCTCATCCGCATACATGAT
Organism: uncultured Flavobacteriales bacterium; assembly: GCA_964489175.1. GTDB lineage: Bacteria > Bacteroidota > Bacteroidia > Flavobacteriales_D > CAYVSK01 > CAZAYA01. The sequence continues at coordinate 7,582 of CAZAYA010000002.1, read as the reverse complement.
CACCTTCCCATCCACGTTCCGGGCTGCTCTTCCGGCGGTCTGGGTCAGAGACCGCTCCGACCGGAGGAAGCCCTCCTTATCAGCATCAAGGATCGCTACCAGGGAGACCTCCGGGAGGTCCAGTCCTTCACGCAGCAGATTCACCCCTATCAAGACATCGAACCATCCCATCCGCAATTGCCGGAGGATCTCCACCCTTTCGATGGTGTCGATGTCCGAATGGATATACCGGCAACGAACTTCCATCTTGTCCATATACTTGGCCAGCTCCTCGGCCATCCTTTTGGTAAGGGTGGTCACCAGGACGCGCTCATCTTTTTCCGCTCTTACAACAACCTCTTCCAACAGGTCATCGATCTGGTTCTGGGTCGGCCTCACATCGATCCCCGGATCCAACAACCCTGTGGGCCGTATGACCTGTTCCACAAGCACTCCTCCGGAACGTTCTATCTCATATTCGGCGGGCGTTGCACTTACATAGATCACCTGGTTGAGCATGGTCTCGAATTCCTCGAACTTGAGGGGGCGGTTATCCAGCGCGGCCGGCAGGCGGAACCCATGATCCACGAGATTTCTCTTCCGGGCCCGGTCCCCTCCGTACATCCCGTGGATCTGCGGGATGGTCACATGGCTTTCATCGATGACCATGAGGTAGTCGTCCGGAAAATAATCGAGCAGACAAAAAGGACGATCGCCGGCTTTTCTCCGGTCGAAGTACCGGGAATAATTCTCAATGCCGGAGCAATACCCCAATTCTCTCATCATTTCCAGGTCGTAACTGACCCGGTCTTCCAGGCGTTTGGCTTCCAGGTTTTGTCCCTGGTCCCGGAAGAACTGCACCCTTTCCCCCAGGTCGGTTTCGATCTCCTGAAAAGCGTTCTTCATGGTCTCCTGACTTGTCACGAAAATATTGGCCGGGTAGATGTTAATACTTTCCAGGGAAGAAATGCGGCTTCCGGAAACCGGGTCGATGGCTTCGATGGTTTCGACCTCATCCCCCCAGAAACTCACCCTTACACCATGATCGGCATAGGCCAGGTGAATATCCACGGTATCTCCCTTCACCCGGAAATTTCCCCGGGAAAAGTCCGTTTCACTTCGAGAATATAAACTTTCGACCAGGCTTCGGAGGAATTTATTACGCCCTATCCTATCCCCCACTTTAAGATCGATCACATTGCTGTGGAACTCCGAAGGGTTGCCGATGCCATAGATGCAGGAGACCGAAGAAACGACGATCACGTCCCGCCGGCCGGATAGCAAAGCTGAAGTAGCACTCAGCCGCAGCTTTTCGATTTCCTCATTGATGGAAAGGTCCTTTTCGATGTAGGTGTCGGAAACAGGAAGATAGGCTTCCGGCTGGTAATAATCATAATAGGAGACGAAGTATTCTACCGCATTGTTGGGGAAGAACTGCTTGAACTCTCCGTAAAGCTGAGCAGCCAGGGTCTTGTTGTGGGACAGGACCAGGGTGGGCTTCTGAACTTCCTGTACTACATTGGCCACTGTAAAGGTTTTTCCCGACCCCGTCACTCCCAGCAGGGTCTGATGGTCCTCTCCATCCCTCAATCCCTGAGACAACTGCCGGATGGCTTCCGGCTGATCCCCCGTGGGTTGGTAGTCTGATATCAATTCAAATCCCATAAGGGCAAAGCTACGGATGATAGGGACTCTTCTGCCGTTTTCCCGTTATGGTTTTCCCGTTATGGTCTTCCCTCTTTTGTATCTTGCGTATTGAGAATCGGTAACATCACCTCATGGCCTTCTTTCAAAAGATCATCGATTACCTGGACATCACCAAACTCTTCCGGAAGGACCGGTCCCAGGGTCTCAATTTGCGGTTCATGCACGGCATCAACAGGATCTCCATTTTCATGTTCATCATTTGCCTCATTATCATCCTCATCAAGTTGCTTTCCTGACCGGAACAAAGCAGTAACATTTGCCCCTGCCTATCCGTTTGCCATAACAAGGAAACCCGTGTGATGCAGGAAAAAGAGTTCGAAAAGCTAAACCTTTCCCAAAAGTATCAGTTGGTCAGGAAAGAAGGGGCGTTCCTGGCTTCCCGGTTCTTCCAGGGGTATAATGTCCATTTATTCCGTTTGAGGGGGCTTTGGGTGGAAGTATGGACGCTGATCGCTCTTCAACAGGTCCGCTGGATAGAGCTCCTTAAAAATCCTCATGCTTTGGAAGAATATGCCGATCAGGTCAACATTGACGATCTCAGCAAGGACCGATGAAAAGGAGCTTCTACAAACCACTTCTTACCCTTCTGACCGCTATGGCCCTTCTCCCGGGAACAGCTACAGCTCAACAGGGCAACAAGTATGATAAGGAAGTCAAGGCAAAAAGGAGCATCCGGCAATTGAAGGAAGGCGTCCTTTTGGTCAGACTGCAAACTTCCCGAAACCAGATCAGAGCGCTTGAAAAAAGTGGGAACACGGAATGGGCAGCTGAGATCAGGACAGACCAGGATTCCATCAACCAAAGGATCGTCCGAAGTTTCCGGGAGGATTTCGATTTCTGCCGGGTCTATTTCTTTTACAGCCATCACAGCGATTCCATTCGAGCAAAACGGTTCGAGCGTGTTCTGATGGATGACTCCCTGCAACCGGTGACCCCCTCTTTAAAAGGCAGGCCAATATTCACACTCTCCACCGGCACCATATATTTTGAGGCTTATCGTTCCTCTTTCAAAGGATTGGCCGTAATGGATGATCAGCTTCAGCAACTGGCTCCCCCCTTCCCTTATTATGTGAAAAAGCGGGAAGGGCTTTTTTTCCTTCGGCGCACCTACCCGAAGATGATCCAGGTGCTGGAAGAGCAACTTCAGGAATTCTATGAGAACCAGAGCTGAAGGGAACATAGGACTAAGGATCCTCCCTCTTCTGTTGTTCTTGTTGTTAGCCTTGCCCCAACCCGGGAATTGTCAAAGACAATTCCTGATCAAAGGCCTTTCCCAATACGAAAAAGAAAAAGGGCTCGATCAATACGACCTCGATTACGGGTTGGACCTCGGAGGATCGAATTACCTGGGAGAGATCGGAGGAGAAGAAAAAACCCGGCGGGACTGGGTGCTGGACCTTAAACCCATTCATACCAGCTTTGCACTGGGAGCTTTTTGCCGATACAAAGTGATCCCATCTTTCTCCGTTACGCTCAATTTCATGTACGGACGCATCAGAGGGGCTGACAGCAATTCGACCAACCCTGCACGAGTAGCTCGTAATCTCAGCTTCCGGAACGATATCAAGGAACTTTCCCTTCAGTTGGAGTACACTTTCTTTTCCTATTTCGGGGTGGGAACACCGGAAAGGTATTCCCTCAACCTAAGAGCATATGCATTCCTGGGAGCAGCGGGCTACCACCATTCACCCAAGGCTTATCACGAAGGAAGTTGGCAAGCGCTTCGCCCTCTTAAAACAGAAGGGCAAAGCACTCCTTACCCCAGTTTTGGCTTCAGCATTCCCAAAGGCATCGGGTTCCATTATACCTATGAACGGGAGTACCGCATCGGATTAAAGATCGGATGGCGTACCACTTTCACCGATTACCTGGATGACATCAGCACTACTTATCCCGAATCTCCCCCGGAATTGAGCAACAGGACCCACGAGATCAGAAACAGGGGCGATCTGCCTTCTCCGGAAAATTATGGCCCGGGGGATAAAAGAGGAGACCCTACCCATGATGATTCCTACCTCTTTTTCACGGTGACCATTAGCAAAGTGATCAAGAGCCAGGCCCTGATGCGAAAGATCAAGTCCATTGGCAAAAAGAACACCAACAGCAAGGTAAGGCAACCTTTGGAAGATATTGAGCGTTGAAAGTTCAAGGATCAAGGATGTCCCGGATAAAGAAGCGCGACGCTTAAGTCTTCCGGGGCAACTCATGATCAAGAACTTATTTTTTTACATTTGCCCTAAGTTCCGGTGGTTTTCTTATGAAGAACGTTCTACTTGGTCTGATCGCTTTCATTGGCATGGCCTCCCAGGGGTTGGGCCAGTATGACCTGGATTACGGGGTCAAGCTCGGGGCGTCCAACTACCTCGGGGATATCGGCGGAGATGAAAAAACCCGGCGGGATTGGATCCTTGACATGAAACTTCCCCAGACCAGCTTCGTTGTAGGCGGTTTTCTCCGGTACCGTTTTTACCCCAAAATGTTCGTGAACGTTGGCTTCGAGTATGGCCGCATCCGTGGAAACGACCAGCTTTCCACCAATCCCGGCCGGAGAGGCCGGAACCTCCATTTCCGGAACGATATCAAAGAATTATCCGTTAGAGGGGAATACGCCTTTTACAGTGTTTATGACGTCGGGGGGACCGGTCGTTACCTGGCTTCTTTCAAAGCCTATGCCTTTGCCGGAGGAGCTGTGATCCATCACAACCCCAAGGCCCAATACAATGGGGAATGGGTAGCTCTCCGTCCACTGAAGACCGAAGGACAAGCAGAACCCTACCCCAATTTTGCTTTTTCCATCCCCAAAGGGGTCGGCTTCTATTTCACCTACAAGAAAAAGACCCGGATCGGTTGGGAGATCGGCTGGAGAAGCACCTTCACGGATTACCTGGACGACATCAGTACGACCTATGCAGACCCTTCCGACCTGGAAAGCGAACAAGCGCGGGAGTTGGCCAACCGAAGAGGTTCCGCTCCTCCTATCGAGGAAAGCGGGTACTCCCTTCCGCCGGAAGAGAACTACTATGCCGGGGAAAAGAGAGGAGACCCTACCCACGATGACTCCTACATTTTTACCACCTTCAACCTCAGTTATGTTGTCCGCGGCCGGAGTAATTTCTACCGCTCCCGTTACGGCTGGTTGAACCAGAAGCGTCGCGTTCTCCGGAGAAGGACCCGGACCAAATTCTGATCCTCCTTATTTCCTCTTAAAGAATTGGGAAAGCTTCGACAATGGTTTTCTCACCATTGTCCAAAAGCCAGGTTTCAGGCCGTTCAACTTCCACGCCAGACGATCCTCCCGGTTGGCCTGCCAACGATTCCAGAGGTTAACATTGCTCTGTCCCCCCATCCGCATGCATACGAGTAATTCCGGCAAATAAGCCACGCGGATCCGATTCTTGTGGATGAAGCGCAGCATCAATTCATAATCGGCCGCCGAAGAAAGGCGTGTGTCATATCCCCCGAGTTCCTGGTATACCGAACGCTTTACATAAAAAGTCGGATGTGGGGGCATCCACCCACGACGAAAAGCCCCATCTTCATACTCCCCTGCTCTCCAGGTTCTGATCACTTTGTTCGTATCATTCCGGTCCACATAGACAAGATCCCCATAGACCGCATCTGCTCCCGACCCTTCGAACCGCCGGACCACAGAGGAGACCACAGAAGGACCGGCAAGAACATCGTCGGAATTGATGATCCCAACAACATCCCCGGTAGCCCGCTGAACACCTTTGTTCATGGCATCGTAAATGCCCTGATCCTTTTCGGAAACAAGGGTGTCCACATGTTGTTGATAACGATCGATGATCGCCAGGGTGTCATCCGTGGAAGCGCCATCGATGATGATGTATTCAATATCAGGATGGTCCTGAGCTACAACAGAGCGAATGGTATCCTCAATGGTCGCTGCACTGTTGAAGCTGATCGTAATGAGGGAGACCTTCATGAGCGGAGGGTCCGTTTCCGGAGCTTCTGAGCAGGGTTGCCCTGGTAGAGCATATAGGCTTCCAGTTCCTGAACAGCCACGGATCCTACGGTGAGGATCGAATGGCTACGGGCAACCACACCCGGGCAAACTATTGCCTGAGCACCGATCCATACCCCATCCTCCAGATGGATCTGCCGGACGAGCAGATCGAAAGTAGTCCGCTTGTAATTGTGGTTGCCACACAGGAGCATGGCTCCCTGAGAAATACAACAATTATCTCCAACCTTCACATCAGCCAGGTTGTCGATCCACACCTTTTCACCGACCCACACATGGTCTCCGATCTGCAGGTTCCAGGGATACTTGATGTTGACCGCAGGCTTGATCACCACTCCTTGCCCCACTTTCGCTCCAAAAAGACGCAGCAAATACACCTTGAACCTGCTCGATAAACTTAGCCGGTTAAGGAAGAACAGGATATTGACCAGATACCAGATCATTCTTTTGAAAAAACCTCCGGGCTGGTACCAGGAATTATCGTAACGGGAAAGGTCGGTCCGGAGGCGAGAAGGCTCCTGGGTCGATCGGGCGGACTGTTCCTGCATGACGGACCGAAATTAAGAAAATAACTTCTTGTTCTGTTCAACAGCTTCCGGGGCCTCTATCACTTCGCGGGCGTAAGCGAGCGCCTTACCGGACAGCTTCTGGTAAGGATCATTCTCCATGGCACAGAGTTCCCCACAAGCTTGAGTAAAAGCTGCCGGATCCGAAAGCGGAAGATCTCTGCCCACTCCTTTATCTGAAAGTCCCTTCCATGGGGTTTGATCGGAGATCAAAACGGGAAGGCCGGCAGCCATTGCTTCAAGGATGATGTGGCCAAAATTCTCCCCTTTGGTGGGAAGGAACAATATATGGTACTGTTGCAATACCGCTCTTACCCTTTCGCTCTCCACACTCTCCATTTTCCGGACCGTCAGATGCTCACCCAGGGTATCGATCAAAGACCGGCATTTCTGCCAGTAAGGTTCATCATAGACAGGGCCGTACAAATCAAAGGTCACTTCACAGGCTGCTTTCACTTCTTTCAGCACTTCCAAAGCATAAAGCGTATTCTTTTCCGGGGCTATTCGGGCAATGCTGACCAAACGCAGCTTTCCTTTTTCCTTTTGAGGAACATTCCGGATCCACCCTTCCGGGATCCGGGAAAGATTCGTGGCTACTCTGATCGCTGCTTCCCCGGAGATCGCTCTTCGGATGTCCCCGGCTTCCTTTTCGTTGGTCGCATGAAAAGTCACCTTCTTGTACAACCCAAAGCGCTTCATCACTTGCAGGAAAAGAGACTTCTTCCAACGCTTTTGACTAATGGCGCTTTTGGCCAGCATACCCCTGGCTGCCACAACGATCTTCTTATCGCTGAAACGAGATGCATAGTAGATCGGCAGCAGAGAAAAATACCAGGAGAACATGCCATTGATGTACACTACATCAAAGGGGACCTCATCAAAAATCCGGGCGATCCTGCTCCGGGTCAGCGTATTCTCTGAAAGGTACAACACTTGGGTAGACGCCCCTCTCGTATTCCAGGCATCACTCTCTATATCTTCATAAGGGGTGGAACTAAGGTAATCGGTATTCCGGGTGACCACATAGAATTCATGATCGTCTTGTAACCGTTCGATAAGGTTCGCGCAAGACCGGATGGGGCCACCGGCCCTATATCCCGGGAGGAACCAGTCGATGAAGAGCAGTATCTTCTTCTTCTCAGGCATCCCGGATATCTTGTCTTTCCAGCCAATCTTCAAGGACCACCAAATGCCAGACCCTGGACCAGTTGAGCCGGGGGTCTTGCTGGAGGAACCCTTTCCAGATCTTGTTCACTTGTTCTCCGTCAAAGGAGTTCCGGTCGGCCAGGTTCTGGAACTTTTCTTCGGCAAAAGGCCTCAGCTCACCACGCAACCAATTTTCCCA
>CAZAYA010000001.1:0-60588 GCA_964489175.1 uncultured Flavobacteriales bacterium | reverse complement strand
CATTTCTCGTCCGATGAGGGGAAGAGCTGGGGTGTTGGAGGGTGATCTGGGGAGGGGTGGGGGATGGCGGTTGGTATCGGAGGGTGGTGCCGGCCCGGTCCGCCCCCCCATCGGTGGTTACTTTTATCTCGACCTGGTTGTTCCCCTCGATCAGCCGGGTGGATAGTAGGATCCTCCCATTGGAGGCGTTGAAAGAAAACTCCCGGGTGGCAGTACCGTTCACGAAGACCTTGACCTCATTCTTTTGTTTGACATGCTCTGCTCGCGCTTTTACCGTTCCCCGTTCCTGATCAGTAACGTAAGGGTCTTTTGCCGGGGAAAGGATCCGGACGGAAGGGGTTGGAAGGGTGGGAGCCTCCCGGGAAAGGACCACTTTATCGCTGGCGGTCCCTGCCTGGTTGCGGGCACTCAGTTCCAAAACTGTTGCTCCTTCCTGGAGGTTGATGGTGCTTTGGAATTTCCCGGAGGAGGGAGAAAATTGGAAACGGTTACTTTTCATACCATTGAGGAAGAAAGTAAGTTGATCCCTTTTCTCAACATGTTGGACCTGCGCCTGCACTTTATATTGCTTGTTGGTCGTTCGGTAAGGGTTCCGGGAAGGAGAAGTGAAAGTGACTTCAGGAGGATCCTGGGAGGGGGTTTCTTTCTCCCGGATGATCACCACGGATTCTTCTGCAGAACCGGCGGTATTCCTTGCTTTGAGGTTTACATGGTTTCGCCCTTCTTTCAGGCGGATGCCGGCCCGTAAAGTACCCCCTGAAGGGTAGAATTTGAAGTTGGGTTGATCCAGGCCGTTGACTTGTAGTTCGATGTTTTCCTTCTTCTCAACGTTCTCGATACTAACCAAAAGGTTGTACCGTTCGGTCTTAACAGTGTAAGGGTCGGAAGGTGGTTCCTGGTAATCGATGGAAGGAGGTGGTACAGGGTCTTTCTTCGGGGGGTCATCCTGGATCTTTTCCGAAGAAGACCGGTCGGGAGGATCGGTCGTTCCTTCTTCCTTCTCCTTAGGTTCAGGAGGGTTGTTGGAGTCGTTGTAGAGCCGGAGCCGAAGGCCTATACCGGTATAATGGTAGATGTCGTTCCGGGAAGTGGCTGTATTTTGATCGGTCCATTTGTATCCATCGATCAGGTCTTTCAAAGCAAAGGTGACCTTGTGTTCCGCTACCACCGATAATTTGGGCGTGATCTGGTATCCCAGTCCTATTCCGGCATCCGGCATGAAGTCGTTCTCGATGGCACCGCCCTGCGCCGTGGTCTCATAGTCACCGTCCCGCATGTTCCTCAATTGGTCACGGATCTTGTCGGAAGAAGCATTGGGGTCGATCTGACCGTAGTCATAAGGATCCCCGTTCTCATCAAGTTGGTCTACTTTGATCTGATTGTTCACGATCTCGCCGCCCCCGAAAACATAAGCAAGTACTTGGGTCTTTTCGAGCAAGCGATTGAAGGTCAGAATGGCTTCCAGCCCGTATTCCCGGGCTTCCATTCGGTAATTCGGATATACATAGCCGGGAGAAGTCCGATAATTCAGAGAACTCCGGTAGGTTCCGTTCAGGATGTAGTTCTTCTCCAGTCCATAGGAGGGGGAAAGTCCCTGTCCGGTAGTGCGGAGCCAAAGGAACCGCCCTCGTATTCCAAGGCTGAAGAACCGGCCGGGTTTATGATAGGCCATTCGTCCCAGTGTGAATCCAAGACCACCTCCGAAAGTAGATCGGACATCCTGCTCTCCGAAAGGTTTTCCTTGATGGGCACTACCGATGTTCAGCCCCAGTCGCCAGCCGGTATCTTCCGGTTCAGCAGTATCCTGCGCTGAAGAGAGAAGAGGAAGAAAGAGGATCCCCAGAAAAATAGTAGCTATCAGCGATCGGCTCATGGTATAAGAGGGGTTGATGGTAGAATGGGAAGGCAATTTCCATACCAGAACTCTCTCCCACAAAGATACAAGGATCGGCATGCCTTCATTCTATCTTGGAGGCCCCGTCCGGCGAAGTTGTTTATTTTTGTTGGGCATGAAGTACGGCTGCTTCCCGGATAAGGCCTGTTGGCTTGGATTCCTTTGTTTTTTCCCCTTTTTCGCATTCGGACAACCTTCCAATGACGATTGCGGGAATGCAATGGCCTTGTGTCCGGGAACACCGGTCTCTTCTTCTACTATTAATGCAACTTCGAATACTTGTTCCGGTTGTGCTGATGATACGGCAGCCACCCCGGCTTTTTGTTATGCTAACCAGAACTCAGTATGGTTTTCCTTCATGACCAACGACAATGGGGGGGATGCTACCATCGACCTATCAGATCTGCAATGCCTGAGTGGGAATGCTTCGGGATTGCAAGGGGTGGTCTTGTCCGCCGGTACCGCCTGTGATCCCACTACTTACAGTGCTGTTTCGAATTGTGAGCATGGTTCCGCTTCCGGATTCTCCCTTTCGGCTACAGGGTTGTCCAATAATACCCAATATTGGGTGCAGGTGGATGGAGCGGCAGCCAGTGAATGCGACTTTACCATCGAGGTCAGTGGCCCGGCGGTGAACATGACGGCCTCCGCGACATCGACTGACAAGACCTGTGGGGGTACCGGAGGACAGGTCGATGTGACCAATACATCCGGCGGTACCGCCCCCTATACTTATTCCCTGAACGGCGGTTCCTATCAGGCATCGAATTCCTTTACCGGTCTGGCCGCCGGTAGTTATTCGGTGACCGTGAAAGATGATAACGGCTGTACCGTGATGACCAATTCGGTCGTGGTGGGTCAGATCAACCCCCCGGATGCGGGAACAGTCGATACGGTAAGCGCTACTTGTTCCGCTGATGACGGAGAGATCCATTTGACGAACATTATGGGAGGGCAGGCGCCTTATCAATTCGACCTGAACGGAGATGTGACCCAGACCGATTCCTCCTTTACCGGAGTGGCTCCGGGAACGCAGCAGATCGTGGTCACAGGGTCGGATGGGTGTACTGATACGGTCAACCTCATCCTGGAGAACGAGGATGGGATCACCCAGGCTGCGACAAGCACGACGACTGCAGATTGTGGCCAGAGCAACGGGTCTGCTTCTGTTGATAATGTGACCGGTGGTGCCCCCCCTTATTCCTATCAATGGAACGACGGGAACAACCAGGCCACGCAGACTGCCATGGACCTTCCCGCCGGTACTTATGATGTTACCATCACCGATGATAACAGCTGCACCTTTACCGTGAATAATGTAAGTGTTCCGGAAACGCCTCCGGATACGGCTTCTGTAAGCATTACAGCTACTCCCAACCCTTCCTGTCCCGGCGATGATGTGACCTTCACGGCCACCACCAACAATGCCAGTACCAGCTCGAGCGTGGAATGGTACCTGAATGGGGGCCAGGTCCAGTCGGGCGGGAATACCTATACCAACGGAGCTTTGTCCGATGGTGATCAGGTCCATGCCGAGCTGGTGGACCCTTCCCCCTGTTTTTATCCGGATACGGCCGTTTCCAATACAGTAACCGTGGCCCGGCAAGACAGCCACAACCCAGCACTTACCCTTTCAGCTGACAAGACGGAGGTGTGCGATAACGAGACCACTACCTTCACCATGGATACGACCGATGCCGGGAGAACCCCGACCTTTAGATGCTACAGCGATGGTAGTGAGATCTATAGCGGTACGGAGACCTCCTTTTCGGTCACCGGCTTGTCGGATGGCGTTCAGGTCTCTTGTGAAGTGACCCCTGAAGGAAATTGTTCCGCTACGGCTACTTCCAATTCTGTGACCATGAGCGTGACGGAGTTTACAGGCTCGGTCGGGCCGGATAAGGTCATCGGAGAAGAGGAAAGCACTGATCTGAGTGCTTCGGGGGGGAGTAGCTATACCTGGGAGCCGGCTTCCAGCCTCAGCAGTTCTTCCAGCGCTACTCCTACTGCATCCCCTCAGGAAACCACCACTTATTTTGTTAACGTAACCTACGAGGGTTGTGATACCACACTCGACCAGACCGTTAAGGTAATTAAGTTGATCCAGGTGCCCAATACGTTCACTCCTAATGGAGATGGCTACAATGACACCTGGAAGATCCAGCGGATCAAGAATTACGAGAATTCTAAGGTCACCGTTTATGATCGCTGGGGGCAACGCGTTTTTCATTCCATCGGCTATAATGATGACCAGCGGTGGGATGGGACTCGCAATGGTAGAGAATTGCCGGCTGCGACCTACTATTATGTCATCGATCTCAACCGGGAGGAAGAAGGAGGAAAAGATGTCTTCAAAGGGTCTGTGACCATTATCTACTGATATGATGCTGAACCGGCTTCTTCTTATCGCTTGCATATTGCTACCTACTATGGGGTCGGCTCAGCAGGTGTCCCAGTATACACAATACCTTTTCGATCATTTCAACCTGAATCCGGCAGTGGCGGGTAGTAAAGAATGCATTGATGTGCATATGGGATATCGTTCCCAATGGGTAGGATTCGAAGGAGCACCGCGCTCGATCTATGCCTCGGCCAATGGAAGGTTGCCCCAGAAAGGAAAGAACATCCTGCGGACGATCCACGGGATCGGAGGGAAAGTGGAAAGCGATCAGACCGGTCCGATCGGCTATACCGGGGCCTATTTGTCCTATGCTTTCCATGTGCCCCTGACTTTGCGTATATATGGAGCAGCAGGGCTACATGCCGGGATAAAGCAATACACGCTCGATGCCAGTAAGGTCACCCTTACCGACTTCGGGGATCCGGCTATTCAGGGTTCCAAGGTCCTGTACGTTGCTCCTGATATTACGCCTGGTATATGGGTCTATTCTGATGATTTTTATGTCGGCTTTTCCATCCGGCAGGTGATCGCCAATAAATTGAACGGCATCGGGAATGATTCCCGTTTGCGGCATCATTATGCATTGGTAGGGGGAAAGCAGTTCGAAGTGAAAGGAGAGCCGATCACTTATACACCTTCTGCTTTGATCAAATTCGCCCCCTTGTCCAGTCCGGCCATCGACGTGAACATACTGGGCGAATACAAAGAGCGGCTTGCGCTGGGTTTGAGCTACCGGAACATCGATGCTGTGGCGGCATTGGTCAGGGTGAACTTCCTGAAATATTTTTCCGTAGGCTATTCCTTTGATTTTACTACTTCTAAGATCCGCCTGGGCAGTGCTAATACCCATGAAGTAACCCTGGGGATCTATGCTTGTCCACAGTATGGCAAGTCCCAGACTAAATGTCCTGCTTATTACTGACCTTCAGGAAGGAAGAAGTGATGTTTTCTTCATCCCGCGGATCGCGGCTTCTATATTGGATCATTATATTCGTGCAGCCACCCATGAATAAGAAGATAGATCGTCCAAGCAACACCTGTTTCCCGATCCACGTCTAAACAGATACAGTTGCGCCCCCAAACTGATCCATCATGAACGAAACATTTCCCCGGCAAGTTCGTAAGGCAGGAACTGCTCAAAAGTCTTGTAATACCCGGATCTTGAGGTCACTGACAACACTTTTCGGTTTTTTTGTTCTGTTCCTGGTGCCGCAGCTCTTGTTAGCCCAGGACCTGTACTGGGTAGGGGGTACAGGGAACTGGAATGATGCCCGGAACTGGGCCTCCCACAGTGGTGGTCCTGGTGGGGCAGGGGTTCCTACTTCAAGTGATGACGTTGCTTTTGATGAACATTCCTTTTCCGCTGACGCCCGGTCCATATTTCTTTCCGGTGAGGTCCATTGCCGGGACATCGATTTCCGGGACATCAGCTGGGAGAACATTTCCCTCAAGGGAGACAACTCCACTTCTTTCTTTGTTCATGGCGACCTTCACTTTGGACGGCTGGCCAACTGCCAGTTGAACGATGCCGGTGAGCTTGTGTTCGCTTCTGGTTCCCGGAAAACGGTATTGAACACTTCAGGCATTTTGATCGATGGGGATGTTCGTTTCGAAGGAGAAGGGAAGTGGCAATTGGAGGCCCCACTGAGGGTCTCGGCGCACAAGACCTTTGAACTCGCGGAGGGAGTTTTGGAAACCCGGGGACATGACCTGTCTGCCGGTCGTTTGATAGCTACGGGGAACAAGGCAAAGGGGTTGTTCCTGGAAGATTCCAAAGTGTTCGTAGACCGCGAATGGGACCTGGACCGGGCCAGCAACATCGATTACGATGGGAAAGCGGCGGAATTGGTCTTCAACAAGAACATTTCAAAAGGAAAGGTCGGAGAGAAAGGGACGAAGGATGGAGATGTGACCTACCGCGCGAATTGTTTCCCGGTTTCCGGACCCTGGAGCGTGGAGATCGTTCCGCTGGATACTGCCGCAAAGAATGGGTTTCACCTTTCCTGTTCGGATACCTGTGATGGGAAGTTCATGGCTGTGATCACGGATGGATCCGGGGGGAGCTATAGTGGCACTTATGATTTTACCTATGACTGGGGGATCACCGGGGCATTCACCAAAGAAGATTCCCTTGTGACCGAGGTGTGTAACCAGGCCCAGATCGAAGTGCGGGTGACCCATAACGGAACGGGGCGGTTTTGTGATGCGGATATCGACCTGGAAGTGCCTGAAAGGTTGAAACCTTTTGCTACCAGTAAGACCGAACCCACTTGCCCGGGAGGGTGTGATGGTTCGATCGATTATCTTCCTACGGGTGGGGTTACTCCCTACAACTATTCTTGGCAGAATGGGGACACTTCCAGCAAGATCGATTCGATCTGTGCTGGTGACCATCAACTCCGGGTGACCGATGATAATGGTTGTGAATTGCGGGATACGGTGAACCTGACCGACCCTCCTCCCATTAATGTGGGGCTGACCAAAGAAGATGTAGATTGTTTCGGGGACTGCGATGGCCATGCCAAAGTAAGTCCCTCCGGGGGTGCTGGAGCGCCTTTCTATTTCGATTGGTCGACCGGAGCCAAGACCGATTCTATCGGGGGCTTGTGTGGAGGAAATTACAGCGTGACCGTTTACGATGCGGATAGTTGTACCACCACCCTCAATTTCACCATTCAGGAACCGGCCCAGATCGATGTGGATACCTCCGGTATGCAGAACCTACTTTGTAATGGAGATTGCATCGGTAGCATCTCCGTGTCGGTCTCCAATGGAACACCCCCTTATTCTTACGCCTGGATGGACGTGGGAACAGGGAATCCTATTTCTCCGCAGCAGGATAACGATACGGTCACAGGGCTATGCCCCGGTGATTACAATGTGCAGGTGACCGATGCCAACGGGTGTATGGAAACCTCCACCACGGTGACCATTTCCGAGCCGCCTCTTTTGACGGCTGATGCTTCTGCTACCAACATCCAGTGTTTCGGGGAGATGAACGGGACCGTATCGGTCAATGTGAACGGGGGAACACCGGGCTATTCCTACCAATGGTTCGATGGCTCCGGGAACCCGGTAGGAGGGAATTCCCCTAATCTTAACGGTTTGAGTGGAGGTGACTACTACGTGCAGGTGACCGATGCCAATGCTTGTGATACCCTTTCCGATACTGTTACGGTGGACGAACCGCCGGAACTTACTACTTCCATCAGCGGAAGTGATGTAACCTGTTTTGGTGAATGTGATGGGGAAGTATCCGTGGTTATCAACGGTGGCGTTACTCCTTACCAGATCGATTGGTACCATGCCCCGGCCGACACCCTGATCGGTGATCAGGACAATACCACGGCGGATAGCTTGTGTGCTGGTGATTACTATGGGATCGTGACCGATGCCAATGGTTGCGATGATACCACCAGCCTTCAGAATATTGCCGAACCGCCTCAACTGACCGCTACCACTTCTAAAACCGATGTGACCTGTTTCTCTGCCTGCGATGGTACCGCTTCGGTGACCATCAACGGAGGGACCACTCCGTATTCAGTCGATTGGATGGATGCTTCTTCCGGAAATCCGATCGGACAGACTGGCACCAATGCGAATAACCTTTGCCCTGGTGATTATTACCCCACCATCACCGATAATAACGGGTGTACCCTCAATGCTGATACGGTCACCATCGCACAGCCCAATGACCTTACTGTTTCTCTTGACCTGACCCATGTGAGTTGTGGAGGAATGAGTGATGGTTCCATTACGGCCAATCCAGGTGGGGGAACTTCGCCCTATAGTTACCAATGGTTCGATAGTGGGGGAAATCCTCTTGGAACAGGACAAACCGAGAGTGGCTTGGACCCTGGTGATTACTACGTGGAAGTGACGGATGATAACAACTGTACCGAAACTTCCAATACCGTTACCATCACCGAACCGGCCGTACTTACGGTTGACAGAGATACCGTGAATGCCAGTTGTGGAGGTGATTGTGATGGAATGGCCATTGCTGAGGTTTCTGGAGGAACAACCCCTTACAATTACATTTGGATCAGAAGCTCCGGTGATACGCTATCCCAATCCACTGATACGGCTTCTTCGCTTTGTGCGGATACCTATGCGATCACCGTTATCGATGACAATGGCTGCCAGCAAGGGCCGGACAGCATCGAGGTATCGGAACCGCCTGTCCTCGACCCTTCTCTTGCGACTACTGGCGTTTCCTGTAACGGGAATTGTGACGGAACGGCCAGCCTTTCTGTAAATGGAGGAACTCCCGGCTATAATTATAATTGGTATGGAGCTGGTTCGGGAACAAGTGTCAGCAACTTGTGTGGAGGTGTGGATTCCGTAACCATTACCGATTCCAAGGCATGCGACTCCACCATCGTCTATACCATCGATGAACCGAACACGCTCACCCTGTCCGTCAACCCGACCGATCCGAGCTGTTCCGGCCAGTGTGATGGTTCTGCTACAACGAATGTGAGTGGTGGAACAACGCCGTATTCTTATCAATGGTACGACGGAGGAGGAAACCCTATTGCCAACGATACCAATGCTACGGTCAATGGCTATTGTGATGGCAATTATTCCGTGGAAGTAGTAGATTCCAGTGGTTGTAGCAATTCCCAGAGTTTCACCCTTAATGCTCCGACCGTCGTGAACCTCACCGTTGATTCTGCCCATGAATCCAGTTGTGGAGGGATTTGTGACGGGGAAGCTTTCATTACAGCTACAGGAGGGACCACTCCCTACTCTTATCAGTGGTATGATGCCACGAACGGGAATCCGATCTCCTTTACCATGGAGGACCCGGATAGCCTCTGTTCTGGGGATTATTATGCGGAAGTGACCGATGACAATGGCTGTAATGCCTTTACCGATACGGTTTCTGTGGCCAATACGGTTACCGTTACCCCTTATGTCTCCAAATCGGATATCTCCTGTAATGGTGCCTGTGATGGCATGGCCCTTACGGATTCTGTGAAAGGAGGGGATGGTCCTTATGAATATTATTGGATCAATTCCGCTACCGGGGATACGGTGGCTTCCATTCCGGACGTGGGTGGCCTTTGCCCCGGAACTTATGCCATGCGGGTACGGGACACGAACCTTTGTTCTTCTCTTCCGGAATATGTGACCATCAGTGCTCCTGCCGAATTAACCCTTGGAACGGATAGCACGGCGCTCACCTGTTTCAATGACAACAGTGGTGAAGCGACCGTGACCCCTACCGGAGGAACGCCTCCCTATTCTTACCAATGGGATGGAGCTACCGGGAATCAGACGGATTCCACGGCTACTGGCCTGTCAGCTGGTACTTATGATGTGACCGTGACCGATGCCAATGGTTGTTCCAAAGACACTTCCGTTACTGTTACCCAGCCCACCGAACTTACCGCTACGAAAGGAAGTATCAACATTGCCTGTTACGGGGATTCTTCTGGCGTTGCCTGGGTGGATGCCAGTGGAGGGTCTGTCTCGGGGAGCTATACTTACCAATGGTATGATGGTGGGGGTAATCCCATTGCTGGAGAAACCAGCGACTCTCTGATCGGTTTCCCGAATGGGAGTTATTCCGTCCAGATCCAGGATGATAGTGCCTGTACCATCGTCAGGAATTTCAACCTGTCGGAGCCTTCTCAAATGAACGCTTCGATCAGCAATTCCCAGGATGTGCTTTGTAATGGGGAGGTCAATGGTTCCGCCACTGTTTCCGTGAATGGTGGGACGCCGGCCTATTCCTACTCTTGGAATGACCCTTCCTCCCAGGATTCTTCCACGGCCCTGAACCTTCCTCCCGGAACGTGGACGGTTACTGTCAACGATGCTAACAGTTGTGATACTTCTTTGAACGTGACCATCGATGAGCCTCGCCGGTTCTTTGTAAGTACAGATTCCATGGATGTCACCTGTAACGGGAATTGCGATGGTCAGGCTTCAGTTACTGTCGACAGCGGTGCTACTGCTCCGTTCAGCTATACTTGGAACGACCCGCTCAACCAGACCAATGATACGGCGAAAAGCCTTTGTGCAGGAACTTATGATGTGGTGGTCGCCGATGATAACGGCTGTGACACAACGGTCAGTGTGGAGGTCGTCCAGCCGGCTCCCCTCAATATTACGGTCGATAATGCTATCGATCCGGCCTGTAATGATTCCTGCGACGGGAAGATCGAAATGAGCGTTACAGGCGGAGTTGTGGCTGGCGATTACACCTATGCTTGGTATGATGCCAATACCGGCAACCCCATCTCTCCTCAACAGGACTCTGCTGTAGCAGAAGACCTTTGTGATAGCCGCTATGTGGTGGAGGTAACGGACGACAATGGATGTATGAGTGCATCGGATACGGTCACTTTGACCCAGCCGGTAGCGATGACAGCTACGTTTAGCAAGACGTTTGCTACTTGTGGCAATTGCGACGGAACCGTCAAATCCAATGTCAATAATGGCGTTCCTCCCTATAGCTATAACTGGACGCCTGGTGGAGTGACCGGCCAAGGGACCGACAGCATCAGCGACCTCTGTGCCGGTATCTACAACCTGGAGGTCACGGATGACCTTGGTTGTGTGGAGACCTTCTCCGTGCCGGTCAGTGAACAAGGCCGGGAGGATATTGCTTCCTCCAGTGCCAGTACTTCCTGTAATGGAGCTGCGGATGGAGCTGGCTATGTGGTGATCAATGGAGGGTGTTCTAACCCTCCCTGTACCGTTGATTGGTTCGATGACTCAGGTTCTTCTCTTGGCGTGAGCAATGATACCATTACCGGATTGGCTGCAGGCCTGTATTATGTGGAGGTTCAGAATAGTGCTGGCTGTTCCGCCTTCGATTCCGTGGTCGTTTCCGAGCCTGATCCGATCGATCCGAATGTCACCATTTCGCAGCATGTTAGTTGTAATGGTGGATGTGATGGTCAGGCTCAGGCTGCACCCACAGGAGGGAACGGGGATTATAGCCATGCCTGGATCGAAGTAGCCAGCGGGGATACCGTTTCCAAAGCCAGTACGGCGAGTAACCTTTGTGCGGGGAATTATGACCTGACGGTGACGGACAGCGTCAATTGTGACACGACCGTTTCGATCAACATTCAGGAACCTCCCGTGCTGGATGTGACCGATCTTGACAGCACGATGATCGATTGCAACGGCAATGCCAACGGAACGGCGACCGTATTCCCGGCAGGAGGATCGGGTGATATTCCCAGTTATACTTACCGTTGGTTCGATTGTGCTACGGCAACCCCTATTGGACAGACCACACAGCAAGCCACCAACCTGGATGCTGGTAGCTATTACGTAGAAGTGACCGATACCAACGGCTGTGTGGCGAACTCTCCTTGTGTTACCATTACGCAGCCTGGTGTGCTTGCGGCTCCCACCAGCGTGGTCAACTTCGTTTCCTGTAACGGGAGCAGCGATGGTAGCGCTGAGGTGAGTGCTTCAGGAGGAACGCCTTCTTATGCTTATCAGTGGTATACCAGTGGTGGAAACCCCATCGCAGGCGCTACGGACGATACCCTGTCCGGTGTTAGTGCCGATACTTATACCATCGAAGTGACCGATGCAAATGGGTGTGTGACCACCAATACTGTGGATATTACCGAGCCGGGAGCCATCGATGCGTCTCTTACCGCTTCCGACGTGACCTGCAATGGAGGAAGTGACGGTCAGATCTCTTCTGCCGTTTCAGGAGGGGTATCTCCGTACTCATATCAGTGGACGGACAGTGGAGGAAATCCTGTTTCCACGAATGCTTCCATCACCGAACAAGCCGGAACTTATACGGTCGTTATCACTGATGCCAACGGGTGTGATACTACTCTGACGGACAGTATCGGAGAGCCGACGCCTATCTCCACCAACATTACAGGTAACCCCGGTTGTTATGGTATTTGCGATGGACAAGCCACTGCTTCTGTGAGCGGGGGGAATGGTTCTGCGTACGGTTACCAATGGATAGATTCCACTGGAAGTGCCATTCCCGGTGCCACCAATGCCATGATCGACAGCATTTGTCCCGGTGACTATGCGCTTGAAGTAACGGATACCGCCGGTTGTACGGATACAACGGCTTATACGCTCGGTCAGGGCACGCCGATCACCGCTACTACTTCTACCAACAATGCTACCTGTGGCAATTGCAATGGAAGTGCCTCGGTGAATCCCTCCGGAGGGGTTGGGGGCTTTTCTTATAGTTGGAATACGACCCCTGCACAAAGCACCCAGATGGCCACTAATATCTGCTCTGGCGTTTATACCGTAACGGTGACCGATGCCAATGGATGTAGCGAGAACTTCAATGCCAATGTTTCCGATCAGGGAGCGGAAGATGTTTCGACCGACAGCACCAATGTGACCTGTTCCGGAGGAGCTGATGGTTCCGTGACCGCCAATTTCGTTTGCGGGGATACTCCCTGTACGATACTGTGGACAGAAGCATCCAGTGGAGATACCATCAATACTGGTAATACGACGGTCAACAACCTGGCCGCCGGGGATTATTTTGCTCATGTGACCAATGCTTCCGGCTGTACGGCTATCGAACCGGTTACCGTACTCGACGGAGATACGATACGAGCTAATCCCGATATCACCCATGTGACCTGTAATGGGGACGGAGATGGTGAGATCACTGTGGCTCCTTCCGGCGGTACTGGTCCTTATGGTTATAGCTGGACCGATGGTTCCGGGAGCGGGATCGGTAACACAGCCACTGTGAGCGGTCTCACCCCCGATACTTATTCGGTCGTGATCACCGACAACGGGACCGGCTGCGATACGACCTATAGTTATACCATTACCCAGCCGAACGTATTAGCGGTCGATTCCTTCAGCACGATACCGGTGGCTTGTAACGGTGATAGTACCGGTGAAGCCAGGCCCTACGTTTCCGGTGGGGCTTCTCCCTATACGTATTCCTGGAATGATCCCGAGAGTCAGGTTACGGCTACGGCTGATAGCCTGCCGCAAGGGGTTTGGGATGTTACCGTAACGGATACCAACGGCTGTACCACAACGGCCGGGGTGAACATTCCTGAACCGGCTGCTATCGATCCGAACCTGACAACCGAGGACCTTCTCTGCAACGGTGACACGAACGGTACTGCTTCGGTAGCACCCACCGGAGGAACGCCGGGCTATTCCTACCAGTGGTATACCGGAGGAGGATCGGCGATACCGGGTGAAACCGATTCTGTCATCAGCGATCTATCCGCCGGGAATTACAACGTCCAGGTAGCTGATACGAATGGTTGCGTGACGGGACAGCTTCCCTTTGCTATTAATGAGCCTTCGGTACTTGCAGCGAATATGAACCCGCCTGTGAACAACACCTGCAATGGTGATTGTACCGGGGAAGTTTCCGTTAATGCTGTCGGTGGAACCCCCGGTACGGTAGGGTATACTTATCAGTGGACAGACACTACCGGCGCTGTCATTGGCGGTGATAACGATACGGTTACCGGTTTATGTGCTGGCCAGTATACCGTTACGATCACGGATTCCAGTGGATGTCAGGTTGTCAATGATACGCTTGTGACGCAACCTGCCATGATAACAGCGGATTCCTCTACCACTCCCAGCAATTGTGGATTTGGTGATGGAACAGCTTCTGTTTCCAATGTGACCGGGGGGCATGGAGGATATACTTATCAGTGGCTGGATAACTTTATGAATCCGATCGGCCAGAACACTGCTGCAGCCGATTCGCTCGAGGCCGGGGATTATTTCTGCCGGATCACGGATGACAGCAGCTGTACCCGCCTGATCAGCGTAACGGTGGATGCGATCAATGAACCCACCATTACCCTGGATAGCCTTCGCCAGCCCAGTTGTGATTATACCACGGACGGTGGCATGTTCATCTCTGTGAGCGGTGCTTCCGGTCCGGTCAACTATGCCTGGAACCCGGGCGGAGCTATTACGCAGGATTTGACGAACGTTGGTGGAGGGATCTATACGGTCACCATCACGGACAGCATTGGGTGTTCGGTGTCCCGCACGGATACCATTGATGCACCCTCGCCGGTAAGCGCCTACTTCAGCACGACCGATGCTACTTGCCATGTCTGTGACGGGCAGATCTCCCTGGATTCCTCTTCGGGCGGAACACCACCGCTCACTTACCAATGGACGACCGGGGATAACACAGCTGATGTGAATAATGTCTGTGCCGGTACCCATGAGGTCACGGTGACTGATGCAGTCGGTTGCACCAATAAGGTCAATGTGACCCTGGATAATACCGGCGCCCCGAACGTCGATACGGTTATGACCACGGCGTCCTGTGCTTCTAACTGCAGCGGAACAGCCACGGTGAATGTTTCCGGTGGCGTTACTCCTTATCATTATTCCTGGTTGCACAACGGAGATACCACCAGTACCCAGGATAGCCTCTGCAGTGGCCAATACTTCATGGAAGTAGAAGATGATACCGGTTGTATCGCGGTGGCTACGGTGGATATCCCTGCACTTGATCAGATTCGCGACAGTGCTTATGTACAGCCTTCGAATTGCGGATCCTGCGATGGTGCGATCGTCCTCTTCCCTGGCGGAAGCGGTAACAATACATACCAGTGGTATGATCCTTCTGGTGCACCTATCGCCGGAACAGATACCATAACAGGTCTTTGCTCGGGGATCTATACAGTGGAGATAGCAGATACTGCGGCAGGATGTGCAGATACCCTGACATACACGGTCCCTGATGCTACCGGTCCACAGGTCACCGCTTCTGTTTCGAACCATGTGAGTTGTGCTGACTCCTGCAACGGACAAGCAGTGGCCAATGCTACCGGTATGAACCTGGCCTATGAATGGTTCGATGCTTCAGGGGCCTCCACGGGGATCACCACACCGACTGCTGATGACCTTTGTGCTGGTAAGTATACGGTCGTAGTGACCAATACCGGAACAGGTTGTGAGGCACAGGCCAGGGTGACCGTTACGGAGCCGAAAGCTCTTGAATTCAACATCCCGACTGTGGCAGATGCAAGCTGTAACGGAACCTGCGATGGGGTGGCCACGGCTTCCTTCATCGGGGGTACAGCGCCGTATTCTATCCAGTGGTCCGGAAGTGGCACCAGCGATGCGGCTGATTCCAACCTGTGTGCTGGTGCTCATACTGTGACCGTGACCGATGGCAATGGATGTGTGACAACCACCACGGCCACGGTGGATGAACCTGCTCCGATCAACATCAATGTGGATACAGTAGTGGATGCTACCTGTCCCAATACGAACGATGGCCGGATGGGGATAACGGTTTCCGGTGGAACGACTCCTTACACTTATAACTGGACCGGTCCGGACGGATTTACATCCAATATCGAGGACATTACCAACACTTATCCGGGGACCTATGAAGTGACCGTAACGGATAACGAAGGATGCAGTAATGGCGATACCATCGTTGTAGATACGGCTATTAGCGTTGTTGCTAAGGCTTTCAAGGATACGGCCCTGTGTGCCCAGAACGTGCCGGTCACCCTTTGGGGAACAGGAGGCACCGGGCAGCAGTGGTATGATGAGGATGGGAACCTCCTGGGAACAGGGGATTCCGTGGATGTGTCGCCCGAAACCACATCGGATCTCCTGATGGTCGCTACCCGTAGTATATGCTCCGATACCGACCGCGTGACCGTGACCCTTTACCCGACACCGCCGGCCGATGCAGGGGAATTGGACAATGTCTTTGTAGGACAGGAAGTGACCCTGGGGGGTGACCCGACCGGTCCGAGCGGATCTTCTTATAATTGGTCTCCTGAACAGTGGTTGGGGGATACAACGATCGCTAACCCTACCCTCCAGCCGGAGGATGCTGGCCTCTATGATTATGTTGTGGAAGTGACCTCTTCCGAGGGATGTGTTGGATACGATACCATCGAAGTAGATGTGAGGCCTGAGGTGGTCTTTCCGGATGGTTTCACACCTAACGGAGACGGTGTGAACGATGTGTGGAACATCAGCTACATCGACCAGTACCCTGAAGCAGTGGTGGAAGTCTACAACCGCTGGGGTGAGCTGTTGTTCCGTTCCGAAGGTTATGAGGAGCCCTGGGATGGAACTTACAATGGAGAGCCCGTTCCGGTAGGGACGTATTATTACATCATCGACCTGAAGGACGACCGTGTTGAACCTTATACTGGTCCGATCACCATTATTCGTTAATGCCCGCAACCATGATGAAAAGGATAGGAACTTTGCTTTTGCTGACCAGCTTGTTCGCGGGTGGTGTGAACGCCCAGCAGCTGCCGCAGTATACCCAGTACCTCTTCAATGAGTATGCGGTGAATCCTGCGGTAGCTGGTACAGAACCTTATTACGAAGTGCGGTCCAATCATCGCTACCAGTGGGTGGGGATCACAGATGCTCCGCGGACTTATACGCTAAGTGCTCACGGCCCCTCCAAAGACCGTAAAATGGGCTTCGGGGGGTATTTATTTACTGATATCGTAGGGCCTACCCGCCGGACTGGAATGCAATTGTCCTATGCGTACCATTTGAAGCTGGGGGAGAACCTGAAATTATCCGCGGCCCTGGCCGCTGGTGTATTGCAATTCCAGATCGATGCGTCCAAGATCACTTTCGAAGACAATAAAGACGAAGCGATCAACAACGAATTGTATTCGGAGCTCAACCCGGATGCCAAATTCGGTCTGCACTTGTATACCGACAAGTGGTTTATCGGAGCCGTGGCCCCTCAGCTGCTCCAGAACAAGCTGGGGATGTTCGAACTGCCGACCACGCTCAGCCGCCTGGAAGATCATTACATCGTGACGGGAGGATATACCTTTGATATCGGCGATAAATTCCAGTTCGAACCTACCCTTCTGGCCAAATATGTTTACCCTACGCCGCCTAAACTGGATGTTTCAGGTCGTTTCATTTACGACAATAGCATCTGGGCAGGAGGATCCTACCGAACGAACGATGCGGTGGCTATCATGGCTGGCTACAATTACAAGAACAAGCTGCAGATCGGCTATTCCCATGACCTGACCACCACCAACATCAAGAACTACAGCACTGGTACCCACGAGATCATGCTGGGCATCCGCCTGCATGGCAAGGATAAGGGTTTGGATGATCAGAAGATCCTGAATTGAGCCAGTAGCATTGGGCAATAGGGTGGAGCCGAAGGCAATGAGCCTTGCTTAAGAAAAGAAGCCATAACCCCTTATGACCCCTGGCTACTCATCGAATTCCAACGCTTCCTGCTGCTCGGTCTTTTTACCGAAGAGCATGATAATGCCGAAAAGGATCGCGATCCCGAGGGGATAAGTGATCCAGGAAGCCGCTCCCAGCGCGCCAGGAATAGTTCCGATCAGTAAAGCTACACCTCCCACGGTGAGGGCATAGGGGAGTTGGGTCCGGACATGGTCCACATGATCACAGGAACTGGCCAACGAACTGAGAATGGTGGTATCGGAGATGGGGGAACAATGATCTCCCAGGACGGAGCCGGCCAGCACGCAGGAGACCGTGTTGTAGAATATGGGAAGGGCTTCCTCAGGAGCATAACCGTTCATCTGGGAGATCTTCCAGGCGGCGGGGAGCATGAGAGGATAGAGGATAGCCATCGTGCCCCAGGATGAACCGGTGGAAAAGGCTATCAGGGCTGCCAGAAGGAAGGTCAGGGCAGGAATGGCCCAGGGGGCGATATTATCTCCCATGATGTTGGTCAGAAAGTCGGCCGTGTGGAGGTCCTCCGTTACTTTGGCCAGGGACCAGGCCAGTATGAGGATGATCATCGTTCCGAGCATGGTCTTGAAGCCGGTCAGCAGGGATTCCACGGCGTCGCTCAGAGCCATGATCCTTTGGCCTATGGTAAGTAACATGGCGATGAAGATGCCGGCCAGGGAGGACCACAGAAGGGCGGAATAGGAGTCCGATCGCCCGATCAGGGTCCCGAGTTTGGCCAGCGGAGTTTCTGGACTTCCCGGTAACAAATGAAGGTGGTTCCAGACGGTGGCAAAGGAATCGCTGTGCAGGGTTCCTTCGGGGAGGGCTTCCAAACAAGCTTCTTTGCCCGTGTAGAAGAGGCCGGTCAGTGTTCCGAAAATGATCACGGCGATGGGGATTGCTGCGTTCCACCAGGAACCCCGGATACCCGCTACCGGTTCGAGCGCTTTCATTTCCTTGTCTTGAGAGCCGGGAGGTTCGGATTCGCTGCTCGTGATCTCGTCACTGAGCCGGGCGTTTCGTTCGGCTTTCAGCATTGGCCCGAAATCCCTTCCTTTCAGGACCAGCATCAGGATAAAGACCAGGGTCAGCACCGGGTAAAATGAGAACCGGAGGGAGTTCATGAAGATCGAATACACACTGTTGTGGATCTGGGTGTCGTTGCGGTTGATCATATCCAGGCCGTCCTGGATGTATCCGAGTTCCGCCCCGATCCAGGTGGTGATGAAAGCAACCGCTGCGATAGGGGCTGCTGTGGAATCCACCAGGTAGGCGAGTTTTTCCCGCGAGATCTTGAGGCGATCGGTGATCGGGCGCATGGTATTGCCTACCACCAGGGTGTTGGCATAATCGTCGAAAAAGATGCCGATGCCCAGTCCCCAGGTCGCCAACTGTCCACTCTTGGGACTTCGGGCAAGACCGGAAATATGGTCGACCACCCCTTTCATGCCCCCATTGCGGGATATCAGGGCTACGACCCCACCGATCATCATAGAGAACAGGATCACCGAAAGGTGGCCGGGGTCATTCAGGGATACCAGGATATAATCGTCGATAATGGCGAAAAGACCATTGAAGATGCCGGTCCAGCCATGTGTGTAGTAGCCGATGATCGCCGTTCCCAGGAAGATGCCGAGCAATAAAGAAGAGATCACCTCCCGGAACAGCAAAGCCATGAAAATGGCGAGCAGAGGTGGAAGAATGCTGAACCATAAAGGTATGGGACTAATTGGCTTTTCAAGGATGCCTGCAGGGGTTTCTATTTTGAGTGTCGACTCCCCTTCGGGGCGGAAAAGAAAAGTTCCTGTCCCTTCCGTGACCTGAATAGGGTGTTGTTTCCCTTTGACCGTGATGGAGAATTGTTCTTCAGCGAAAGGGGAGTTCTCCGGGACCTTCAGCGTGACCTTTTGTTCCACATGGGATAACAAGGGAGAAGGCAACTCCATTTCCCATCCCTTCGATTTTTCCGGTTGTCCTGAGCAAGGGGTTGTCTGAAAGAAAACCCCGGTAAGTATCAGGGCCAGGAGGAGCAGGTATGATCGATAACGGTGCATGTTCGGGGAAGGTGATACGGGAGAGGTCTCAGCGGACCCCGAGCACTTCCTTGAGTTCTTCATAGACCTTATGGACGGGTAATCCCATAACATTGAAATAAGAGCCCTCGATACGATCGATGCCGATGTATCCGATCCATTCCTGGATCCCATAGGCTCCTGCTTTGTCGAATGGTTTGTATCTCCTGATGTAGTGGTCGATCTCTTCATCGGTGAGGTCGCGGAAATGGACCTTGGTGTTATCGTAAAAGGTCCGGTGTTGCTCACCTTTACGGAGGCATACCGCCGTGATCACTTCGTGAGAGTCTCCTGAAAGTTCCCGGAGCATTTCCCGGGCGTCTTTTTCGTTTTCTGGTTTGGTAAGGATCCGGTTCCCTTTTACCACGATGGTGTCGGCGGTGATGATAAGGAGGTGTTCGTCCAGCCCTTCACCGAAGTAGCCAGCTTTGAGCTTGGCGATATGAACAGCGATCTCTTCCCGGGTCAGGCCGTTCGGGTAGTCTTCCTCTACATCAGGGGTGATCACTTCGAAATCGATTCCCAGCTCGCGCATCAGGTGATGGCGGCGAGGAGAGGAGCTAGCAAGGATAACGCGCTTGTCTTCAAGGTGGTGGGGTAGTATCATAGACTATGGATCAGCGGGTTGGATGAAAACACATAGCTCGCGAAATAAGCGAATAAAATGGCCGATGCCATGGCCAGCTTGAGCCAGGTGGCGGCCAGCAGGAACGATCTTCTTTCCCGGCTTCTCAGGGTGATGATGAGACTGATGAGAAGAGGAATGCATACTCCGGCTCCCAGATACAATAAGGCGGAGAGGTCCCTGAGGAACAAGAAGTGAACGGCCATGATGATGACGATCATCAGACCTATCAGGCTGGCTGTGATCTTTTTGGTCCAGCTCAGCCCCATTGTTATAGGGAGAGTGGAACTACCTACAGCACTGTCCCCTTCCACATCCGCCATGTCCTTTTGGATCTCTCGTACCAGGGTAGCGATGAACGCGAAGCCGGCATACCCCATGATCCAATACATCACCAGGCGCCCGATGCGGGCAGGGTCTTCGATGAGGCGCAGATCGGAAAAGAAAGAGACCCAAGCATTGTTGTATGCTCTGGCCAGCAAAGGCAGATCGTAAACAGCTACCAGAATGGGTACGAGAGCAGTGGTGAGTGAAATGATCAGGTTACCGAACAGAAGCCGTTTCTTGAAATTCACACAATAGAACCAAAGGGATCCGGCCGAGAAAAGGTGGAATAATGGCAGGAACCAGAGCCGGCTTTTGAAAGCCAGATAAAAAGCCAGGAGGATGCCGAGAAGATTGAAAAACACATGTGCTCCCATGGCTACCCGTCGCTTGATGTATTTGCCAATGATCACCTGGCCGGGTTTGTTGATCCGGTCGGCACGCAGATCGAAGTAATCGTTGATGATATTTCCGGCAGCGGCGATGAAAAGGGTCGACAGGACAAGGAGGAAGAAGTCCAGGGAACTGGATTGCAGTTCCAATCTGGTTTTTGCGAACCCAGGGAAGGCATCGAGGGTGGGGACCATGATGCACCATCGCATGGCGTACATTGTGCCGGCGATGATCAGAAGGTTAAGGGGCCGTATGAGGCGGAGAAAATACATTTCAATTACCCGGCCATTTTCCCTGTACTTTCAGGGTTTGTTGGATCACATCGCGAACACACCCTTCCCCTCCTTTTTTATGGGAGACATACTGGCAGATGCCTCGGATCTCATCCACAGCATCGTGAGGGCATACAGGTAATCCTGAAGCCTGCATTACTTCCCGGTCGGGGAGGTCATCCCCCATGTAGATCACATCCGCTGCTGCGATTCCTTTTCTCTGCATGAATTCCTGAAAGACAGCTACTTTGTTCTTTATTCCCAGGTGTATTTCCTGAATGCCGAGGGCCTGGAAGCGTTCTGCTACAGGATCGTAATTCCCTCCAGAAATGATGCCTACATGAAAACCCTTATCCACAGCGGTTTTCAATGCAAAGCCGTCGCGAATGGAAACGCTCCGGGCCAGTTGTCCGGATTCCAGGATCAGGACCTGGTTATTGGTCAATACGCCATCCACATCAAAGACAAAAGCTTTGATATGGCTCAACGATTGTTTATAGTTCTTCTCCATGGTAAGCTTTGAGGATCTCGTTCGAAAGGAGCCGGTATACCCGTTGGTGGGAAGGATATTGTTCCAGGCGGTGCAGGTGTTCTTTCAGGATCTCCATGTCTCCCCTTCTGGCGGGGCCTGTTTGGGTTTCGGCCGGGGGGCTTTCCCGGGATCGTTCCACGGTCTCCCGGATAAGAGGGTAAAGGACACGTTGGTCGACCTCTTGGTCGGCGAGTAATTCATCAGCCATGTGATAAAGATGGTTGGTGAAATTACAGGCGAAAATGGCCGCCATGTGGAGGAATTTCCTTTGCTCGAAAGAGGAAGCGTAGACTTCTTTCGACAGTTTTTGACCCAAGTCGGTCAATGCCTGTAGGACCTGGGGAGCGTTCCCTTCTACAAAAAAAGGGATCTCATTGACAGCGATCGGCCTATCCTTGTTGAAGGTCTGCAGAGGGTAGAACACGCCCCTTTTTTCCTGGGGCAATACATCCACGGAAGTGGAACCTGATGTATGAGCTACGATACCATCGGTATCCGGAAGGGCCTGGCTTACTTCTTGGATCGCATCGTCTTTTACAGCCAGAAGGAAAAGATCGGTTTTCGGGTTCAGGGTGCCCGGCTCCCTGACGGTCTGACAATTCAGCAATTCACCCAGCCGGGTAGCATTGGCCAGGGTCCGGCTCCATACCTGTTCAACGCGAATGTTGTTCCTCCGAAGGGCCAGGCCGATATGGAACCCGACGTTACCGGCGCCGATGATCGAAACGGTCTCTATGGAAGTAGTGGGGGTGGACATCGGCTCACAGGTACTAATTTAGAGAATATCCGCCTCATGAAAGGTGCTGGCTGTAAATGGCGGAAGATTTTGATTAAAATATACCATTCGTCCTTAGGGGTTTGCAAATAGAAAAGAATATTTAGTATTTTCGGGCATTCAAAGACAGCCCCTTCTTCTTTAATCTTAACAGCACCGTTTGTAAAAAGCGCTTCTCTCCCATGAAACGGGTGTTCTTGATCCTTTCTTTCTTGCTGTTCGTTCTTTTTCCTTTTCAAATGTCTGCTCAGGCTCAGGATCAGCGGGCTATGAAAATGAAGTTCGAACGGGCTTACATGATGACGCTGGACCAATTGTACGTGGATGCACTTCCTCTTTGGAAAGAGCTGCTGGAGGAAAGGCCGGACAATGCAAGCCTCAATTATTTCGCCGGCATCTGTTATTTCAATTCTGCCGATTCTAAGTTCAAGGGGATCGCTTATTTTGAAAAAGCCCGGCAGAAGACCACCCAACAGTTCGAACCTTTTTACAGCTCGGATGAGGCCCCGATCGATGTCCATTTCTACCTGGGCAAGTTGTACCATATGAAGTACCGTTTTAAAGAAGCGTTGCAGGAGCTGAAGACTTTTGAAGAAAAGGCCAGCAAGGATGATCCTTTCATGAAGGATATTGACCGGCATATTGCCATGAGCGAAAAGGCCATTGAACTGATCGATGACCCTTTGTATGCCAAGATCAGCAATCTGGGACCGCAGGTGAACAGTCCCTATAGCGATTACTGTCCTGTGCTGAGCCTTGATGAGACCTCTTTGTTCTTTACTTCCCGACGTCTGCGGGAGGATAGTTCCAATTACAACGATATCGAAGGGGCGACCGGGAAATACTTTGAGGACATTTATGTTTCCTACAAGCAGGAGAATGGGGAATGGGGAGAAGCGGAGTTGTTCCCTCTTTCCAGGACCAAGAACGAGGAGGGTGGCTTCTGGTCGAATTTCCTGGGTCTGGGGAACGACAAGATGCAGGAACACATTGCCACAAGTAACCTTTCTTCGGACGGGAAGACCCTTTTTATCTATAAGACCGTTGAAGGGGCCGGTAACCTTTATCAGACCACCTTGGAAGACGGGAATTGGAGCAGACCTGAATTGCTGGCTGAGAACATCAATTCCTCCGGAGCTTATGAAAGCCACATCGACATTTCAGCCGATGGTCGTGATATCTATTTTGTGAGTGACCGGGAAGGAGGGTTCGGAGGCAAGGATATTTATGGCATCAAGAAACTTCCGAACGGGGAATGGAGCCAGGTATATAATCTGGGACCGGAGATCAACACACCTTTCGATGAGGACGGTCCTTTCATCCACCCTAACCAGACCACGCTTTATTTCAGCTCCGAAGGGCACGAAACGATGGGTGGCTTCGACATTTTCAGTACTGAACTTACCGAAGAAGGGAACTGGAGTGAACCCCACAACATCGGATATCCCATCAATACCCCGGATGATGACGTTTATTTCGTGGTCTCTCCTGATGGTAAAAGAGCTTATTACAGCGCTGACTTCAAAGGAGTGAAGAAGAACGTTGGGAATGTCAAAGGGTATGGGGAGGAGGATCTTTATCAAGTAGAGTTCCCCGGGGTTACTGAGAAAAAGCTTACCGTCCTCAAGGGTATTGTTAGAGCAAAGGCTTGTCAGGAGAAGCTTGATGAAGTGACCGTTCATCTCGTCAACAAGCTCCGGAACGACACACTGGAGGCTTTTGTCCCGCGAAGCCGGGATGGAGGTTTTGTTTCCATTCTGCCACCTGGTCAGGAGTACATTCTTTCCTATGCTGTGGAGGATCGTATCCTTTACAAGGAGACCATCGATGTGCCGAAAAACGCCACTTACCGGGAAGTGAAACGTGCGATCAACCTGGATACCCTCGACATTGAATGTGCTGACGGAGAGTTGGTATCCGCGAACAAACCGGCTGTGGACGTGGATGCTCAGATGGAGGCTATTCCTGAACAGGATGTGGAACCGATGGGTTTGTTGGAAACCACTACCCGCCGGAGAATTCAGCGTAAAAAACAAATGACCCAGGCCATGAAAGGGAAACCGGATGTTCGGGTGGATACAGTAACCCGGGTGGATACGGTTTACATCGAAAAGGAAGGAACCGGAGGATTAGCCGGACAGGTCGTTTTTGAGAAATATTTCGATTATAACAAGAAAATGATCGCAACCCAGAAAGATGATCTTGCGTCCTTTAGTCAGGATCTCAAGGAAGTGTTGCAGAAGAACAAGGGAACGATCGGCCTCCGGATCGAGGCCAGTGCTTCTAAAGTGCCTACAGCTACTTATGGCTCCAACTTCCGGTTGGCTATTAAAAGGGCGGAAGAAGCTCAACGTACGATCCGTCGTACACTTCGGGATGCTGGACTTGACCCTTCCCGTGTTGAGATCAACATGGATGCCAAAGTGCAGGGGCCTGAATACCAAGGTGATCCTGACGATAAGGAGAAGTATGGTGAATACCAGTATGTTAAAATATTCTTAAATTAGGCACTTATTGCTGCTGTAAGGGGTATGATTCACTTAATTTCACTCATTAATGCTGGTTGCTGTGCCCAAATACTGAGTTTGCTATGATGAAACGGTACTTGCTGACCCTTTTGCTCGCCTTTATAACCTATTCCGTTTCGGCTCAATATTTCAACAGCGTTTCCCGGAATTACTGGAAACGCTACCGGAAAGAGGTCTCCGTTCAGTTGGGCTCAAGCCATTTCCTCGGTGAGCTGGGAGGAAGGGACCAGATCGGGAGTGATTTTCTCTGGGACCTGGAGACCCGGATGACCCAACCCTGCGGCGCCTTGGGGTTTCGTTATTACATCGGTCGGGCGATGGCACTGAATGCAGCTGCTTCTGTGGGTATGGTGAGCGGAAACGACAAACTCACCGATGAAAGGTTCCGGCGGAACAGGAATTTGCATTTCCGTTCCCTTATTGTAGAGGCATCTCTGAAATACGAGTTGCACCTTACACTGAACAAGCTTGGGAACCTTTACGGGATCGGTAGTAAGAGCGCCCGGTTCAAGAATGCCTACAAAGACCTTTACGGATTCGTGGGGATCGGTGGATTTTATTTCAACCCCAAAGCTCAGTACGAAGGGGAATGGGTAGAATTACAGCCTCTGGGGACCGAAGGACAGGGACTGGAAGAAGGGACCGAACTATACAGCCGACTCCAGCCGGTGATACCGATGGGGATTGGATTCCGCCTTGGCCTCGGCCGGAAATACCGGGTCGGCCTTGAGCTGGGTTACCGGAAGACCTTTACCGATTACATCGATGATGTCAGCACGGATTATTACGACAATGATAAGTTGCGGGCGGAAAGGGGAGATATGGCCGCTGACCTGGCCGACCCAAGCCTGGATATGATCAAGACCAACGAGAAGGGGCATCCCATCGATCCGACAGCTACCGGAGCACAGCGAGGGGACCCTACCGATAATGATTCCTATATCTTCCTGAATATCACCTTCAGCTGGAAGTTGGGCATGAACACCCGGTATATGAAACGGTTCAATCGTTCGACTTTCCGTCGGAGAACGCGGGCCAAGTTCTGATCTGCAGTACCATGCCTGCAGGGATACCCTTTTCTGCTCAGTCGCCCTTCACGTTATTTGATCCTTCGTTGACGGAGGGCATGGTCCTAATTTCTTACTTTTGTTTTCTGAAACAGGCAATAGCCTCTCTATTAGTATGATAAGCTCTTTGGCCATGAAAAGCAGACTTTCCCTGCTCTCCCTTCTTTTTCTCTTTCTTTTCATCGTTCCTGAGATCCATGCACAGGAGAAAGACAAGGATAGGGAAGAGGTTATGAAGCAGAAATTCGATGATGCATTGATGATGACCATCGATAAACTTTATTCTAGTGCGATTCCCTATTGGGAGGAGCTTTTAGCGGAGCGTCCCGATAACCCTAATTTGAATTACCTGGCGGGGATGTGCTATTACCACTCCACGGACCAAAAACTGGAAGGATTATCCCACATGGAAAAGGCCATTGCTGATGGAACCGTCCGGGTAAAGGATTATGACCCGCTGTACAGATCCGACGAAGCTCCCCATGATGCGTATTTCTTTCTGGCCAAACTGTACCACATCGATTATCGCTTTGACGAAGCGCTTGAATATTTTAACATTTTCCAGGAGAAGGCACATCGCCGGAACCCGATCCTCGACGATATCGACTACCACATCCAAATGACGAAGATGGCCAAGAAGATGGTCCAGAATCCGATCGATGTAAAGATCCACAACCTGGGCCCGAGTGTGAACAGTTCTTATGCTGATTATTGTCCGGTTCCTAACCTGGATGAAACGGCTATCTATTTCACTTCCCGCCGCCTTCGCAAAGACAGTTCTAATTTCAATCAGGTCGAGCGTTCTACCGGTAAATTCTTCGAGGATATTTACGTTTCCTATAAGAACCAGGAGGGCAACTGGGAGGAACCTGAATTGCTCGAAATGAACACCCAGGAGCATGAAGCAACGAGCAGTCTTTCGGCAGACGGGAAAACCCTCTTTGTCTATAAAGATGAACAAGGGACGGGGAACATCTACGAGAGCCAGCTCAAGGATGGGGAATGGCAAAAGCTCAAAAAGGCTGGATTCATCAATTCAGAGGCTTACGAGAGTCATATTACCATGTCTGCGGATAAACAGGAACTCTACTTCGTGAGCAACCGAGATGGAGGAGAAGGAGGAAGGGATATTTATCAATGTCTCAAGTTGCCCAACGGAGAATGGGGGGAGCCCTTGAACCTTGGGGAAACGATCAATACCGAGCGGGATGAGGATGGCCCTTTCATTCACCCTGATGGCAAGACCTTATACTTTAGCTCCAAAGGGCATAAAAGCATGGGAGGTTATGATCTGTTCACTTCTCAAAAGAAAAAGGATGGAACCTGGACGGAGCCCGAAAATGTCGGGTATCCCTTGAGCACCACCGATGATGACGTTTATTTCGTAACCACGCCTGATGGGAAGCGGGCTTATTATAGTTCTGATTTCAGAGGAATGAGAGGTGAGTTCGCAGGCATCGAGAACTATGGGGGGACCGATATCTACCTTGTTGAGTTCACCGGAGCCGAGGCCAAGGACCTTACCCTTCTGAAAGGAGCCATTCAGGCGGAGGAATGCTCCAAGTTGTTGTCCGATGTCTTCATCACGGTCTTCGACCGGACCAATGGAGAGATGATCCATCAGCTTGTCCCGCGGACGCGGGATGGAGGTTATGTGTGTATCTTGCCTCAGGGGAGAGAGTACAGCCTTTCCTATGCAGTGGAAGGAGAGGAACTTTATTCCCAGGTGCTGCGGGTGAAAGAAGGGTCTTCTTACGAGGAGATCCAGGTGGGGATCGATCTGGATACCATGGACCTGGAATGTGCCGGAGGACAGCTTACGCTTGTCCCTGATACCATGCCCAAAAGGGAAAAGAAAGAAGGGGTCGAGATCGTGGAGGAGAGCGGTAAACAGCCCACCGCTTCCGCTGAGGGAGAAGAAAGGAAGGAGACCGGAACAACAGCGATCGGTTCTTTCAAACAGTATTTCAATTACAACAAGCACCGGGTCGAAAAAGATCAGGACAATTTCATCCACCTGATCGACAAGGCTTACAATACGATCAAGGACCGGGGTAAGGTCTTCGTGGAGATCGAAGCCAGTGCATCCACAGTGCCGACCAAGAGTTTTGATGATAACGAGAAACTCGCTCAATTAAGGGCGAACCGGGCCAAAGAACTTATTGTGGAAGCCCTGAACGAGCGGGGTGTGGACGCGGAGGAAATGCTGGAATTCCGCAGAATGGATACTAAAGTGCAGGGGCCTGACTATGCCAACGATGCCTGGAACGAGGAGAAATACGAGAAATTCCAGTACACCAGCGTGAAGCTCTTCTGATCAGGTAGATATTATACCTGGAGCGATAAAAACGGGCTGTTCCATATGAACAGCCCGTTTTTTATTTCACAGGAATGTCAGCTTTTTCCAGGGGCTCCTGTTGCCGACGCTTGGCAACGGTAAGGGTGTTCTTGAGCAGGGCGGCGATCGTCATGGGGCCGACGCCTCCAGGGACAGGCGTGATATAAGAAGCTTTTGGAGCGACTTCATCATAGGCCACATCGCCAACGATGCGGTATCCTTTGGAGCGGGTATGGTCCTTGATGCGAGTGATGCCGACATCGAACACAACAGCCCCTTCCTTGACCATGTCTCCCGTAATGAGCCCGGGCTTACCGACCGCTGATATCAGAATGTCCGCTCTTTTGTAATGTTCCCAATAACGGCGGGTGTATTTATGGCACAACGTGACCGTGCAATTTCCCGGCGTGGCATTCTGCTTCATCAGGATGGCCATGGGCGATCCCACGATAGTGCTCCGGCCAGCGATCACACATTCTTTGGCGAAGGTGTCGATCTTGTAGCGTTTCATCAATTGCAGGATACCGTAAGGGGTAGCGGGTAGAATGGTGGGCATGTTCAGGGCCATTTTCCCAACGTTCTGGGGATGAAAGCCGTCCACATCCTTGTCGGGGTCGATGGAGAAGATCACCTTCTTTTCATCGATCTGGCCAGGGAGGGGAAGCTGTACAATGAAGCCATCCACATCATCATCATGGTTGAGGACTTCGATCTGTTGCAGCAACTCTTCTTCGGAAACGTCATCGGGGAATTCGATGAGGGAAGAGCGAAAGCCGACCCGCTGACAGGCTTTCACCTTTCCTCCTACATAAGAGCGACTGGCTGGGTCTTCACCGACGATGACGGCTGTGAGGTGAGGAACTTTGCCGCCTATCGCTTTGATCTGTTCCACTTCCGCAGCGATCTCCTTTTTGATCTCTTCTGAAGTGGCTTTTCCGTCGAGTATTTCCATGAGAGGGGGAGTAGGTCGTTTACATGCCGGGCTTGCCGCCCATGTTCTGCATTTGTTGCATCATGTTGGTCATGTCCTTCTTATTGCCGAGCTTTTTCATCATCTTGCTCGTCTGCTCGAATTGTTTGATGAGCTGGTTGACCTCCTGAACAGAAGTGCCACTTCCTTTGGCGATCCTTTTACGGCGGGAACCATCGAGAAGCTTGGGGTCCTGCCGTTCTTCGGGGGTCATGGAGTGGATAATAGCTTCGATGCCTTTGAAAGCATCGTCGTCGATATCCATGTCGCGGATCGCCTTGCCCATGCCGGGGATCATGCCCATGAGGTCCTTGACGTTCCCCATTTTCTTGATCTGGCTGATCTGCTTGAGGAAGTCATCGAAGTTGAACTGGTTCTTCGCGATCTTCTTCTGCACCTTACGGGCCTCTTCCTCATCGATCTGCTCCTGGGCTCTTTCCACCAGCGATACGACATCCCCCATGCCCAGGATCCGGTCGGCCATCCTTTCCGGATAAAAGACATCCAGGGCATCCATCTTTTCACCAGTACCGATGAACTTGATGGGTTTGTTCACCACAGCGCGGATGGACAGGGCGGCACCACCCCGGGTATCTCCGTCGAGCTTGGTGAGGATCACACCATTGTAGTCGAGCCGCTCGTTGAAAGTCTTAGCGGTGTTCACGGCATCCTGACCGGTCATGGAGTCGACCACGAAAAGCGTTTCGTTGGGCGAGAGCGCACTTTTGAGAGAGGAGATCTCGTTCATCATGTCCTCGTCGATCGCCAGTCGGCCGGCCGTGTCCACGATCACAAGGTCATGCCCGTTCGCTTTAGCATGCTGGATGCCGCGCTGAGCAATGTCTACCGGGTCCTTGGTCTCCTTGTCGGAAAAGACTTCCACGCCGATCTGGTCGCCTACCACATGCAACTGATCGATCGCAGCGGGGCGGTAAACGTCACAAGCGATGAGCAGCGGATCCTTGCTTTTCTTCTTTTTGAGGAAGTTGGCGAGTTTCCCGGAGAAAGTTGTTTTACCTGAACCCTGGAGGCCGGCCAGCAGAATAACGCCTGGATTCCCCTTGAGGTCGAGTTCTTCGTGTTCTCCACCCATGAGTTCCTTGAGCTCTTCATGGGTGATCTTCACGAGCAATTGCCCGGGGGAAACGGCATTCAATACATCTTGGCCGAGTGCTTTTTCCTTGACACGATTGGTGAAATCCTTGGCGATCTTGAAGTTCACATCGGCGTCCAGCAACGACCGGCGGACTTCCTTCAGCGTCTCCGCTACGTTCACTTCCGTGATCTGGCCTTGTCCTTTAAGGACTTTGAACGACCGCTCTATCTTGTCCTGCAGGTTCTCGAACATGGTGCCTTCTCCTTTCTTACAAAATTAATGAATCCTGCGCGTAATTCCTGTGTGTCAAAGTATCGGACAGGGATCGTGGGATGAACACGCGGGCGATCACATCTGTTCAGGAACGCGTACCCCCAGCAGTGCCATAGCTTTCCTTATGATATCCCCTGTTTTCCGGCAAAGAGCGATCCGAAGCGGTTCTTTGCCTGACCCCAGGATAGGAGTGGTCTGGTAGAAATGGTTGAATTCCTTCACCAGTTCATAGGTGTAATTGGCGATGACGGCCGGGCTGTATTCTTCTCCTGCCTCTGTTACCGCTTGCGGAAAACGGGTGATGCGCAGCAAAACTGCTTTTTCTGCTTTTTCCAGTTCCCTGGTTTCCGGAAGGCTCCGATGATCGGTGTCGAAGCCTTTAGCTTCCGCTTTTCTGAGTAAGGACCGGATCCGGGCATGGGTGTATTGGATGAACGGGCCGGTGTTGCCGTTGAGGTCGATCGAATCTTGCGGGTCGAAAAGCATGCGCTTTTTCGGATCTACTTTGAGCAGGAAGTATTTCAGGGCAGCCAGGCCGATCGTTTCGAACAGGTCATGCTTTTCTTGTTCGCTGAGGTCTTCCATTTTTCCAAGTTCCCGGGTGGTCTCTTCGGCCGTATCCACCATTTCCTGCATGAGGTCGTCCGCATCGACTACGGTCCCTTCCCGGCTTTTCATTTTTCCCGTGGGCAGGTCGACCATCCCGTAGCTGAGGTGGTAACAATTCCTTGCCCAGGCATAACCAAGCTGGTCCAGAATGATGAACAGTACTTTGAAGTGGTGCTCCTGTTCATTTCCTACGGTGTAGACCAGCTGGTCCAGGTCGGGCTGGTCTTCGTACCGGAGAATGGCCGTTCCGATATCCTGGGTCATATAGACTGCCGTACCGTCGCCCCGGATCAGGAGCTTGTCGTCCATTTTGTGAGCACTGAGGTCACACCAGACCGATCCATCCTCCTTTTCATAAAAGATCCCTTCCTTCAGTCCTTTCAGGACGACTTCTTTGCCTTTCAGATAGGTTTCGGATTCGTAGTACAGCTTGTCGAAATCGACGCCCATGCGCTCATAGGTCTGGTCGAAACCCTGGTAGACCCAGTTGTTCATCTTTTGCCACAAGGCGACCACTTCATCATCTCCCTGCTCCCATTGGCGGAGCATTTCCTGAGCTTCCAGCAGCAAGGGTGCGTTTTTTTCTGCTTCCTCCCGGCTTTTCCCGGCCTTCTGCAGTTCCTCTACTTCCTTCTTGTAATGCTTATCGAATTCCACGTAAAACTTTCCGACCAGATGATCCCCTTTCATACCAGAGCTTTCCGGTGTTTCGCCATTCCCGAATTTTTGCCAGGCGACCATGGATTTGCAGATGTGGATGCCCCGGTCGTTGATGATCTGTACTTTGTTCACCTTATGACCCTTGGCCTTGAGGATCTCACTCACCGACCAGCCCAGGAAGTTGTTCCGGAGATGGCCGAGATGCAGTGGCTTGTTGGTGTTGGGGGAAGAGAATTCCACCATTATCGACCTGCCTTGTTCGGGTGTTGAGGATCCGTATTGGTCGTTTCCCAGGGCTTTTTTCAGTTCTTCCATCCAGTGAGCATCGCTGAGGACCAGATTGAGGAATCCTTTCACCACATTGTACCGGACTACCGGGACATTTTCCTGGTCCTGCAACCACTGGCCGATCTCCTCTGCGGTATCGGGAGGTTTTTTCTGGCTGTGACGGGCAAGGGGGAAGACAACGATGGTCAGGTCCCCTTCGAATTCATCCCGCGTTTCCTGGACTGTGATGTCCTTCGTTGGGAGCTCTGCCTGATAGAGAGTTTTCAAGGCCCGACTGGTTTCCTTTGCCAGCAATTCCCATGTTGCGTTCCCGCTCATCGTTCTTCGATCGTTTGGGTGGTTCGGTTCAGGATCCCGAAAGCCGTTTCCGCCATGACATTTCCTTTGTCGTCAAGGGTAGGGTTCACTTCCACGATCTCAAAACAGCAGGTCCGGGGATCGCGGGCGAAAGATTCCATCAATCCAGTGGCTT
Source organism: uncultured Flavobacteriales bacterium (assembly GCA_964489175.1). GTDB lineage: Bacteria > Bacteroidota > Bacteroidia > Flavobacteriales_D > CAYVSK01 > CAZAYA01. Next base: position 27,817 of record CAZAYA010000001.1, on the reverse strand, counting down.
CAGCTACGGTAAGCCCATTAGGTTCAGGAGTACCGGTTCCCCGGGAAATGCTGTCGTCCATGCTGTCCACATCAAATGAAACATAGATCATATCGCATGCCACCAGGCGTTCCAGGCATGCCTTTGCAATGCTTTCCGCCCCTTTTCTCCGGACTTCTTCAATGGTGAAGTTGCGGATATCATACGCTTTCATCAACGCTTCTTCAGGGGCTTCGATGGAACGGACACCGATGAAGGCAAGGTCTTCGGGGTTGAGGTTGGGTTCTCCACCCCCTACCTGTCGTAGTTCGTGCCAGGCCCGGGCGGTCTTTTCATCGAGCTTATGTGCCTTATGCCCCCTGTTGTCCATCCCCAAGGCTACGGCCAGAGGCATGCCGTGCATATTCCCGGAAGGGGTTGTGTAGGGGGAGTGAAGGTCGGCATGGGCATCGATCCATATCACCCCTAGTCTTTGTTGGGGGAAAGCTTGCTTGATGCCCGCGATGGTCGCTCCCGCTGTGGAATGGTCCCCGGCCAGTACGAATGGATATTGTCCGGCTGTGAGCGTTTGGCTTACTGCCTGGCTAACCTTCCGGTACATGCTTAGCACGCCTTCTATACGGATGGCATGGGGGGTGTCGACAGGGTCGTACGATCGATGATTCTCCGCCGGTACCTCGTAACTTTCATGCTCATGGAAAAAGCGGTCCTCCTGGTTCAGTGCCGCGATCTCCATGGCCCGGATGCCCAGGCTCGCTCCGCGGGTGCCGGCGGCGATCTCGGAAGGGACTTCGATCAAACGGATCCTGGACATGGGTTCGGGTCAGGCTGAAAGCTTTTAACGGGCATGTGTAAGGAGGGCAAAGATAAAGAACGGAAGGGTTTTCCCAAGGGAGGGAGGCAGGATGGAAATGTGGGTCTGAAAGTCTGCTTAATGATACCTTTGCATATTAGAAATGCATCTTCAAGTCAACTGATTCATGACACGCTGTTTTCCTTTTGCTTCTTTCTGCGTCCTTTGGCTTTTGATAATAGGGTGCCCCCTGATGGGATATGGACAGACCGAGTTGGTCCATCAATGGTCGGTCGGGATGGGCGGACAAGAGAGCGACCGTTCCAATGCCATGTTCCGAAGTAAAAGCGGAGCGCTGTACATCACTGGGTATTTCAGGGATACGGTCGATATGGACCCGGGACCGGCTACCGATCAGTTCATTTCGGAAGGGGGGAAGGATATTTTCCTTTCCAAGTTCAATGCTTTGGGCCATTATCAATGGACGATCACCATGGGTGGTTCCGGGGATGATGAGGCCATGGACCTCATCCTGGACGGGCAGGGTCATATTTTCGTGACCGGCTATTTCTCCAACGAATGCGATTTCAATCCTGCCGGAACACAGGCGGAATTCCTTTCCGAAGGGAGCGGAGATGCTTTTTTGGCCAAGTATGATACGACCGGTGCCTATCAATGGGCTTTGCCCATCGGCTCCAATGATTGGCAGAGCGGGGTGGCTGTTCATCTGGACGGAGCAGGCGACCCGATCATCGGGGGAGACCTGGAGGGAACCGTCGACTTCGATCCTGATCCGGTGGACCAGCATGACCTGGCCTCCAATACCCCATGGCATACCGACATTTTCATCGCTAAATATCACCGGGATTCCCGGGATATGCTGTGGGCCTATTCCATCAATGGGAAGAGCAAAGGGTATAGCGATCATTTGTACGACATGACCCTTGATGCTGCCGGGAACATTTATGTGACGGGAGAGGTCAACGATACGGTCGACCTCGATGTGGGTTCGGGGACCCAATACGAGGCCTCCGAAAGAGGGACCGGGACCAATAACAACATCCTTTTGGCCAAGTACGACAGCAACATGGATCTCCAGTGGGGCCATGTGATGGGCGACAACAGCGATGACGATGAGGGGCATGCGTTGGCCGTGAACGATGCCGGGGAGGTATACCTGTCCGGGTTCTTCCAGCAGGTCTTCGATCCCGACCCAGGCCCCGATTCCGCCAAGCTGGCCAGTAATGGCGGGAAAGACCTTTTCCTGGCCCAATACGATCCGTCCGGGCAATATCAGTGGGCGTTCAACATCGGGACCAATTATGACGATGCCGGATGGGCTATGGACCTGGACGGTCAGGGCAATATTTTTCTGACCGGCCAGACCGGACAATGGAGTAATACCATCGATTTCGATCCGGACCCCGTTTACACGGCCAATTACGAGACCCAGGGGGGTGGGGATGTGTTCATTGCCCAGTACGACCCCACCGGCGATTACCTGACGGCCGTGGGCATGGGCAGCAACCAATGGGACGGAGGAAATGACCTGGTGGTCGATTCCACTGGCAGCGTTTGGTTCACCGGTTTTTTCCAAAGCACGATCGACATGGATCCCGGGCAGGACACATCGGAGCTGGTCACCCACGGTACGTATGACGCCTTCCTCGGGCAATACTGTGCCCCTCCGGCGATCAGCGTGGATACTACCGCGTTTCCCAACGAAGTATGCGTTTATGACGCGCCTTTCGCCCTGAGTGGAGGGGATCCTTCCGGCGGTGTTTTCAGCGGGCCGGGGGTGAGCGGCAATACTTTCTATCCGGCCAATGCAGGGCCCGGCAGCCATACGATCACCTATACTTACGTGAACCAGAACGGTTGCAGCAACTTTGCCGAACAAACCATCAGAGTGGATCCGAAGCCTTCCACCCCTTCCATTGAACGAGAAGGGACCGACAGCATCCGGTCCACGCTTTCCGCCGCTCATTACGAATGGTTCCAGAATGGATCGCCGTTCGGATCGGATACGCAGCAAGTCCAGGTGACCCAGGCCGGTGATTACCAGTTGGTGATCCGGAAGAAAGGTTGTGCTTCCGATACGTCGGACAGTTTCTGTTTCATTCCGCTCGAGATCACCGGTCTTCAGAATTCCACCTGTGGCAATGCGGACGGTGAAGCTACCGTGGAAGTGACCGGCGGGGATCCCGCCGATTATACCTATCAATGGTCCAGTGGCTCCGATTCCGCAACGGCGACCAACCTGGCCTCAGGGTATTATTCGGTACGTGTGAAGGATACGGTGCGGGGATGTGAGAACCTGATCCCTGTAACGATCAGTGACCTGGCCGGTCCTTCCATATCCACTTCTGTCACACCTGTGACCTGTTATGGCGGGCAGGATGGTGCGATCTCCATCGGTGTTTCCGGAACGGCTCCGCCTCATCGCTTGCAATGGTCGACAGGGGATACCACGGAGCAGTTGGAGGAGCTTTCGGCGGGCTCCTACCAGGTGGTGGTCACGGATGCCAATGGGTGCCAGACCACGAAGAGCATCAAGGTCACCGAGCCGGAAGAACTGAAAATGAGCGTGACCACTTCTCCAGCCGGTTGCGGGAACTCCAACGGAAGTGCCACGGTCAGCTTTGAAGGAGGCGTGTCTCCCTATCAGATCGATTGGGTGAACCTTGGTACTTCCAGCGATCCTCCGACCATGACCAACCTCAGCGCAGGATTTTACCAGGTGATCCTCCGGGATGGGAACAATTGTTCCCTCACGAAGAACGTGACCATCAACGAGACCAACGGGGCGACCATCGTGGTGGATTCGATATCAGCCGCTGCTTGTGACGGACAGGGTGGGGGGATCCATATAACGACTTCGGGAGGGTTATCCCCCTACACCTATGAATGGTCCCATAACAACGATCCTAATGAAGACCTGACCAATGCTCCTGCCGGAGACCATTATGTAAAAGTGACCAGTGCTAACGGTTGCGTCACGTTGTTGGATACGAGCATTCATGTACAGCCCCCTCCTCAGCAAGAGATCTGTTTGATCACGGTGGATTCTGCGATCCACAAGAACACGGTGGTCTGGGAGAAGACCAACGATCCCAGGATCGATCATTTCAACATCTACAGGGAGGGGAGTCAAAGCAATAGCTACTTCCGGGTCGGTAGTGTGGAAACAGGCTCATTAAGCATGTTCACCGACTCTCTGGCCGATCCTGCTGTTCGTTCCTGGCGGTACAAGATCACCACGGTGGATACTTGCGGGAATGAGTCGGCTCTGAGCAACCATCATGAGTCGATCCACCTGAGCATGAACACGGGGTTGAACAATACGGTCAATCTCGATTGGAATGATTACGAAGGATTCAATTATCCGGGTTTCAACATTTATCGCTACGATAACCTGAATGGTTGGCAATTGCTGGATCAGGTTTCTAAGAATGTCAATACCTACACGGATACCATGCCCTCTCAGAGCGGTTTTCTGAACTACATGGTGGAAGCAGTACCGCCTTTTGCCTGTACGGCGACCAAAGCCAAGAATTTCAATTCCACCCGCTCCAACCGGGCAAGTACATCGGGGCCCACCCCTTCCGGTGTCATCGGGGTTCAGGGAAAAGGAATGTGGCTACAGGTTTTCCCGAACCCTACCAGGGGAAAATTGCAGTTCCGTTTCCAACAGCCGGAAAAAGGAGGCGTCCACTGGCGGGTGTTCGATGGTAGCGGTCGTCGGCTCCATGCCGGTAAAGTCGATGACAGGGAACAGGTAGAGAGGACCATCGATCTGTCCGGCTACAGGAACGGTATTTATCAGATACAGGTGATCTCCGATGAAGGCAACGTCCTGAGCAAAAGGATCGTCGTACAAAAATGAAACCCGGATGATCTTTTTTATCTTTCATAGATTGAAAACCAGTAAGTTTATCCTATGAACTTTCATCAATATCATAAGGTCTTGGATCAAGGTTTCGCCCTTCTTTTGTTTCTTTTTCCGGCTATAATGATAACGAGCGGTCTTCGAGCTCAGTGTACTGTAGGGACTCCTTCCATTTGTGTGGTAAGTGTGGATGACAAAGGGGACATTGTGGTCAGTTGGGAGAAGGAGAACATGGCTATGACCGAGGTCGACAGTTTCATGTGTTACCGCCTGAACGGGTTCAATTACGAGGTGGTAGGGACCGTTGATGTGGATTCGTTGAGCATGTGGACCGATAAGTCCATGGACCCCCAGCAGGGAAGTTATACCTATGGGTTGTCCGTGATGGATTCCTGTGAAACATTATCGGGGATGAGCCCGGTCCACACGACCATGCACCTGCAGGACAGTCTGGATTCTGACGGATGCCTTCATCTTTACTGGAACGATTATGTGGGGATCAATTTCAGCGAAGTGATCATTTGGGAGGATGCGAACAATGACGGGAATTTTCAAAGGATCGATACTGTCCCGGCCGGAGAAGAGTACTATCCTGTATGGAGTGCTTGTGCTCCCTTCACGACTCCTCCGACTTACTTTGTTGAGGTGGAAACCCCGGACACTTGTACTTCAACGCGGGCCAAGAATTTCAATTCTACCCGTTCCAACCGGCAAAGTACTTCAGGGCCTGCTTCAGTGGTTTCGCAAAAAGGGGGAGAGGGGAAGATGTTCTTGCATGCGACTGGTAATGGTCGGTACATGCTGAGGCTTTCAGATAACTATAGGGATCAGCAGCTCGAAGTGTTGGATGCACAAGGTCGTCTGATCCATCAGGAAACTTTCAGCGGGAGGGAGCATGTCTTCCGACCTGGTGGGGATCAAGGCATGTATTTCCTAAGGGTTACGCACAGTAAAGGAGCCATTACCCGAAAGTTCATCGACCCCTAAGCATTGGTGTGCTGGTTGATGCGGTCTGCCCAGTCGATATCCTTTCTGAGCAGGCTCAAGGTCCTGGCTTCATCCGATCCCTTTTCCGGCTGATGGTCATAATACCAGGAAGCGTGAGCTGGCAGGCTCATCAGTATCGACTCGATACGTCCTTTGGATTGCAAGCCGAAACGCGTTCCCCGGTCGTAGACCAGATTGAATTCCACGTATCGTCCCCGGCGTAGCAGTTGCCATTCTTTTTCCTTATCGGAGAAGGTCCGGGATCGTTTGGGCTCTGCGATCTCCTTGTATATAGGTGCAAAGGCTTTTCCCACGTCAGTCACGAAGTTGAACCGTTCTTGCAGGGAGATCTCTTCGGTTGGCCGTAAATGGTCGAAGAAGATCCCTCCTACACCGCGTGTTTCTTCCCTGTGCTCGATGTAGAAGTAATCGTCGGCCCATCGTTTGAATTCAGAGTAATATTCCGGATGATGCTGGTCGCAGAGCGTTTTTAATTGTCGGTGGAAATGGCCGGCCTCTTTTTCATCGATATAATGAGGGGTGAGGTCGATACCGCCACCGAACCAGCAGTCGCCGTTCCCCAGTTCGAAATAGCGGATGTTCATGTGAATGATCGGCACATGAGGATTAAAGGGATGAAGGACGATCGAGACCCCGGTGGCGAAGAAATCCAATCCCGGTTCTACTTTGAATTCCCGGGCGGTCTTTTCGGGAAGGGAGCCGAATACGGCGGAAAAATTCACGCCTCCCTTCTCGAGCAGGTCTCCGTTTCGGATCACGCGTGTGCGGCCTCCACCTCCACCTTCTCGTTCCCATTCGTCCTGGTGGAAACGGCTTTTGCCATCTAAAATTTCGACTTGTTCGCAAATACTGTCCTGAATATTGAGGAACCGATCCCAGATGGTATTCTTATCAATGGACATGGGAGGTTGTGTTTTGTCTTTTCAGGTCATAGTCCTCGTAACGAAGGATGAAAATGTGTTGATTCTCATAACCGCTTTGTACACCGGTCTTGTAATAATCGAATCCGATGTGCAGAGGATGAGCACTGACCTGGTCGAAATGTTCCGGGAAGTCCAGTCCGAATTGGAGAAGCCCTGTGAAATAGTACAGGCCGATATCATAGCCTAAGAAAGCATACCGATCGGGGTCGGTAGCATGGACTTTCCGGTAGCGGCGGATCATATTCATCGTCTCCGGGGCATCGTGGTCAATGTGATGATCGGTGGCCACATGGAGGCGGAACTGATGTTTGTAGGCGATATCGATGCTTTCATACCCGAGCCAGTCTTCCAGGCCATAGATGATGATGTCCCGCTCTTCTTTCATGTTGTTCAGGCGGGTAAGCAGGTCGGAAGCAAAAACCTTGTCCTGAGAAGGAACGACCAGGATGTTGAGCGTATCCTCGGCGAGTTTGCTCATAAGGTCTTTGATGGTGAACTCCTCCATGGTGGCTGTTCGGAGGGAATCACGGTATTGATCGTCCTGGAGTTGGACATATTTGTTGAAGGATTCCCGGAAAACATCATTGATCTTCTGGTCCCGGATGGATTTGCTGTCCATCAGGACCACATTATGGATGGAATGTTTCCGGGCTATCCGCCGGGCCAGTTGCTGGGCCATGGTCACCCGTGAAGGGTCTACTTTGCTGATGTTCGGGTTACCCAACAATATCCGGTTGCTTTGAGGGACGGGGCAAACAGTGTGTATACCATGCCTTTTTGCAAAATTCGCGGCGATCTTCAGGTTGCTACTGTATAAAGGACCGATGAACAGGTCGGCCTTCTCCAGTTCCCCGGAGGCGAATAATTGGTTCATGTAAGTGGAATCCCGCCGGCTTTCAAAAACATGGAGGTCTACTGAAAGTCCGACCTTTTGAAGGGAGTCGAGAGCGAGCCGGATCCCGTTGTAGAATTCCAGGGCGATCCGGGTGGAGGGGTGGAGCTTTTGTTCCTCCCCCGGGGGGGTGTTTTCCATGATGGAATCGTTCACATTCAGCTTGAAAGGGAGGAAGAGGGCAACGGTGTATACTTGTTTTTTCCCCGATCGCTTGAGGTCAAGTGACCGGGTGGGGGAGAAGCGGGGAATGATCAGGATCTGCCCTGGGTGAAGCCCGCGGAACCAAAAGGACGGGTTGAAGATCTCGATAACATCGGCTGGAACATGATATTGCTGGGCAATGGCGTCCAGCCCCTCACCTTGTTGTACTTCATGAAAAGTGACGGGCATTTCCCGGCTGGTGTCCGGGATGACGGGTGTTATTTCTTCCTGGGATCCTTTTGGAGAAGAGGGGCCTACGAAGAGTTCCTGTCCTACTTTCACGCCGTTCCGGGCTTCCGGGTTCATGCGCAGCAGGGAGTCGATGGGAATGTCGTATTCTTTGGAGAGGGAATAAAGGGTCTCTCCTTTACGGACGATATGGGTTCCTTCTTCAGAAGGGGTATCCTCTCCTGGAAAGAATTCGATGTTTCCGGGTTTGGGAACTTTCAGCTTTTGCCCTTCTTCCAGTTCTTGCTGGCGCAGAACAGGATTGGCTGCTTTGAGCTTTTCTATGCTGATGTGGTATTGCTCCGAGATCGCATAAAGGGTCTCTCCGGGAGCTACTGTGTGGATGCGGCTGTCATCATAGGAAGAGCCTTCTTCAGCAGGAGAAGCTTCCGGGATGGTCAGTACCTGTCCGATCTTAAGGCCATTTTCATCCACTTCCGGATTCAATTCCCGGATCCGGGCGATCTTGACGTTGTATTGCTGCGACAGGGCGAAAAGGGTCTCTCCCTGTTCCACGGTATGCCGGGTCATGTCCTCCTTTTCCTGCCCTTCCCGGGGGATCTTGATTTCTTGCCCGGTCTTCAGGCCCTTCTTCACCCCCGGGTTCAGTGCCACGAGCTTCTTCATGGTCACCCCGTATTGTTGGGCGATGCTGTAAAGGGTTTCCTTCCTTTCCACCCGGTGGATCCGATAGGAGCCGGGGGAAGACTTTTGCTCCTTTTTTTCCGCTTGTTTCAGCCAGGCGGGGATCCGCAATGATCGCCCGAGTTTGATGGCATCTCCTTCGATGAGATTGTATTGCCGGATCGAATCGACAGGTACTCCATAGTGTTTGGAGATGCTGAAGAGGGTCTCGTTATCCCGGACCACATGTAGATGATAGCGCTTCCCATCGTCGGTGATGATGCTGTCCTTCGCCTCCTGGGCCATAGCGCTCCCTGCCTGGAGGAGCAGGGCGATAAAAAGGCCGGTGGCATAGCAAAAGCGCATTCGCATAGGTTTATTCCCATTCGATGGTGGCAGGGGGTTTGGAGCTGATATCATAGACCACCCGGTTGATGCCGCGAACATTATTGATGATCTTGTCCGAAACCCTCCCTAGCAGCTCATAAGGAAGATGGGAGCGGTCTGCGGTCATGCCGTCGGTCGAGGTGACCGCCCGAAGGGCTACCACTTGTTCATAGGTTCTTTCATCCCCCATCACACCGACGGAATGAACAGGCAACAAGATCGCTCCGGCCTGCCATACTTCATTGTAGATCCCGGCATTTTCAAGTTCGGAAATAAAAATCTCATCAGCTTCTTGCAAGATCCGGACCTTTTCCGGTGTAATGTCGCCCAGTATTCTTATGGCCAGGCCCGGACCGGGGAATGGATGGCGGTCCAGGATCCGGTCATCGATCCTCAGCGTGCGGCCTACACGGCGGACTTCATCCTTGAAAAGTGCGCGCAGGGGTTCCACCACCTGCATGTTCATGCGTTCGGGCAAGCCACCGACATTGTGATGGGACTTGATGGTAGCCGAAGGGCCTTTCACCGACAGGGATTCGATCACGTCGGGGTAGATGGTTCCCTGGCCGAGCCACTTTACCTTTTCGTTCTCCGGCAGAGATGCCATGATCCGGTGAGCTTCTTCATCGAACACCTCGATGAAGATACGGCCAATGACCTTCCGCTTTTCTTCCGGGTCCGTCACGCCTTTCAGCCCTTCGTAAAAGCGTTCCTTGGCATCCACCCCTTCCACGTTCAGGCCCATGTGCTCATAGCTGTCGAGAACCTTTTGGTACTCGTTCTTGCGCAGCAAGCCGTTGTCGATAAAAATACAATGGCATCGCTCCCCGATGGCCTGATCCAGCAATGTGGCGGCCACTGTACTGTCCACTCCGCCGGAAAGGCCCAGGATAACATGCTCGTCCCCTACTTTTTCCCGCAGTTGGTCTACGGTGCTTTCCACGAAGGAAGCCGGGGTCCAGTCTCGGCTGCAACCACAATCCCCGACGATGAAGTTCTCCAGGAGGATCTTGCCTTCTGTGGTGTGATAAACTTCCGGGTGGAACTGGATGCCGTAAGTTTGTTCGCCTTTAAGGTGGTAAGCAGCTACTTTCACATCAGGAGTGCTGCCGATGATCTCGGCCTGCTTAGGCAGTTCTGTGATCGTGTCGCCATGTGACATCCAGACCTGGGTGTCATCCCCTAGCCCTTTCATGAGTTCGTGGTCGCGATCGATGAAAGTGAGGCTGGACCGTCCGTATTCCCTGGTAGTCGAGGCCTCTACTTTTCCACCCCCCTGATCGGCGATGAATTGGGCACCGAAGCAAACGCCAAGCAGCGGTAGTTTCCCGCGGATGCCGGACAGGTCAGGGAATGGTGCATTCTCATCGTGAATGGAGAAAGGACTCCCGGAAAGGATGACGCCTTTGATGGCGGAGGTGATCTCCGGGATCTCGTTGTAGGGGTGGATCTCACAGTAAACGTTCAGTTCCCGGACCCTTCTGGCGATCAGCTGGGTATACTGCGACCCCAGATCAAGAATGAGAATGGTTTCTTGCATGTCCAAAGATACAACGATGGGAAAGGAAGCGGGGTAGGGTCGCCCAGGTTTTTTTCCACGGCTTATCCTTCATCCCGGAGGATGAGAAGCCGGTCGTCCATCGGAATAAAATTCCCGTGGAGCTCCCGGAACAAGGTTGCTCCGTAGCGGAGGTAGAAGGGGGTGAAGTTCTCTGCTCTTTCCTGAGGAGTTTGGTCGGGGAAAGCTTTGTTGAAAAGCCCTTCGATCTGCTTCACCTTCGTTTCCTGGCGATCCTTTTCAGCTTTGATCAGCCTTTTTTCCAGCTCTTCCAGCGTATTCAGCTGCTTTTGCAGTTGCCCTTTTACTTTCTTTTCAAGCGAAGGGTCCAGGGAGACCGCCTTGGCTTTCACCTTCTGGTAGACTTTTTCCATGGCTTGCTTCTCCTCTTCCAGGTCGAGTTCCTCATTGGCACCTTCCGTAACCCGGGTTTTGATGACCTCGTGAAGGTCCCGGAAGAATTCTTCGGAGGACAGGCCGCATTTTTCCATCTTCTTGCTCATGGTCCGGTCGAGCAATAGAGCAGAATTGCGGAGGGCCAACACTGGCATGGGGGTATTGAGTTTTCTAAAAACCCCGGTGAGTTGCAACCAGTAGGAAAGTTCTCCGCCTCCCCCGATGTAAGCGGCATTGGGTAGTATCCTTTCCTGGTAGAGGGGGCGGAGTACCACGTTAGGGCTGAACCGTTCAGGGTGATCCGTCAGCTCCTGCAACAATTCTTCACGGGTGAATCGCAGGTCGCGGTTCAGGACCTGGTATTCCTGTCCTTCCTGGACGATCCTTTCCCGGTGGCCGGATTCCAGGTAAAAGAGGTTGATCTCCCGCGGTGTGACCTGTCTTTCATATCCTGCCTCCTGTAATTCCCCGGTGGTCGCTTCCACGGCTTTGAAAGAAAGGTGTTCGGTCAGTTCCGCTTTCATGGTTTCCTGGAACAATGCTTTTAATTCCGGGTCATCAGCATCGAGGACCACCAGTCCGTGGTGTCCTAAAAGCCGGTGAACGATGAAGCGGGTGGCATCGGCCATCGTATCGTGTTCCAGGTAGGCTTTCCGGAAAAGGGACAGGAGTTCCTGGTCCCGCTCCCCGTTGGAGAGGAGCTCTTCGAGTTCGCCGATCGTCTTTTCAATGCCCGAGGGGTCCATCCGGCCTACAGCTCCTTGTTGATCGGTTTCCCATCTGAGGGTTTGCTGGAATACCTTTGCTCCGGATGCCTCCTCGAAGTCATGATCCTCGCTGGCCATCCAGAAAACGGGTACGTAATGACTGTCCCCGGCCTTTTGGTTCAGCTCTTCCGCCAGGCGGATCGTTGAAAGGATCTTGTAGGGAAAGAACAAAGGACCTGTGAACAGGCACAATTGGTGGCCGGTCGTGACCGTGAAAGTGTTTTCCTCGTCCAGCTTCCGGATATTCTCATAAGTGGCTTCTCCTTCTTTTTCCAGGATCCCGGAGCGTTCATACTGTTCCCGGAGCTTTTGCTGCAGCAATTGCCTTTCCCTGATGTCCGGCCCTTTAGGCTGATGGTCAAGGACGGCCTGGAGGGAATAGGGATGGGAGTAGCCGGCGATAGGACGTTGTTCGCTCAACAAAGCTGTGATGAGCGGGTTGAGTAGCCCTGTCCGGGCATAGTGCAGGTAGGAAGCTTCCATGAAGTGGGACAAAAGTAGCAAAGAGTGAGGAGGCAGGAGTAAGGAGGGAGGAGGAATCGCAGACTTGTGTCCGGAAATTGACAGGCCTTCTCACGGTTCATTCCATAGAACATCCAGGATCCTCACCAGGGCATAAGTGTCCATCCCACAGTAATGGAGCAAATGCTCCCGGGTTTCCGGGTGAAGTTCCGTGCTCGGATCCAAAAAAGCTTGCTCGTAAAGAGTGCTGGCCTCGGCTCCGCTTTGTACGTCCAGGTCTTCATGATCGAGGTCGGGGGTGAGGGCTGGCAGAACAGCTTTCAGGGAGTGGGAATTTTTCATGGCCGGGTGGTAATAGACCCGTTTTGCAAAGACTTCCATCAGGTCGGTCAGGCTATCCAGGAACGGCCGTGCCCAGGGTTCATGCTCGGGAAAGGCACGGATGGTCTGCTGCATGATGCGGCGCTCGAAAGCGATGTTGTAGACAAGAACGCTACCTTCTGTTCCGGCCAATTTTTCCAGGGCTTCCAGGAAGGCTGGCCGTGGGTCTCCTTCCGGTTCGGCCAGGAATTCGTGGTGGGTCGGTTCCTCTCCTGGCGATCGTTGAACGTGGAGGGAGAATTGAAAAGGGATCTGCTGGTAAGGGTGGGTGTCATCGAACAAGGGCAGAGCAGGCTGGAAGCATTCGATATCGAAAAAAAAGAGGGGCCAGGCCAACCGGCCGAGGAATGCCCGGAGCGCCTCGCGGTCGATATGAGCCTTCCTGTTCCGGTAAGCCCATTGCTGGATCCGTTGTTCTTCTTTGTTCAGGAGGTCTTCCGGAAGATCCGTGATAAAAGGATGCCCGCCGGAATAGAGTTCGAACTTGCGTTCGTTCGGCATGCCGGACAATTCCAATACCGATCCTTCCGGGACCTCTTTCCAGCAATGTTCCTTGAAACGGCAGGAATATGGAGAATCACAATGGGTTCCGATCGGAATGTCCGGAGCCTTGCTGGCAGCTAAGACTTTTTTGAATTCTGCGACCTCATCGCGGATCGTGGGTTGCAATTCCTGTATTTCCCTGAGCAGCGAAGTGACCTTGAAGGCTTTTCCCGTTGCCAGGTTCCCGTGGCGGGTGTATTGTTTATTAAGGTGGAGAATGCCGGTTTCCGTCAGAGGAAGTCCGTTGCCTTTGAGTACGTAATACTGGACCGCTGTGTCGTAGGTGTGTACTTCCCGTGTTCTTACGCCGCTTTTCACTTCCAGCAGCTTCCAGCCTTCTTCCTCCCGGACCAGAATGTCGCAACGGACCAGTACCCCCTGGTAGGCAAAAGTGGCTTCATGCAACACCTTTGCTCCGTTATTGAGTGCTTCCCGGGTTTTGGCCAGGGCCTGTTCCCTGTTCCGAATGCCGGAGAGATCGGTGCCTCCCGGATAGAGGGATCTGGCGACGTTTTCTACAGTTCGTCCTTTGGCGAACAAGGCTTGTTGGGCTTTGTTCGGAGGAGTGGAAAGTTGAGGGTGATGAACGTTGAGGTAAAGGGCTTTAAGACATTGCCGGCCGCTCAGGAAGGTGGATTTGGTGAGGGCGGCCCCGGGATCTGAAGGAGAGGGCATGCCGGGTCACGTTTTTTGATGGAGCTCCCGGGCGGTCTTGAACAGATCTTCCCGGCTCACCCGGCAGCCTTGTTCCAGCATGCGGAACAGTTCCTTGTTCCTTTCTTCCTTGTAGGCTTTTTCTGCCCGGTAGACCTTCAGGGTATCCCCCAGTCGCTGAGGCTCTTCGGACAGTTGCCGGATGGTAGCATCGTCGGTGAGGTCAACAGGGATCTCATGGTCCAGGCGGAGGCCGAAAAGGATCATTTTTTCCTCTCCGCACTCGAAGAACTTCACATCGTTGCGGGACCGGTGTTCCAGGTATTGCACCTTTTCCAGGCTTTTTTCCATCACGATGTCACTGAACATATCGATCAGATCTTCCGCCTTTTCGGGGGTCTTCTGTTTGAGCTTTTGCCAGTCGTTGGCGGTGATGGTATTGGCGGAGAGGAATTGCACGAATTCATCCTCGAAGTTCTCCAGTTCTTCCTGGGTCAGGCGGCGGTACTTCATGGCAGGGGGTTTACCCTTCAAAGGTAAGGGAAAGGAGGAAGAGTTTGGTCCGGCCACTTTCGATGGGACGGGAAAAGATGGTATCCTCATGGATGACCAGGTCCCGGAGGCCGGTCGATAATTTCAGTTCGATACCGAACTTGAAGTACTTCATGAAGAAGTCGAACCCGGCGCCTACCTGGGCCGCGTAGTCGTGCCGTTTGAGCTTCACGATGATCTTGTTGCTGGCCTGGTTGTCCACGTCCTCGTCAGAGGCCATGTCGATGCCGTATTTGGCCCCTGTGATGATGTAAGCGGCGAAGTTGTTGATGCGGTTTGTTCGGAATTTGACGTTCAGCGGAAAATTCACGAAGGTGGAGCCGATCCGGCGGCTGACGAGTTCAATGCTGGAGTCTGGTTCCAGAAAGCTGTATTCCAGTACCCGGTCCTGAAAGGACAGAGAAGGCAGGAAGCGAAGAGAGATGTTCTTGTTGAGATGGAGGGAGGAGACAATGCCGAGATCGAACCCTGGTTTCCGTTGATTCCGAACGCCTATCAGGGAATCCACCTGTCCGAGGTTCTCTTTGGGATCCATGTACAGGTCGGCTGAATTATAGCCCAGGGTAAAACCGAAATGGTATTGCCGCTGATCGAAGTTGGGAAGGTTCTGGACCTTGGTTTGCTGAGCCATTCCCGTCAGCGGGAGCAATAGCAACAGGAGAGGAATGAAAGTTCGGAGAACAGGTTTCATGACAGGGATGATACGCACAAAAGTAAGGAACGCATCCCGGTGAGGATCATTTCTTAGCCCGGTAGATGGTTGCGATCCCGAAGGTTACGGGGCGAAAGGAAGGGCTGTGGAATCCGCATTGCTCAAGAATGCCGCAGAGATCCTCCCTTTCTGGAAAAGCCTCTACCGATGCCGGCAAATAGTTGTAGGCTGTATCATCTTTCGATACGGAGCGACCGATCAGGGGGACGATGGTCCGGAAATAGAGGTTGTAGAGTTGCTTGATGGGAAAAATGCGGGGATGGGAGAACTCCAGAATGAGTGCGGTCCCTCCTGGCCGCAGCACCCGGTGCATCTCGCGCAGCCCTTGATCCAGGTCACCGAAATTCCGGACGCCGAAAGCCACCGTGACCGCATCGAAACGTTCTTCCCCGAAGGGAAGGGCTTCTGAGTCCCCGTAGTGTAATTCTACCTGGTTGGCAAGTCCTTTTTTCTGGATCTTTTCCTGTCCTTTGGCCAGCATGCCTTTGGAAATGTCGACCCCAATGACCTTTTCCGGGCCGGCATTCAATGCTGCAATGGCCAGGTCCCCGGTTCCGGTGGCAATGTCGAGTACATTGTTCGGGTGCCCTTTCCGGAGCATTTTCACCACTTTTTTACGCCAGAGACGGTCGATGCCAAGGGAAAAGAAGTGGTTCAGGAAGTCGTAGCGGGCTGCGATGTTATCGAACATCCGGGCGACCTGTTCTTTTTTCCCTTCAGGGGTGTCGTAGGGTTTGACCTCTTCCTTTGCCATTGCTCAACCGATCATCGTGTAGCCATAAGGGTATTTATAATCCGTACTGATGGGTTTCCGGCCGAAGAAGAAGGCTACTGTCAGCATTCCTACCCTTCCTACGTACATGGAAACAATGATAATGACCTTTCCGGCATCTGACAATTCGGAAGTGATCCCGGTGGAGAGCCCTACTGTGGAGAAAGCTGATACCTCTTCGAAGATCAGGTCGAACAGGGAACGATCGCCCTGTTGCAGGATGTTCGCATCAGTAATGGACAACAGGAATACGCCCATGAAGATGCCCACAACGGAGAAGAGAAATATGGAGAAGGCTTTGAGGATAAGGTTCTGGGAGATGGTTCGTTTGAACAGTTCCACGTTCTTCTTGGTCCGCATGGTCGCGATGGCGGAAGCCCAGATGATCCCGAAGGAGGAGGTTTTGATCCCGCCTGCTGTGGAGCTGGAAGAACCCCCGATCAGCATGAGGAAAATGATCAGGATCAGCATGGGCAAGGCTAAGGAGTTGATATCGACCGTATTGAACCCGGCTGTTCGGGTGGTGATCGACTGGAACAGGGAAGTGACAACGGCTTCGGCAGTAGATCGTCCGGCGATCGTATTGTTGAATTCCAGGAGGAAGAAAAAAACGGCCCCGAATGCCACCAGGCCGAGGGAAAAATAAAGGGCGATCTTGGTGCTGAATTCCAGTTGTTTCCATGGGTATCGCATTCGTTCCCGGAGTTTACTTATCCCGAAGATGTCGAACAGGGCCATGAAACCCAATCCACCGATGAAAATGAGCACCATGATCACGGAGTGGATGAGGTATTGGTTTTTCACGCCACTTTCGTTCAGACCGTTAGTGAAGGTTGAGAACCCGGCATTGTTGAAGGCTGACATGGAATGGAAGATAGAGTGAAAGAACTTACCGCCAGAGCCGTTAAAAGTCGTGTCTTTGGTCCAGAGGAAGAAAAGAAGGATAGCCCCGATGGCTTCTATCAACAAGCTACCGATGATCACTTTACTCAGAAGCCCTTCGGATTTCAGTACCGAGTCTTTGTTCACGAAATCTTCAATGACTTCATGCTGTTGAAGGCCTATTCCCACCTTGGAGCCGATCGCGAAAAAAGTTCCGAATGCGATAATATTCAGTCCGCCAAGCTTGAAGAGCATGAGGATCACCATTTGGCCCTTGAAGGTGAAGAAGGTGGCCGTGTCCACCACGATCAGTCCCGTAACGCAACTAGCGCTCGTGGAAGTGAAAAGGGCATTGACAAAGCCCATGCTGCCCCTTTGTACCGTCATCTCCGGCATCATCAATAATCCCGTTCCGAATATGATTAGCAATGCGAAGCTGATCAGGAAAAGGCTGGAGGGGTGGATGCGGATGTTCGGGACGATACCACCGCTGCGGGTCAGTTCGGCCAATACGGCAAAGAGGAAATAGACCTGGATGAAGATCGCCGAATAATCTGCAAAGTGGCTGAGTCCCGATCGAACAAAAAGGGAGGTGATCAACAGGTCACCGAAGAAATTGTAGCTGATCCCTTCGATGATCAGCAGGCCATTGATCACAGCTTCTACCCATGATCGCTTCAGGAATTGCTTGGGTTGGAAATCGTACAGGAGTTGGATCAGGTAGCGGGAAATGTAGAAAACAAAGCTTGCTTTGATGATGCCCAGGAGAATAGCTTTACTCATTGGGCTTTGTGGGAACCCATAGAAATAAAGCAGCGTGCCGATCGCGATGAAGGAAATGATCAGGTTGAGGTACCTGAGCAAGCGCAGCATTTTGGGCTTGCTGTCGTAAAGGAGGATGTTGACCTTCTCTCTGAAGGAGCGCAGGCTCATCAGCGAAATTCTTTCAGCGATGTGGCTTCACGCAGCAATTGCTCTTTGTCTACCGGTACCACCCCTACTTTTTCACAGACCGATCCTCCTGCCAGATTGGCCATCAGGGCCATCGTTCTTTCCGGTATTCCCAGGGCCAGGCATAGCGCTGCTACACTGATCACGGTGTCTCCGGCGCCGGAAACATCGGAAATATTCCGGATATGAGCCGGTATACGTTGGTGTTCCTTTTCATTGCGAACATAAATGCCGGCTGAGGAGAGGGTGATGAGGGTGGTGTGGTGATGAAGCTTTTCACGGAGGGCTTCTTCGGCTTTTCGCAGGGAATCATCGTCGCTCGGGTCGATGATCATGCCAAGCCCTTCGCGGAGCTCTTTAAGATTGGGTTTGAAGAGGGTAACGGCCTCGTAAGCGAAGAAATTCTTCGATTTCGGGTCCACGGCCGTCGGGATCCCCTTTTCGTTGGCCAGGGCGATCGTTTCCCGGATCACGGTGGGGGTGAGGACACCTTTGTTGTAGTCCTCGAAAATGATCACGTCCACCTTTTCCTCTTCGGTCATCTGCCGGATCTTATCCAGCAGCGTTTGCTCTTCTTCGGGCTGGAGGTCGGTGGTGGTCTCTTCGTCCACGCGCACCATTTGCTGCCCGTTACTGATCACTCGCGTCTTGACGGTGGTATGGCGATGGTGAGAGCGGACCATGCCTTTGTCGGGCAGATCGTTCTGTTCCAGCAGCCTGATGAATTCTTCTCCTTTGGCATCGTCGCTGATCACGGAGCAGATGAGTGATGAGGCTCCCAGCGCGTGGGTGTTCAGGGCCACGTTCCCGGCCCCACCCAACCGGTCTTCGCGGCTCGTCATGTGCACGACGGGCACCGGTGCTTCGGGTGATATACGGTCGACATTCCCCCACAGGTAAGCATCGATCATCACATCACCAACGATAAGGACCGTCAGGTCATTGAAGCGGTCGAGCATGTTTTGCGGGGTGAAAGGTTCCAACGGTCAGGACAGTCCTTCCAGGACTTGTTTGATACGATCGGTGGCTTTTTGCAGTTCCTCTTCGGAGGCCGCATAGGAAAGCCTGATGCAATTGGGGTCGCCGAACGCTTCGCCGGTCACAACTGACACATGCCCTTCTTCGAGAATATGCATGGCGAGGTCCGTGGCATTTTCGATGATCTTGTCCCCTGCTTTTTTGCCGAAGAACGCAGAAGCATCCGGAAAAATGAAAAAGGCCCCTTCCGGACGGTTGACCTTCAGTCCTTCGATGGCGCTCAATCGTTCGATCATGCCGTCTCTGCGCTCCAAAAAGGCTTGCCGCATATTGGAAGTAAGGCTCGTCGGATCAGCACTGATGGCAGCTTTAGCCGCCATCTGAGAAATGGAGGAAGCGCCGGAAGTGAAT
Source organism: uncultured Flavobacteriales bacterium (assembly GCA_964489175.1). GTDB lineage: Bacteria > Bacteroidota > Bacteroidia > Flavobacteriales_D > CAYVSK01 > CAZAYA01. Next base: position 8,871 of record CAZAYA010000001.1, on the reverse strand, counting down.
TGCCCCTGTAGCTTGGTGCAGGCTTTGGCGAGCCATTCCGGCCCTGCCATGTATCCGATCCGCCAGCCTGTCATGGCGAATCCTTTGGAGACGCCGTTAACGATGGCCGTTCGGTCACGAATGTTGTCGAACTGAGCGATGCTTTGATGTTCGCTGGTGAAATTGATCAGCTCATAGATCTCATCGCTGATCACGAAAATGTCCTCATGCCGGGCCAATAGATCGGCCAGGTCTTTTAGTTCCTCTTGCGAGTAGACCGAACCGCTGGGGTTGCAGGGGGTGCTGAAAAGGAGGAGGCGGGTTCGCTCCGTGATATTGTCCGCGACCTGCTCCGGTGTGACCTTGAAATCGTTGTCCACCGTGGTGGGAATGACCACCGGTACCCCTTCGGCAAGTTTGATGATCTCGTGGTAGGTGACCCAGAAGGGGGCGGGGAGAAGCACCTCGTCTCCCGGGTTCACGAGACTGAGCACGATGTTGGCGATGGATTGTTTGGCGCCGGTGGATACCACGATCTGGTCCGGATCATAGGAGAGGCCGTTATCCCGCTCGAATTTTCGGGCAATGGCCTCCCGCAGGTCTCCATACCCGTTTACAGGCGGGTAATGTGTATAGCCTTCGTCGATGGCTTTCTTCGCAGCTTCCCTGATCATCTGGGGTGTCCCGAAATCTGGCTCTCCCAGACTTAGGTTGATGATGTCATGGCCGGCTTCCTTCATTTCCCGGCTTTTTCTGGACATGGCAATAGTAGCCGATTCCGAAAGCCGGTTGATGCGGTCTGAAAGCTTCTGGGTTGCGATCATAGGACAAAGCTAATAAAATGGAGCCTGTTACCGATATCAGGGAGCGTTCAGCGATTCGAGGAAAAATTGTTGATATTTGTGGTGGTAGTAAGGAGCGAAGAGTAAAGAGTAAGGGGTAAAGAGTAAGGGGTAAACAATTATCAGGTTCCTGTATTGAAAATTCCTTCCCTCCTTACTCCTTACACTTCACTGCTCACTGTTCACTGCTCACTGTTTACTAAGTTCCCCCATGGACGCCTTTTTCGACATCCTCAAGCTCATCCTTCCCGCGCTCATCGTCTTTTTGACGACCTTTTACATGCTCAAACGCTTTCTGGAGCGGGAGGAAAGTCATAAGGTCCTGGATCTGCGCAAGGCGAATCAGGAGAAGACCCTGCCTTTGCGATTGCAGGCTTATGAACGTTTGTCGCTCTTTTTGGAACGCATCGCGCTCAATAATCTCCTGATGCGGGTGGTCAAGGATGACATGAACGCCCAGTCGCTGCGCACTGCCTTGCTGAAAGCGATCCGGGAGGAATACGAGCACAACCTCACTCAGCAGATCTATGTGTCCGATCATGTGTGGGAGCACGTCCGCCATTCCAAGGAGGAGATGATCAAGTTCATCAATACCGGCGCGGAAAAGATCGGCAAGGATGCTTCTGCTTATGACCTGAGCAAGCACCTTTTCGACATCGCCTCCCAGGTCAAAAAAATGCCTACCACTACTGCCCTTCAGGAGCTGAAGAAGGAGGTGAGGAAGTTGTTCTAGGTGGGTAGATAGATAGTTTAGGTAGTGAGGTAGTTCGATAGTGAGGTAGCAAAAAAGGGTTTCTACCTTACTATTTCTCCCTGGCTTTTTGGCCACTTGATGGCCTTCACCAAACTCCAGACGAAGATCACCAGGAAGACCACTGCCCGGATGATGGGATCGGTCAGGTAGGGTATAGGTAGGATCGAGCAGTTGCTTCTCCTGCTAAGTGTAGCAGCGTTCCGCATCAACGAGGCCCTTTCCTGCCGGGCAGGCTTCGGCCTCAAGGCGACACTTCCGTTATCTCCGGGAGTCTGCTTCAGCCAACCGGATAGCTATTCATAGTTCCACAGGAACTGCAATCCCCCGGCCCAGTGACTCCTTAAAACTCCGCCCTCTACCTTACTACCTCGCTATCTACCTATCTCACTGCCTCACTACTCCCCCTTCCGCAGCATCCCTTCCAGCAACAAGCCGAATACCACCACCAGTGCCGGTCCCAGCAGGTTGTACCACAGGTAGCCGATCTCATAGATATTAGCTTCGCCCAGGTAGTAGAGCGTGATGATGATGGCCTGGGCCAGGAGGGCGGCGATGAAGACGGCATGGCCCCGGATGTATTTGATGAAGAAGGCCACCAGGAAAATGCCCAGGATGGTGCCGTAGAACAGACTGCCCAGGATGTTCACCGCTTCGATGAGGTTCTCGAACAAAGAGGCCAGGGAAGCGAATAGGATCGCCAGCACGCCGAACAACAGCGTGAACCAGCGGGAGGCCAGCAAATGGTGCTTCTCGCTGCCCTCCCGGGAGAAATTCCGTTTGTAAACATCCACCGTGGCCGTGGAGGCGAGCGAATTCAGCTCGGCCGAGGTGGAGGACATGGCCGCGGAGAAGATCACGGCCAGCAACAGACCCACCACACCCACGGGCAGGTAGTTCATCACGAAGGTCACGAAGATGTGGTCGTCGTCCTCGGTCTCCGCATCCGCATCCACACGCTTGATCAGGGTTTTCGTGGCTTCCCGCAGCTCGGTTTGCCGGGCCAGCTGTTCCTTCACGCGTTCGGAAAGCGCGTTCGCTCTGGCTTCGTTGCCGGCAGACAAGGCGGCTTCCATCTCCCCGATCGTGGCCTGTTTCTCCTCGAAAAGCCGGTGGTGCTGTTCCTCCAGGGCCTTGTATTCACCGGCCTTTTCGGAATTCACCACCTTCTCCCGGTTCACGTCGTTGAAGGTCAGCGGGGGTTCCGTGTACTGGTAGAAGAGAAAGACCATCACCCCCAGCAGCAGGATGAAGAATTGCATAGGGATCTTCAGAAGGCCGTTGAACATCAGGCCCAGCCGGCTTTCCTTCACCGAAGTGCCGGCCAGGTAACGCTGTACTTGACTTTGGTCGGTGCCGAAGTAAGAAAGCTGTAGGAACAGGCCCCCGATGATACCGGACCAGATGTTGTAGCGGTCCGACGGATCGAACTCGAGGTTGATAACGTTCAGCTTGCCCATTTTGCCGGCCACTTCCAGTCCTTCGAAAAAGGAAAGGTGGGTGCTGAGATACCAGACCAGCATGCCGAAAGCGATGAACAGGCCGGTGAAGATCACGGCCATCTGCTGCTTGTGGGTCTGGCTCACGGCCTTGGTGCCACCCGATGCAGTGTAGATGATCACCAGCAAGCCGATGAACAGGATGGTGAAGTTCAGCGACCACCCCAGCAACTGCGATAAGATGATCGCCGGGGCATAGATGGTGATACCGGCGGCCAGTCCGCGCTGCAGCAGGAACAGTCCGGCGGTGAGCAAGCGCGTCTTGAGGTCGAAGCGCGACTCCAGGAATTCATAGGCCGTGTAGACCTTCAGCCGGTAATAGAGCGGAATGAACACGGCCGAGATGATCACCATGGCGATGGGCAGGCCGAAGTAGAACTGCACGAAGCGCATGCCGTCGGTGTAGGCCTGACCGGGTGTGGAAAGGAAGGTGATGGCGCTGGCCTGGGTGGCCATCACCGACAGGCCGATGGTCCACCACTTCATGCTGTTGTCGCCCTTCAGGAAGCCTTCGATGTTGCGGCTGCCCCGCGTCTTCCAGGTGCCATAGGCCACGATGAAGAACAACGTGCCCAGCATCACGATCCAGTCCCACGTGCTCATGCGTACGCCAGGGTGAAGAGGTAGAACAATACGATCTCCAGCACCAGCACGGCGAGCACAAAAGCGTACAGCTTGCTCCAGGTGGAGAAGATGGGCGGTGGCCCGATCTCCTCGTCAACGTCGGGAAGGCTGTTGTCGCCCTCAGGGTTTTTCGTCGATGCCATAGGAAACGATGTTGGCGAAGAGTTCGAAAGCACCGGGTACGCCTGCCGGCAATTGCCGGAAGAAAGCGATGCCGGTGTAGATGTAGCTTCCTTTGCCGTGTTCAGCAACGAGAAGCCCTCCTTTTTTGGGCTTTTCGCCCGGGTCGTGCCAGCTGATCAGGGGGGTGAAGGCATCATCCCACTGATCGGGGAAGTACAACCCCCGTTCCTGTACCCAGCCCTCGAAATCCTCCTGGCCGATCGGGTTCGGGCTGTTCAGCAGGGGGTGCTCTTCATCCAGCAGTGTGGCGGGAGCGGTCTCTACGGTCACGCGGTCGTAAGCGATGCGCAGGGAGTAGGGGGCGACTTCCTGGGTGACGAGGTCCTCTTCATCCTTGTTGTACTGGACCACTACATGGCCGCCTTGTTTGGCATATTCGAACAGCTCCTCGTTTTTGTGGGCCAGGACTTCGTTCACGTTGAATCCTCTGACCCCGACGATCACAGCATCGAACTTTTGCAGCGCTTCTGCCTGCAGTTTTCCCGGGTCGAGTTCCGTCACCTCGTAGCCCATTTGCCGGAGGGCCTGGGGCACTTCATCGCCCGAACCCATGATGTAGCCGATGCTCTTGCCGCGGGTACGGATGTTGCGGCGGACCAGGTCGGCGCCGGCCTGGCGAACGATCGTCTGCTCATCGATGTGGGGGTAGTTCACCTTGTCGAGGGCATGGCTCAGCCTTTTGTCGCCCACTTTCACGACCGGTTTCACAGTGCCCTGGGCGGTATTTTCCGGGGGTGTGACGGTAAAAGTGATGCTTTCCGCAGCTCCGGCCCGGTCCAGTTGAAAGCCTGCCGAAGAAGGCTGAACGCTCCAGTTTTCCGGGACCTCCAGGGAAAGTTCGCCCCGGAGGCTGTCCTTCCAGCCCCTGAAGTTCACCGTGACCTCCTGTGGTTCTGCCCGGGCGAAGACGTAGACCTTGCTGTCGAAGGAGCAGGTCACTTCCGGCACGAGCGAGAAAGGCTCGCGGATCTCGCCTTCCACCTCGCTGGTCCATTCGTATTCCACGGGAATGGATACCGAAAAGGGATGCCCATCGGCTTCCAGGGTGAACGTGGCTCCTACTTTGGGCGGGGCCTGGGCTTCGCCGATAAGTGAAGTGTGCTTTTTCGGAATGTGATAAGTCCCTTTCCGGGGTGGTTTTTGCAACCAATAGGGGGTGGTGTAGGGGAGGTTGGCCGGGAGGGTGACCTTTGCCGTGTGTTTCACATAGCGCTCGTAGGGGAGTATGCTGTCCAGGTTCGTCAGATCGCCGGCGATGTTGACCTGCTTCAGTTCGAGCGGGAAGTTGGAGCCGTTGACGGCCTGGGCCGTGATCTCGACCTCGTCTCCCGGCGAAGCGCTTTCCCGGGCTGCTGTGGCTTCCAGTTGGGTGCCCGTGCAGGCCAGGATCAGTTGTTCGATCTGCCCGAGCTTGTATTGTTTCCAGTGTTCATCATCGAGCTTCATGACCGCCTGGTGCAGTTCTACCAGGCCGGGAACGATCCGGGAAGGGTCGTCAAGGTCGTATTCGTCCAGCACCTTTTGCACCTTTTGGCCGATGGCTTCTCCCCCTTCCAGCCGCGACCAGGAGAGGTCGAGTCCGCCAAGCAGGGCTTCCCCGTCGAATTCCTTCCCTTTGAGGTAGCGGAAATACTCGAAGTCCTCCCCCCTCCGGCGGGAGACCCCGAATCCCTGGCATTTGTGCATGCTACGGCTTTCGGCAGCGATCTGGGTATAGGACTTCCCCAGCAGGAAATTGTAGCCGCCGAGGTCGGTCTCTACGAGTTCGTCATCCTTGGGAGCTTTTTCGGGCAATTCCTTGTCCCACCAGGTGCTGGTGTTGAACAAAAGGCGTTTCGGTTGCCAGGGTTCCAGGGTCTTCAATTGCTCCGGGAAGGCTTCGGGATCGCCGGCCATTTGAAAAGCCTCATCGGCCAGAATGGCGGAACCGGTATGATGCCCGTGTCCTCCTTTGTAACCATTGGAAGGGAAACGGGTAATGATGATGTCCGGTCGGAATTTGCGGATCACCCGGACCACATCGCTCAGGATGCGTTCCTTGTTCCAGATGTTGAAGGTCTCCTCGGCCGTTTTGGAATATCCGAAATCGATGGCCCGGCTGAAGTATTGTTCGCCGCCGTCCACCTTCCGGGCTTCCAGGAGCTCCTGGGTGCGTAGCACGCCGAGGAGCGGCCCTTTTTCCGGACCGATCAGGTTCTGGCCCCCGTCACCACGGGTGAGCGACAAATAGCCGGTGCGCAGGTGCTTTTCGTTCACCATATAACCGATCACGCTGGTGTTCTCATCATCCGGGTGAGCGGCCAGGTAGAGTACGCTGCCGACAGTGTTCAGTTTCTTGAGCTCCTGCCGGATCTCGGCGGCATCGAGCTGCATCTTCTGTGCCTGGACTCCTGTGATCAGGAAAAGGGAGAGCAGGAATAGGGTGGTTCTTTTCATGGTAGTGCGGATCATGCCTCACAAATCTATGTTTTCTCAGGATTCCGGTTCCGGGTGTCCTCATGCTCTCCCCATCCTTATCTTTGTCCCATGCCCATGCCACAAGGAAAAGCACTTGCCATCCGGATCGGCCTTTTCGCCATCGTTGCCTTCGTGGCCATTTGGTTCGGTTACCAGACCATCAAGGAAGGCCGGGAATTGCCCGTCTATTCACCCTCGGAGTTGAACCCGGAGTTGGTCGACTCCACGATGCAGGACGTGTCCAGCGGACATACCATCAAGGAATTCTCCTTCGTGAATCAGGAAGGGGATACGCTGACGCGCGACTATCTGAAAGACAAGGTCACCGTGGTCAACTTCTTTTTCACCACCTGCCAGGGCATTTGTCCGGAAATGAACAGCCATGTGCACGAAGTGGTGGAGGAATACGAAGACAACGACCGCGTGCAGTTCCTTTCCCACACCGTTGATCCCTCTTACGACTCCGTGCCGGTGCTGAATCAATATGCACAGCAATTCGGGGCGGATCCTTCCAAATGGTCTTTTGTTACCGGTTCCAAACAAGAGATCTACCGCATGGCGCGGCAGTCCTATTTTGCGGTCAAGTCAGAAGGCGATGGCGGCAAATCCGATTTCATCCACACCGAGAACCTGATCCTCGTCGACCCTCAGGGCCGCCTCCGTGGCTTTTATGATGGCACCTCGGATGAGGATGTGGGGCGGTTGATGGAGGATGTGGAGGTTTTGTTGGATTAAGTTTTTCAGCCAGGTTGTCCTTTTGGGAGGAGGCTGCAATGAAGGAGGAAAGGCCAGGCAGATGGGAAATGGCAGATGCCAGAAAGGGCTCCCCTTTGGCATCTGCCATTTGGCATTTCCCCCACCTCAAAAACTCCACTGCAACCTTAGGAAAACCCCGTTCCCCAGATTCCGGAACTCCTGTTGGGTTTCGATGAAGAAGGTTTGCCCGAAGAGGGAGAGGTCCCAGTTCTCTTTGATGGAATAGGTGAGGGAGGGCATGAAGAAGAGGGCATTGCTGCCGGGCGACCAGATGGGAGAGAAGCTGCCCTTCAGGATGGGCGTGATGTTGCCGGAGACCTGACCCATGATGGAGAATTCCGTGGGCATGAGGGTCTTGGCCGTGAGTTGACGACCGGTGAAGAAGTTCCTTGGGTATTGCGGGGGACTGTCCGTTCCTTCCGAGTTCCACAAGACCGAACCGGCCAGGTAGAGGGAGTTGGGAAAGACGTAATCGTAGGTAAGGGCAGCGCTGATCGCTCCTAAGGTGTCCTGCCAGTTATCGCGCGGGTGGAAATAAGTGGCTTCCCCCTTGAAGCCGGCGTTCTTGATGTTCCCGGCCCAGCCAAGGCCCAGAGCGTAGTCGGTATAGTACTGGCCGCCGAGGACCTGGAAGTCGTAGTTGAATTTATTGAACTTGTATTTCAGAGCGGCCACCCAATCGTCCTCGTCCTCTCCGGGGCGAACGGCCAGGTCCAGAGAGGTCATCATCTTCGGGAAATACTGGATGCGGATAGCGTCGCTGCCCGGGCGTTCTTCGTAGTCGAAATCAAAGAAAGAATACGCATTGAACAGGTCGTTGGGGTTCCATACCAGGTTGAGGCCCCAGTTGATGCGTTGCCGGCCGGCGGTGATATCGAACTTCCCTTTGCTGAACCGGAGGTAAGCCCGGTCGATCTTGGAGATCAGGACCAGCGAGGGTTCGTTCACCAACAGGTCTTCCATGTCGAAGCGTTGCGGGTATTGCCCGAGGATACGGTCCCCGAAATGCCGGTCCCGGGAAACAGCTTCGCCGTAGAACAAACGATTCCGGGCTTCCACGGCCAGGGTGAGTTCTTCGATGGGATAGGCGCGGAAGTTAAGCCGGTTGTGGAAGAAGTTCTGGTTCTGGAGCAGCCCGATGTTGTCCTCTGTCCAGGAGCCCACGTTCATGTGCTTGATGTAGCCTTTGAGCTCGAAGATGTCGTTGAACGTCCGACCTTCCTCTTCCTGGGCCAAAGCTGGCCAGGGGAGCAGCATGGCCAGCAGAAGGATGACACTATGCCTGAGTAAAGGGCCCATCAGTGGGTAGCAGCAGCCGGTTCGCGTTGTTCGTCGGAAACGATCTTGCCGTCCTCGAGCGTTACTACCCGGCGGGCACGGTCGATCACCCGTTGGTCGTGGGTGGAGAAGATGAAGGTAACCCCTTCTTCGCGGTTGAGGTTGGCCATGATGTCCAGCAGGTCAGTGCTGGATTTGGAATCCAGGTTGGCCGTAGGTTCATCGGCCAGGACGAACGCCGGTTTGGAAGCCAGGGCACGGGCCACGGCCACCCGCTGTTGTTGTCCGCCGGAAAGCTCATTGGGCCGGTTGTGGATACGATCTTTCAGCCCAACGGCCTCCAGAAGTTCCAGAGCCCTTTTTTCCCGCTTTTCTTTGGGCCATTTCTGCATGAGCATGATGAACTCCACGTTCTCTTGGGCGGTAAGGACGGGGATGAGGTTGAACGACTGGAACACGAAGCCGATGTTGAAGAGGCGGAAGTCGATCAGGTCGTTCTCGC